>CAYNNT010000038.1:0-2982 GCA_964398675.1 uncultured Brevundimonas sp.
GGAAGCCGCCCACGGCACCGTCACCCGCCACTACCGCCAGCACCAGAAGGGCGAGGCGACCTCGACCAACTCCATCGCCTCGATCTACGCCTGGACGCGCGGCTTCTCGCACCGCGCCAAGCTGGACGACAACGCCGAACTGGCGACCTTCGCCGAGACCCTGGAGCGGGTCGTGGTCGAGACGGTCGAGGCCGGCTTCATGACCAAGGACCTGGCGCTTCTGGTCGGCGACCAGCAGGGCTGGCTGACCACCGAGGGCTTCCTCGACAAGGTCGCCGAGAACCTGACGGCGGCGATGAAGGCCTGATCGAACCCCTCTCCCCCTGCGGGTGGAGGAGGGGCGGCAGAGCCGACCCGACGACGGGAGACCGCACACGACTGCGAAGCAGTCTTTCTGGTGCGGTCGGGTGAGGGGTTTCGCACCGGTCGGTCAGACCGGCGCGACCCCTCATCCGGCCCGCTTCGCGGCCCACCTTCTCCCTCAGGGGGAGAAGGGAAGTTGGAGCGCGGCTCTTCCTGTGCATTGATGTTCCGTCACGAGGGAAGACGGTCTTGAACGCGCCATCCGACGAACCCCATCAGCCGGTCTGGGCCCGGAACCAGAAGGCCCGGCGCGGCGGCGGAGGGCTGCTCGGCCGGCTGATCGGTTTCGCTGTCCTGATGGCGGTCTTCGCCTTCTTCGCCGCACCCGCCGTGGCCTTCTTCGGCATCCGTTCGGCGGCGGAGACCAGCGACGTCGCCGGCCTGACGCGGCTGATCGACTATCCCGCCGTGCGCCAGTCGCTGAGACCCCAGCTGGACGGCAATCCGGCGGCGTCCGCCCCCGCGCCGTCCTTCATGGAAGACCCCATCGGCGCCGTGCGACGCCAGATCGAACAGGCGACGGCGCCCCGGACGCCCGACGTCGACGCCTATCTGACGCCCGCCGCCATTGCCGCCCTGACCCGGGGCGAAGGGCGCTACGCCTCGCAGCGCGTCGACGGCGGCCTGCCGTCGACGGACGGGACCAACACCGGCGGTCCCCTGCCGAAGCCGGTCTACTGGAGCATCAACCGCGCCCGGATGAGCGTCGCTGACGAGGGTGGGTCAGAGACGGTCTTCACCTTCGAGCGCAAGGGGCCGTTCGAGTGGAAGCTGGTTCATGTCGGCCTGCCCGACGGCGTCGCGCCCGTGCCGGCGCCGGTGACCGCGCCGCCGGTTCCCATGGTCGGCAAGAGCGGCTCGCGAGGCGGCTGACGACGGCCTCTTGGCGACCCCGCGCGACTCGGGCAACCGTAGCGGTGGGGAGGCGTTACGACGCCAGAGGGTCGTATGAAGAAATCACTGATCGTCGGCGTCGCTGCCGGAGTCCTGGTCCTGTTCGGCATCGCCTGGGCCGCCGCGCCCGTGCTTGCGGCGCAGGCCCTGATCCGCGCGGCCAGGGCCGGGGATGAAGCGAAGATCGAGAAACTGGTCGACTTTCCGTCGTTGCGCGAAAGTCTGAAGTCCGAGCTCAACGCCGAGCTGATGGCGCGCATGAGCCGCGACCCCCGCGTGGCCGACAGCGGTCTCGGCGGTCTGGGCATGATGCTGGCGCCGATGATCCTGTCCGGCGCGGTCGATGCGGTGGTCACGCCCCAGGTCGTCGCCCACATGGTCACCACGGCCGAGGCGCCCGATCCGACCCGTCGCCCCAAGCCGGAACCTGCCGGGGACGAGGCCGATGGCGACGACATCCATCAGGCCTGGGGCTATCGCAGCCTCAATGAGTTCGCCGTCACCCTGACCGACCGCGACCAGCCAGACGACCACCTCGCCCTGATCCTCGAGCGGCGGGGCCTGTTCGACTGGAAGCTGGCGGCGGTGGATCTTCAGGCCGGGCCCGAGGCCTAGCCCGCCAGCGCCGTCCGCACCGCCGCGAGGCCGTCTTCCGCCTTCGATCCGTCCGGCGCGCCGCCCTGGGCGAAGTCCGGCTTGCCGCCGGCGCCCTGGCCGCCCATCGCGATCACGGCGACGCGCGCGAGGTCGGCGGCATTGACCTTTCCGGCCATGTCCGAGGTCACGGCGACGGTGATCGCCGCCTTGCCTTCGGTGACGCCGATCAGGGCGACGACGCCCGAACCGACCTGTTTGCGGAAGTCCTCGGCCACGCCGCGCAGGCCCTTGCCGTCGACGCCGTCCAGCACGCGGGCGATCAGCTTGACGCCGTTGATCTCCTCCGGCGCGGCGTTGGCGGAACCGCCGCCGCCGCCGAGGGCCAGTTGCTTCTTCAGCTCGGCGACCTGTTTCTCCAGCGCGCGGCGGTCGGCCGTGAGCGCCTCGACGCGGGCGGGGACGTCGGCGGTCTGGACCTTGAACGACTGGGCCAGCGTCTTCGCCACCCCGGCCTGGGCCAGCAGGAACTGGCGGGCCGCCTCTCCGGTCAGGGCCTCGATCCGGCGCACGCCGGCGGCGATGCCGCTCTCCGACACGATCTTGAACAGGGCGATGTCGCCGGTGCGGGCGACGTGGGTGCCGCCGCACAGCTCGACCGAATAGGGCTTGTCCGCCTCGGCCAGGTCGCGGCCCAGCGTCAGAACGCGGACCTCGTCTCCGTATTTCTCGCCGAACAGGGCGACGGCGCCGGCGGCGATGGCCTCCTGCGGGCCCATCATCTTCGTCTCGGCGGGCAGGTTCTGGCGGATGACGGCGTTCACCTCATCCTCCATCCGGGCCAGTTCGTCCTCGGTGACCGGCGCGTTGTGGCTGAAGTCGAAACGCAGGCGTTCGGCGTCGACCATCTGGCCCTTCTGGGCCACGTGGCCGCCCAGCACATTGGCGAGCGCCTTGTGCAGCAGGTGGGCGGCGGAGTGGTTGGCGCGGGTGGTCAGGCGCGCGGCTGAGCTGGATCGCAGCTGCGCGCGGGCGCCGATGGCCAGGGTGCCCGAGGTGACTTCGATACGGTGGGCGAACAGGTCGCCGGCGTGTTTCTGGACGTCGAGCACGGTGGCCGATCCCTGCTGG
>CAYNNT010000038.1:2992-26142 GCA_964398675.1 uncultured Brevundimonas sp.
TGGCGTCGATCCTTTCGATCTCGCCCTTGTCGCCGGCCTGGCCGCCGCCTTCGCCGTAGAAGGGGGTCTGGTCGAACAGGACTTCGGCGGTCTGGCCGGCCGACAGGTCGTCGACCGACGCGCCGTCGCGCACGATGGCCAGGACCTCGCCCGATCCCTCGACGGCGTCATAGCCGGTGAAGACGGTGGGGCCGAGGCGGTCGCGCAGGGCCAGCCATTCGCCGGTCGAGGCGGTCTGGCCCGAGCCGGTCCAGTGTTCGCGGCTGCGGGCCTTCTGCTCGTTCATGGCGGCGTCGAAGGCGTCGGTGTCGACGGTGAAACCGCGGCGGCGCGCCTCGTCCTGGGTCAGGTCGAGCGGGAAGCCATAGGTGTCATAGAGGGTGAAGGCCGTCTGGCCCGACAGCACGCCGCCCTCGCCCAGATCCTTCGAGGCGTCCTCCAGCAGGCCCATGCCGCGGCCGAGGGTGGTGCGGAAACGGATCTCTTCCTGCTTCAGCGTGTCCTCGACAAAGGCCTGGGCGCGCTTCAGTTCGGGGAAGGCCTCGCCCATCTCGGAGACGAGGGTCGGCACCAGCCGGTGCATCAGCGGATCGGCGGCGCCCAGCAGGTGGGCGTGGCGCATGGCCCGGCGCATGATCCGGCGCAGGACATAGCCGCGGCCCTCGTTCGAGGGGGTGACGCCGTCCGCGATCAGGAAGGACGAGCTGCGCAGGTGGTCGGCGATGACCCGGTGGCTGGCGGCCATGGCCCCGTTCGGATCGGTCGCGGTGGCGTCGGCCGAGGCCGCGATCAGGGTCTGGAACAGGTCGGTGTCGAACACCGAATTCTTGCCCTGCAGCACCGAGGCGATCCGCTCGAGGCCCATGCCGGTGTCGACCGACGGTTTCGGCAGGGAACGGACGATCTCGTCGTTCTCCTTCTCGAACTGCATGAAGACGTTGTTCCAGATCTCCACGAACCGGTCGCCGTCCTCATCGGGCGAACCGGGAGGGCCGCCGGGGACGTGGTCGCCGTAGTCCCAGAAGATTTCGGTGCAGGGCCCACAGGGGCCGTTGTCGCCCATGGCCCAGAAATTGTCGGAGCCGGCGATGCGGATGATCTTGTCATCGCCGAAGCCGGTGACCTTCTTCCAGATCGCCGCGGCCTCATCGTCGTCGATATAGACGGTGACCAGCAGGCGTTTCGGGTCGAGGCCGAAATCCTTGGTGACGAGAGTCCAGGCGCGATCGATCGCGTGTTCCTTGAAATAGTCGCCGAACGAGAAATTCCCCAGCATCTCGAAGAAGGTCAGGTGCCGGGCGGTGTAGCCGACATTGTCCAGGTCGTTGTGCTTGCCGCCGGCGCGGACGCATTTCTGCGAGCTGGTGGCGCGCGGGTACGGCGGGGTCGAGGCGCCGGTGAAATAGTCCTTGAACGGCACCATGCCGGCGTTGACGAACAGCAGGGTCGGGTCGTTCTGCGGCACCAGCGGGGCCGAGTGGACCTTCTCGTGCCCATCGGCGGCGAAATAGTCGAGGAAGGTCGAGCGGATCTGTTTGAGGCTGGACATGACGGTGCGCGTTCGGTCGGGGGAGAAACGGGGAAGGGGCGTCATATAGGGGTTTCAGCCCCAATGCATCACCCGCCCGTGATCGAGGCGGCTCAGGCGGCGCCGAGCATGCGGCGAGCCACCCAGGCGATGGGCAGGCCGACGGCCACGATATGCACGGCGATCGGCTTCAATGCCGTCACAAGGTCGGCGGGCGGGGTCAGCGGCGACGCCGACATCGGCACCACGACGAAGGCCATGGCCAACCAGACCGCGACGCCGAACACCACGCCGGCGGGGATCCAGACGCGGCGAAGCGCGGGAATGGCGGCGGCGGCGGCCACGAAGATCACGGCGATGACCAGCATGATGGCGAAATGCGAGGCCAGCCCCAGCCAGGCCGTCGGCCAGCCGCCCCTGTAGGCCGCCGGGCCGAGCCAGCCTCCGGCGACGGACTGCAGCACGACCCGGGCCGGGACCTGGAGGTTGGTCACGATGGCGGCGGTGATGTCGAGCGCCCCGGCCAGCAGGCCCGCGTAGAGGGCGGTGCGGGCGAGCGTCAGGGTGTTGGCGACATCGGTCATGGCGGGTCTCCCTTGGGGCGACGGTCGCGCGGGCGCCGGGCCGGCGCAAGAGGGCGGCGCGGGGCGCCGGACAGATCGCCGCACGCTCGGGTGCGGCCGGGCGCAGGCGGCGGCGCCGGTGTAGGATGGGACCATGTCCGCGCTTGAGGTCTGGTTTGACGGTGACTGTCCCCTGTGCCGGCGCGAGATCGCCGTGATGCGCAGGCTCGACCGGCGCGGGGCTATCCTGTTCACCGATGTGGCGAACGGGTCGGGGAATTGCCCGCTCGACCGGGCCGAACTGCTGGCCCGGTTCCACGCACGGGAGGACGGGGTGATCGTGTCGGGCGCCGCCGCCTTCGCCGCCATGTGGCGCGCCATTCCCCTGTTGCGGCCGTTCGGGCTCGTGGCCCGGAACCGGACGGTGCTGGCGCTGCTGGAGCGGCTCTACCGGGTCTTCCTGCGCGTCCGTCCGGCCCTGACGCGCCGGCTTCGGCGATAAAAAAGGGCCGCCCGACCCGGGTGGAGACCGGACGGCCCGCTCCGTCCGGCCCGGCCCCGCGGGGGTCGGAGGCGGGTCGCGGGACCCGGCCGGAGAAGGTTCTGATTGAGAAAATCACCGTCCGAAGCGGTCGCTGCGTTGACAGCGTCCGCCTCGTTCAATGGAGCCGTATCAGCCCTCGAGGTCCTGGCCCTCGTCGGGTTCAGGGGTGCCCAGCAGTTCTTCGGCGATCTTGGTGGTCGAGGCGCGCACGGCCTTTTCAATCGAGTCGGCGATGTCGGGATTGGCCTTGAGGAAGGCGCGCACATTCTCGCGGCCCTGGCCGATGCGCTGGCTGTCGTAGGAGAACCAGCTGCCCGACTTCTCGACGATCCCGGCCTTGACGCCCAGGTCGATGATCTCGCCCAGCTTGGAGATGCCCTCGCCGTACATGATGTCGAAGATCACCTCGCGGAACGGCGGCGCGACCTTGTTCTTGACCACCTTCACGCGGGTGGTGTTGCCGACCACCTCGTCGCGGTCCTTGATCGCGCCGGTGCGGCGGATGTCGAGGCGGACCGAGGCGTAGAATTTCAGCGCATTGCCGCCCGTGGTCGTCTCGGGCGAGCCGTACATGACGCCGATCTTGTGACGGATCTGGTTGATGAACAGGACGATGCACTGCGACTTGTTGATCGAGGCGGTCAGCTTGCGCAGGGCCTGGCTCATCAGACGGGCCTGCAGGCCGGGCAGGCTGTCGCCCATCTCGCCCTCGATCTCGGCGCGCGGGGTCAGGGCGGCGACGGAGTCGACCACCACGATGTCCACGGCGCCGGAGCGCACCAGGGTGTCGACGATCTCGAGCGCCTGTTCGCCGGTGTCGGGCTGGGACACCAGCAGGTCGTCGAGGTTGACGCCCAGCTTCTGGGCGTAGCCCGGGTCGAGCGCATGTTCGGCGTCGACGAAGGCGGCGGTGCCGCCGGCCTTCTGGATCTCGGCCACGGTGTGCAGGGCCAGGGTGGTCTTGCCCGAGCTTTCCGGCCCGAACACCTCGATGACCCGGCCGCGCGGCAGACCGCCGATGCCGAGCGCCATGTCTAGGCCCAGCGAGCCGGTCGACACCGAAGGAATGGCTTCGGTCACGCCGTTCTTGCCCAGCTTCATCACCGAGCCCTTGCCGAAGGCGCGGTCGATCTGGGCGATCGCCGCCTCCAGAGCCCGCTGTTTGTCGCCGTCGTCCCGCGTCACCAACTTCAAATTCGCCTGAGCTGCCACCTTGCCACTCTCCCTTGCCATGATTCCCATCTGGTTCCGGGAGAGACCCGCCTGGACCCGCTCCCTGTTGAAGCGCAGTTAGTACACGGTTTGTTCTGGTTGCCAATATGTTCTTTTTTGCCGACCGGCGTACAGCGACGTGCCTGCGACCGTTTTTGACGTATCCTGGACCGGGCTTGGTACGCCCGGTCTCGCGGCGACTACCAGCGCAGGGCGAACCGTCCGGCGAGCGCGCCGATCAGGCCGGCGGCCGCCACGCCCAGGGTGTACCAGGTCGCCACGAAGGCGGCGGTCGATTCCGGACAATGCAGCACGCCATAGGCCGTCGCCGCGATTCCGCCCGTGGCCATGCCCAGGGCGAACCCCGAGAAGGCCGGACGGGTCGGGGCCAGTTGCCGGGCCGACAGGAAGGTGGGTACGGCCGCCGCCGCCGAGACCAGCAGGATGTTGCGGCCACAGATCGTCCACGTCCGGCCCAGCCAGTCCGGCAGCCGCTCGCTTCCGGGCGCCAGCAGGAGCTCCGCGGCGCCCCAGAGGACGGCCAGCCCGATGGTCGCCGCCAGCACCGCAAGGGGCAGGCGCGTATCGGCGCCCGGCCGGCCGGCCCGGGCGCTGAGCCACAAGGCCGCGCCGGCGAGGGCCGCTGTGTAGAGGCCCTTCATCCACAACGCCGGATAGGAAAGGGATTCGACCAGGGCGGGCCGGATGCCGAGCAGGATCGCCACGGCGGCGACGGAGGCCGCGGCCGCACCGGCCAGCAACAGGGCGTTCAGTCGCGCCGGCGGCGCCGGCTGAAGGCCCGCGGCGAGGGCGTCGATCAGATCATCAGTCTTCATGGGCGTTTACGCTGGCGGACAGCGCCTTCATTGAACGGTGGACGCTGACCTTGGCCGCGCCCTCGGTACACCCGTTGCGCGCCGCCGCCTCGGCCAGGCTGAACCCCCCGATACGCACGTCTTCTATCAATCGCCGCTGCCTCAGCGGCAGGATGGACAGGACCTTCGCCAGGTCCCGCCGCACGACGCCGTCCTCGACCGAATGTTCCGCCGTCAGAACGGCGGCGTCCTCCATCGGAACGTGAACCCTGCGACCCTGACGCCGGAAATGATCGATCAGCTTGTAGCGCGCGATCGCATACGCCCAGGCGGTGAAGGCCAGCGAGCGGTCATAGGTCGCCCTCTTGGCGTGTATGGCGATCAGACAGTCCTGCACCAGGTCCTCGGCATCAGCTTCCAGTCCGCTCAGGCGGCGTCTGAAATAGGGAGTCAGGGCGCCCCTTAGCTGGGTGAGCAGCATGCGCCAGGCCACGGGATCTCCATCGAGACCTCGCAGCATCAGGCACTTCAGCTCGGCTTCCCTGTCCACCACGCAACTCCATTCGCGCAGACCCGGCCGGACGTTACATGGCGCGTGGCGGGCGACGTCGAAATAATTCTCCGGCCCGTTTCGTAACCTGCGCCGCGACGACGTCGAACCCTCTCCTGCAAGGCCGCTCCACCCCCCGGACCGGCGAATGAGGAGACGACCCCATGAACACCCAGGCCAAACTCATCGTCGGCGCGGGCGCCCTGATCGCGCTCAGCGCCACCGCCGCCTCGGCGCAGAACCGCCCCTCTGCGCAGGAAAACGCCATGGAGAAATGCTACGGCGTCGCCCGCGCCGGCCAGAACGACTGCGCCGCCGGCCCCGGCACCAGCTGCGCCGGCACCTCGACCCGTGACTATCAGGGCAATGCCTGGAAGCTCGTCGCCAAGGGGACCTGCGCCGCCATCCGCACCCCCCGGGGCAATGGTTCGCTGAGCCCGATCGCGAACCGCTGATGACCGCCTTTCCGACCGCCGGGCTGGGCCTCAAGCCGCAGCACTATGTCGAGGCCGAGGCCTGCCCGGCGGTCGGACCCCAGCGCGGCCTGTGGTTCGAGGTTCACCCCGAGAATTACATGGTCGCGGGCGGCCCCCGACTCGCCTGGCTGGAGCGAATCCGCGCCGTCCATCCGCTGTCCCTGCACGGCGTGGGCCTGTCCCTGGCCGGCGACGAGCGGCCGGACCGGTCCCATCTGGCGCGATTTCGCGATCTGATCGACCGCTTCCAGCCCTTTGTCGTGTCGGAGCACCTGGCATGGTCGCGCCGGGGCAATGTCTATCACCCCGACCTGCTGCCCGTCCCACGCAGCCGGGAGAGCCTGACCCTGCTCTGTGACCACATCGACGAGGCGCAGGCGGCGCTGGGCCGGACCCTGCTGATCGAGAATCCCTCCGCCTACCTGCCCATGTCGGGCCACTGCTGGGAGGAGGTCGACTTCCTCGTCGAGATCACCCGCCGGACCGGCTGCGGGCTTCTGGTGGACGTCAACAACGTCCACGTCAGCGCCTGCAACATGGGTCTGTCGGCCGAGGACTGGCTCGATCGCGTTCCCGCCGCCCTGGTCGGCGAGATACATCTGGCCGGTCACCGCCCGGATCCGGTCTGGGGCGAGGCGCTGCTGATCGACAGCCATGACGCCCCGGTCAGCGAGGGGGTCTGGCGTCTCTATCGCCGACTTCTGGACCGGATCGGCCCGCGACCCACCCTGATCGAGCGCGACGGGCAGGTTCCGGCCTTTGGCGAACTTCTGCGCGAACAGGCCCGCGCCTGCCGCGCCCTGTCGGCCCTGGGAGCCCTGGCGTGACCCGCTTTCACCATGCCTTTTCGGTCGCCCTCGATGGCGGTTTCGACGCACTGTGGCCGCATCTCAGACCCGATGACCGGACGCTGGGCGCCATCGCCGTCTATCGCAACACCTCCATCAAGGGACGGGTGGATGCGCTCGAGGCCAACTATCCCACGGTATCCCGGCTGGTCGGGGCCGAGTGGTTCCGCGCCGCGGCCCGGGAGTTCGTCGAGGCCGAACCCGGCGACGACCCCGTCCTCGCCGCCTTCGGCGCGGGCTTTCCTGCGTGGCTCGCAGCCTTCGAGCCCGCGCAGGACATGCCCTATCTGGCGCCGGTCGCGCGCCTCGACCGTGCCTGGACGGAGGCGCATCTGGCCGCTGACGCGACCCCGCTCGGGGCGGCGCAGGCCGCAGCCGCCGGACTGGCCCTGGCGGCCACGCCGGCTCGCCTGCATCCCTCCGCGCGCCTGTTCTGGTTCGACTGGACGGCGCCGTCGCTGTGGCTGGCCCACCGGTATCCGTCCGAACAGCAGGACCTCTGCTGGCGCTCCGAGCCCGAGGGCCTGCTGATCCATCGTCCGGGCGCAGAGGTGCGCGCCCGCCGTCTGTCGCGCACCGAATGGGTCTTCCTCGACGCCTGCCGCAAGGGCCGCCCGTTTGGCGTGGCGTCCCTTGCCGCCCGATCGGTCCGCCCCAGGGCCGACATCTCCTCGCTTTTCGCCGACCTCATCGCCCTCGGAGTCTTCGACTCCGCCGGCCTCCGGAGCCACCGTCCATGAACGTCATCGCCCGCATCCATCAACGTATCTCGGCCGCCATCCCGGACTGGCCCCTGGCCTTGCTGCTGCGTCTCGGCGTGGCCGTGCCGTTCTTCCTGTCCGGCCGGACCAAGGTCGAAGGCCTGCTCACCATCACGCCGTCGACGCAGTATCTGTTCGCCGAGGAGTACCGCGTTCCCCTGCTGCCCCCCGATCTCGCCGCCACCCTGGCCACCTATGCCGAACACGCCCTGCCGGTTCTGCTGGTCCTCGGCCTGCTGACCCGGCCCGCCGCGATCGGCCTGTTGGGGATGACGCTGGTCATCCAGCTGTTCGTGATCCCCGGCGGCTGGCCGACCCACCTGCTCTGGGCCGCTCCGCTGATCTATCTGATCGCGCGCGGACCCGGCGCCGCCAGTCTGGACCGCCAGCTTGGGCTCGACTGACAGGTCCGGACGGCGGCCGGCGCAAAAGCCCGCCAAGATTTGATCCCCAAGCTTCGCCATGCGTTCACCCCGCATGACAAAACCCTCCAAGCCCGCCGTCCTCTCCATTCGCAACGCCCGTCCGGCTGATGTGAACGCCATCTCCGCCCTTGTGGCCAAGGTCTACAAGGACATGCCGGCCTATACGCCGGGCATGCTGCGGGGCCAGATCGCCGCCTTCCCGGACGGGCAGTTCGTGGTCGAATACGCCGATGAGATCGTCGGCTACGCCGCCGGCTTCCGCATCGACGAGACGACGGCGATGGCGCCGCACACCTGGACCCAGATCACGGGCGGCGGCTATGCGGCGCGGCACGATCCGGTCGGGGACTGGTTCTACGGCATGGAGGTGTGCGTCGATCCGGACCGGCGGCGGCTGAGGATCGGCCAGCGGCTGTACGACGCCCGGCGCGACCTGTGCGAGGCCCAGAATTTGAGGGGCATCGTCTTCGGCGGGCGGATGCCGGGGCTGGCGCGGCGCAAGGCGGCCTACCCCAATGCGCGCGAATATCTGGACGCGGTCACGGCGCGCAAGCTGAACGACCCGGTGATCGGCTTCCACATGCGCTCCGGCTTCGAGCCGATCGGCGTGCTGGAGAACTATCTGACCTCGGACACGGCCTCGATGGGCCATGCGGCGCATATGGTCTGGCGCAACCCCTATTACGCCGAGACGCACGGGCGGGGCGCGGCCTTCGCGGTCAAGGAGACGGTGAGGGTGGCGACGGTGCAGCTGCAGGCCCGCAAGGTCGCCAGCTTCGAGGAGTTCATCTCCAACATCGAATATTTCGTCGATGTGACCTCGGACTATCGCTCGGACTTCGTGGTGTTCCCCGAGCTGTTCACGCTTCAGCTGTTGTCGCTCGAGAAGAAGAAGCTGAGCCCGGTGGAGTCGATCGAGGCCCTGACCCGCTACACGCCGCGCTTCGTCGAGGCGATGCGCAAGATGGCCGTAGAGTACAACATCAACATCATCGGAGGCTCCCATCCGACCCAGACCGAGGACGGGGACATCCAGAACGTCGCCTATGTCTTCCTGCGCGACGGCTCGGTGCACGAACAGGAGAAGATCCATCCGACGCCGAACGAGCGGCACTGGTGGAACATCAAGGGCGGCGACCGGGTCCACGCCATCCCGACCGACTGCGGGCCGATCGGGGTGCTGATCTGCTATGACTCCGAATTCCCCGAGCTGGCGCGGCGGCTGGTCGACGAGGGGGCGCGGCTGCTCTTCGTGCCGTTCTGCACCGACAACCGGCAGGGCTATCTGCGGGTGCGCTACTGCTCGCAGGCGCGGGCGATCGAGAACCAGTGCTACGTCATCCTGTCGGGCAATGTCGGCAATCTGCCCAACGTCGAGAACATGGACATCCAGTACGCCCAGTCGTGCATCCTGACGCCGTGTGACTTCCCGTTCGCGCGGGACGGGGTGGCGGCCGAGGCGTCGGAGAACGTCGAGACGGTGACGGTGGCCGACCTCGACCTGTCCGACCTGGCCTGGGCCAAGTCGCAGGGCACGGTGCGGAACCTGCGGGACCGCCGGTTCGACCTGTACAAGACGGTCTGGACCGACGGGGGCTGAGGTCCCTACGCCGGCCTTCGCCACGCCACGATCCGCACCGTCGAGATCTGGACCGCCTCGCCGTGCTGGTTCCGGGTGGTGCTGCGGGTGCGGATCATGCCGCGGTCGGAGCGGGAGCGGGAGGGCGTGATCTCCAGCACCTCGACCGTGAGGGTCAGGGTATCGCCGGGCCGGGTCGGGCGCGGCCAGGTGGTCTCGCCGCCGGCGCCGACGAGCCCGCCCGCCAGCGGGAAACACTGCACCAGCATGCGCATGGTCAGGGCCGCTGTATGCCAGCCGCTGGCGGCGAGACCCTCGAACAGGGTGTCGCGGGCGGCGTCCTCGTCGAGGTGGAAGGGCTGGGGGTCGAACTCGGCGGCGAAGGCCTTGATCTGCCCCGTCGTCAGGGAGACCGGGTCGCTGACGAAGGTCTGACCGACCTCGAGGTCTTCGAGATACAGCGGCGCGGTCATGGTCGGGTCAGGCCGTGCTCGCCGCGATCATCGGCTCCGTGACCTGGGCCGCGACCGACAGGCCGGCGCCGAGGATCAGGGCCGCCGCCGCCGCGAGCAGCAGGGGCCGGGACAGGCCCGACTCCGGGCTGAGCGGCCGGATCAGCATGAGCACCAGCAGGCCGAGGAGCACCAGCACCCCGGGCAGGTCCATGCCGATGCCGAGGAAGACGGTATGGGCCTGACCCATGATCCAGGCCCCGCCCGGCACAGCGGCGATGGCGGCCGGCGCCAGCGACCGGGGCCGGGTCAGGCCGGGGTCCAGCACGGCGGCCAGTGCGGCGGCGACGGCGGCCAGCAGTCCGGTCCAGACGAACAGGAAGGCGGCCTCGGGCGCGAGCGCCTGCGCCACCGTTCCGAGGATCAGGATCAGGCCGACCAGGCCGGTCCAGCCGCCCCAGGTGGAGCGGGCGGCGAGGCCGGGGAAGAACGACAGGCCCGCGGCGATGACGCCGGCGCCGATGACGACCGGGTTCAGGCCGCCGAGGACCAGGGCGGCGACCGCGGCGACCGCGATGGCCCCCGCGACGATACGGCGGTCGAGGCGCGTCCGTCCGCCGAACAGGGCCAGCGCCACGGCCAGCACGGTCAGGGCCGCGCCGGCCTCCATCCAGGGCAGCCTTGCCAGCAGGGTGTAATAGGCGTCGGCGCTCTCCGCCCGGCCCGACAGCGGCCCGGCCAGCAGGCGCACCAGCTGGGTCAGGACCAGCCCGGTCGAGAGGAACCACAGGCCGTCGATCGCGCCGCGCCCGGCCTCGGCGAAGGTCAGCCCCGCGTGCGACCGGGCGCGCCAGACCGCGACGCCGAGGCCGAGGAAGGCCAGCCCCAGCAGGCCCCATCCCATGACCGGCGGATGGCCGACGACGAGGCGGCCGAACAGGTCGGCATAGACCAGATTGGCGGTGGCCGCGGGCAGGGCGGGCGCGCGCAGCAGGGCGTCCGCCGTCTCCAGCGCCTGGGATCCGATATGCTGGACGCTGCCCTGGTCGAGCGCGTCGGGCGTTGCGATGGGCGCGTGATACTGTTCCGGGCGGCCGATGAAGGCGAGGTTGATCCCCTGGACGCCACGGTCCTTGGGAATGGTGAAGTCGGTGCCGTTGGGCATGGCTTCATAGACGAAGACCGCCAGCGAATTGGACGAAACGCCGCCGGTCGCCCGGCCGCCGGCGCGGGCGAACAGGGCGATGGTTTCGGCATTGCCGCGTCCGGTCTCGAACATCATGGCCCGGCCGCCGCCGCCGCGCGCTTCCAGATTGACCACCGCCCCGATGCGGTCGCGCAGGGGATGGCCGCCCCAGAAGGCGCGGGCGCCGTCGAGGTTCAGTTCCTCGCCGTCGGTCAGGATGACGACCAGGGTGCGGTCGGCGGGACCGCGGGCGCGGATGGCGCGGACGGCCTCGAGAATGGCGGCCACGCCCGCGGTGTCGTCCGCCGCCCCGGCGGAGTCCGGCACGGTGTCATAGTGGGCCATCAGGGCGACGGCTGGCAGGCGCGGGTCGCGTCCCGGCAGGACGCCGATCAGATTGGTCAGCTCGACGCCCGCGGCCGATCCGCCTTCACGCTCAAGCCGCTGCACCGCCGCCGGCGACAGGGCGCCGGCCTGGGTCGAGGTCTGCAGGCCCAGCGCCGTCATCCGCTGCAACAGCAGTGCGCCGACGCGCGCATGGTCGGCTGAACCGACGGGATGGGGACGGCGGGCGATCTCGCGGACGTCGGCCATGGCCCGCCCGGCCGAGAAGGCGGCGCCCGGCGCGCCCACGCCCGCGGGGGCCGGAACCTGCAGCGTCAGCACCGCAATCAGCAGCGCCAGCGCCAATGAGCCGACCAGCCAGAGCAACCGCATGAGTCATCCTCCCCGATGAAGGGGCAGGCTAGGCGATCTTGAGGCCGAGGCGAAGCCCTACGCCACCCGCCGCAGCGCCGCCGGGGACTTGACGAACAAACCCTTGCGACCGGCGACCGGGCGGAAGGCGATGCTGTCGTTTTCCGGCTGTTCGTCGGGACCGAGGAACAGGCAGCCGTCGTCGACCAGCCGCCGTTCGAGGTTGTCGAACATCTCGCCGCGCCGGGCCGGATCGGCGTCGCCCAGCACATGGCGGCAGAAGATGATGTCGAACTGGTGGGCGTCGCCGGGGGCGTCGACCAGATTGGCGCGGGCGAAATGGACCATGGCGCGCAGCTCGGCCCGGGCGATCCAGGCGTCCTCGGCCTGGTCGAAATGGCGCAGCATGGTCTCGGCCTTCAGGCCGCGCTGGATCTCGAAACCGGTATAGGCGCCCGAGCGGGCCTTCTCGAGCGCGCGCTGGGACAGGTCGGTGGCGACGATCTCCACGGCGACGCCCGCCTCCTGGGCGGCGATGGCCAGCGACCAGGCTTCCTGTCCGGTCGAGCAGCCGGCGGACCATATCTTGACCGGCTGGCCACCCCGGGCCTTGCCGAGGGCCGGCAGCAGTTCCTTGCCGAAGGTGTCGAAACTGGCCCGGTCGCGCCGGAACCAGGTCTCGGGATTCAGCAGGGCCTCGATCACGGCCCAGCCGAGGCTGGCGACCGGCTTCGCCCAGAGCGAGCCCAGCATGGCGTCGACGGTCTCGAACCCCTCGCGGCGGGCCACGGGGCCCAGCCGGTGCTCGGCCAGCTTCATCCGGTCGCGCGTCAGCCGGAAGCCCGCGCGCGAGCTCATCAGGGACTGCAGCCGATCGAAGTCGTCCGGGCTCATGGGGTCAGACGGCCCCCACTTCAGCGAATTTCGAGGTCAGGATCTCGCCGTCGAACGGCTTCATCACATAGTCGTCGGCGCCGGCCGAGAGGGCCTCGGCGATGCGTTCGGCGCGGGTCTCGATGGTGCAGAACAGAACCTTGGGGGCCATGCCGCCGGGCAGGGCGCGCAGGCGGCGCAGGAAGGTCATGCCGTCCATCACCGGCATGGACCAGTCCAGCAGGATGATCTCCGGAATCACCCCGCCGCAGAAGGCCAGGGCTTCGGACCCGTCGGCGGCCTCGTCGACCTCGAAGCCGAGCCCCTCGACGATGCGCCGCGCCACCTTCCGGATGATCCGGCTGTCGTCGACGATCAGACAGGTTCTGGGGGTCAAGGTCAGGATTCCGGATAAGAAGCGCACAACGCCCGCGTGTACATGAGCCCTATCATCGGCCTGAGCCGGTTAATGACTCCTTGGGAAACCGGCTTAAGGCTCAGTTAGGCATGTGGGCCGTCAGCACGACGCGCCCCTCCTCAGCCTGGACATCCAGCGACCCGCCGGCGTCGTGGGCCGTGAGCCAGAGCCAGTACGGCTGGATCCATTGGCCGGGCAGGCCCTCCGACAGCGGTTGGCCCGCCAGACCGGCCACAGCCTCGCCTTTCAGCCGGGCGCGGGCGCCCTCGGCGCGGCCCTCGATCACCAGTGCGGCGCCGTCGGCTCGCGTCGCGATGGTCGCCACCCCGCCCGACGGCAGGGCGGCCATGGTCAGATAGGCCAGGTTCACCAGCGCCCGCGACTGGGCCTTGGAATAGGTCGTGTCCGCGACCGACCACTCCAGCGTGGCCCGTCCGCCTTCGGTCAGGCCGGAGACCAGCTCACCCAGCTCGGCGCCCGAAAATCGCTCGGACGAGGTCGCGGCGCCGAAGGCCACGCGGGCGAAGGCGACCAGGGCCACCATCTTCTTCGCACTGGCCTCGATCAGCCCCATGGCGTCGTCGCGCATGTCCTGGGCCGTGGGGTCCTTCAGCAGGTCGAGGCCCGAACTGATCGCCCCGGCCGGGCTGATGAAGTCGTGGCACAGTTTGCCGGCGATCAGGGCCGCCAGGGCCTGGCCATCAGGAAGCGCCTGGCCGTCGGGGAGGGGGGAGGCGGGGGCGGTGTCGGTCATCGGGCCTTGCGCGCAACAGTCGGAAACTGGCCGGACGCTGACCTGATTTGCCGGTTCGCGAAACCGGTCCGATGCTCTAATCGGGCGGGCATGAGCAAACGACTGATCGCCGACCTCGCGTCCGGCGCCCTGACCGAGGCCCTGGCCGAGATCGCCGAGGACGCCGCCCGGGTCATCCTGCCCTACTGGCGCAATGGCGTGGTCGCTCAGTCCAAGGCGGACGACAGTCCGGTCACCCGCGCCGACCAGGAGGCCGAGGCCCTGATCCTGGAGCGGCTGGCGAGTCTGTATCCCGGCGTCCAGACCGTGGCCGAGGAGGCCGTCGCCGCCGACGGCGCGCCGGCCTCCGCCGAAGACTGGTTCTGGCTGATCGATCCGCTGGACGGCACCCGCGGCTTCGTCGAGGGCCGGGAAGCCTTCACCGTGAACATCGCCCTGATTCACAAGGGATCGCCCGTCGCCGGCGTGGTCACGGCCCCCGCGACCGCCACCACCTGGCGCAGCGCCGCGCCCGGCGGCGGGGCCTTCCGTCGCCGGTTCGGCGATGTCTGGCAGGCCATCAAGGTGCGCAACCGGCCCGCCTCGCCCATGGCGGTGATGAGCCATTCCATGACCGACGTGGAGGCCGAACGGCTGGCCTCGCGCCACGGCTGCATCCAGTGGCAGGGCATGGATTCGTCCCTGAAATTCTGCCTGATCGCCGAGGGACGGTTCGACGCCTATCCCCGCACCGGCCCGACCTCGGAATGGGATACGGCGGCGGGGCAGGCGGTGCTGGAAGCCGCCGGCGGCCGCGTCATGGCCGAGGACGGCCAGCCGCTGCGCTACGGCAAGCCGCGGTTCGGCAACGGCGGGTTTGTGGCGCTGGGCGGCTAGGGATTAGGGACTAGGGATTAGGGATTAGGGACTAGGGATTAGGGATGACTGCCCGCTGCAGAGCGGCCACTCGACCATGGGTTTTTAAGCGCTGACGTCGCCCGGTCCTGTCTTCCCTAGTCCCTAATCCCTGATCTCCCTACGCGTTCGCCGCCTGCAGCTGCAGCAGCGCCGCGCGTTGAACCAGCGCCGGGGCGCCCCATTCGCGGGCGGTTTCCATGGCCTCGGCCAGCATCATGCCGACGGCGCGGGGTTCGCAGGCGGTCAGACGCGCCTTGGCCAGGGCCAGATGGGCCATGCCGATCTGATCGGCGGCCCATTCCAGCGGCTGGGCGCCGGCGGCCTGGGCGAGGCCGCGACGGACGACGGCCTCCAGCCCGGTCAGGCTTTCGACGTCGCCCATGGCCTCGGCCAGCGCGGTCTCGGCGGCCAGCCGGCGTTCCCGGGCCAGGGCGCCGAGAATCAGGCCGGGCTCGCGGGTCAGGGATTCCGCCTCGGTCAGTCGGGACAGGGGGGTCTCGGCGTCGCCGGGCGCCAATTGTACGGCCACCCAGTCCAGCGGGCTGTGATCCGGGGTGAACTGGTCGGCGGCGGCGGCGAACAGCGCCTGGCCCTGGGCCGTGGCGGCCTCATCCTTCGCCAGACGCGCCAGCGCCATGAGACCCGCGCCGGCGAGGGCCAGCGCGCGCGCGCGGGTCAGGGGCCGGTAGTCGGGCGAGGCGGATTCGACCAGAACCCGCAGATCGCGTCCGGCCTGATCCAGCAGGCGGCCGTCGCGACGCGCCACCCCGGCCTCGAGCCCGAGCGCGGCCCGGTCGAGCCGAAGATCGTCGCCGACGGTCGGCGGCAGGGCCTTCGCCCCGTGCAGGGCCGCATCCAGCAGGGCGGCCGCGTCCAGCATGGCCGCCGGCTCGCCGGACAGTCGCGCCCGCCGCGCCGTCAGCCGCGCGTGCAGGGCCGCGGCGGCCGAGCGCGTGGCCGGACGGTCCGCCGTCAGCGACTGTACATCCGCCAGGGCCGCGGTCAGCTTCTCGGGTCCGCCGAACAGGTCGAAGCGCAGCAGGTGAATCTCGCCGGACTCGATCGCCGCCGCCGCCGTCTGGTCGGGCGTGGCCGTGTGGCGCGCCGCGTCCGAGGCCGCCCCCGCCGCCCGGTCAAGACTGGTCCGGCTTCCGGTGCGGCGGGCGTGCTCGCGCCAGAGGGCCGAAGCCCGCATCCAGCTGTCGAAGGGATGGCTGCAGGACACCCGCCCGGCCTCGACGCACAGGGACTGGGCCTCGGTCGCGACCAGATCGGCGCCGACGAGCTCCAGCCAGCCGAGATCATCGCTCTCGCGCGCTTTTTCGAACAGCTTTCTCAAGTCCCGGCCGAATTCGAACATGGGGGCTGGCGCTCCGGTCGTCCCGCTTCGGGACCAGTACGCGTCCCGTGGGCGATACCTAGCAAACGCGACGCCGCGCCGGAGGTTCGACCTCGCGTTGGCGAAGATGTCGATCTCCCGGATCGCGGCGCCTAGAGCACGGAGGCCTCGGCGAGCAGGTCCGTCGGCCTGGTCCGGCCCGCCGGCTTCCCTTCGCGCGTGGTCTCCCGCCAGGCGGCCGCCAGGCCCGGAACGGCGCGCTCCAGCTCGGGCTCCGGCAGGGTGAAGGGCAGACGAATGAACCGCCGGAACTCGCCGCCGACGCCGAACCGTGTGCCGGGTGCGATCCGGACGCCATGCCGGGCGGCGGCGACCGCGAGCGTTTCGCTCACAGGCCGGGGCAGGGCGACCCAGAGCGAAAGGCCGCCGGGAGGGCGCCTGACGTCCCAGTCGGGCAGGGATCGGGACAGCAGGTCCCGCAGGCAGCCTTCCTGCGCCGCAATACGGGCCCGGCGTTCGGCCAGGGGCGCGGGGTCGCCCGCCAGAAGGATGGCGGCGGCGAGTTGCTCGATGATCGGGACGCCAAGGTCGAGGGAGGCGCGGTTGCGGATCACCGCCTCAACCACCTCGCTTCCCGCCCGGAGCCAGCCGATCCGCAGGCCGCCCCACCAGGCCTTGCTGGTGGACCCAAGTCGAACGACGTGTTCGCCGAGGGCTTCGGGGCGCGGAGGCGGGCTGTCGAACCAGAGTTCGCGCAGGGTGTCGTCGAAGACCACAATCGACCCGGCGCGCCCGGCGGCGCGGGCTATGGCGGCTTCCTCCGCTGCGGTCATGACCATGCCGGTCGGATTGTGATGCGCGCCGATCAGATAGATCAGGCGGGGACGCACGCGCAGGATCGTCGTCGTCAGGGCGTCGATATCCCAGCCCTCCGGCGCCAGCGGCACGGGAACAGGCTTCAGGCCGGCGCGGGTGATGGCGTCGATAGCGTGGTGGAAGCTCGGATGATCGATGACCACGGCGTCGCCCGGACGGCAAAGCGCGCGCAGGAGCAGGGCGAAGGCGTTCTGCGCGCCGGCGGTGACAACGACGGCGTCGGGCGGCGTCGCCAGCCCCATGGCGTCATAGGCGCCCGCGATGGCGCGTCGGAGAGGCTCCACCCCGACCGGCCCGTATCCATGTCCGGGCAGGTGAGCGGGCAGGGAGGCCAGCGCCTTTGCATAGGCGGCATGCACCTCCGCCCCCGCCGGCATGACGGCCGTCGCCATGTCGATCAGGCCCGACGGCTCAAGCTGGTGCAGGGGATCGGGCCGCGTCGCGGGTCCGGGCGGCAAGGCTGTGAAACTGCCCGAGCCGATGCGGCTGATGACGAACCCCTCGCTTCGCAGGCGGTCCAGCGCGGCGCTGACGGTGATCCGGCTGATCCCCAGAACCTCCGCCAGCCGCCGCTCGCCGGGCAGACGGGCGTTCAGGCCCAGGCGACCGTCAAGGACCAGCAGCTTCAACGCCTCGGCGAGATTGCGCCACGCCGCAGCGTCGCTCCCCTCACGCCAGCCCTGCAGTTGCCGGTTGAGGACGACGGGATTGATGATGGCGACATCCATAGGGCCAGCATTCGCAAAGTGGCCCTGTAAAACAAGTCCAATTTGTCTAGGGTGACGTCATGTTCCTTCGTCGCTTCACCCAGCTGCAGCTCGGCCTTCTCCTCTACGGCCTGTCCATCGCCCTGATGGTCCGGAGCGGCCTCGGCATGAATCCGTGGGGCGTGTTCCATCAAGGCCTGTCGGGGGTGACGGGCATCAGCCTCGGCATGGTCGTCAACGGTGTCGGGGCGCTCGTCCTTCTGGTCTGGATCCCTCTGCGCCAGTGGCCCGGGATCGGAACCGTGTCGAACGTCCTCGTCATCGGCGTCGCGGCCGACGCGGCGCTCTGGTTGCTGCCGCCCGTGGAGGGGCTCTTGCTGTGCTCGGTCTTCCTGATCGTCGCCATCGTCCTGAACGGCGTGGCCACCGGCGCCTATATCGGCGCCGGTCTGGGTGCAGGTCCCCGCGACGGCCTGACCACCGGCGTCGTGCGTCTGACGGAATGGGAGGTCCGCTGGGTCCGGATGGGGATCGAGGCCGTCGTGCTTGCCCTCGGCTGGATGCTGGGCGGCGCGGTGGGCGTGGGCACTGTCCTCTACACCCTGTCGACGGGCCCGCTGATGCAGATCTTCCTGCCGATGTTCACGCTCCGGGCGCCGCTGTCGGCCACGGCTCCCGCGCCCTCGTCAACCTGAAGGCTGTCGTTCACCATTCCTGAGAGAACCCTGTTAGGACGACAGCTCTACAGTAACCCCTGAAGTCGGGGGTAAGCCGTTGCCTGCACGCGCACGGGCGAGAAACCAGTTCTGGGCCGTCGCGGCGGTCGGCGGCGTGGCGATCGCCCTGCTGACGGCGACGCTTGGGCGGATGGCCGGGGACTTCGACAAGGCGGCGCTCCAGCGGGAACAGCTCGTCGTCGGGAACGGGCTCTCTTCGCGGGTCGCGGAGATCGGCCGGCAGGTGGTTCCGCAGGCCGTCTGGGACGACGCCGTCGTCAATCTCGACAACAGGTTCAACCGTGACTGGGCCCGCGACAACATCGGCACCTACCTTCATGTGACCGACGACTTCCAGTTTTCGTGGGTGCTCGACGCTGCGGACAGGCCGATCTACGGCATGGTTGGCGGGGAGGAGGTTCCGGTTTCCCGCTTCGGTCAGATCGCCGGGCCGGCAGCGCGCATCGTCGCCGAGGTGCGTGAGGCGGAGGCCCTCCGGGCCTCGACCGGCGCAAGGCCGTCCGTGGGCCCGCAAAGCGCAATCGTGGCCAACGCCACGGACATGGTCGACGGAGAGCTGTTCGTCCTGTCGGCAACCCTGGTGCAGCCTGACTTCGGGACCGCCCGCATCACCGGTCGCCGGGCCCCGGTCATCGTCACCGGACGCATGATGGACGAGACGTTCATCGACACCTTCAGTCAGCGCTACATGCTTGAGTCCGCGCACCTGCACCTCGACGACGCGCGCAGCGAGCCTGATCAGGCTCATGCCGGAATCGCCAATCCGGCGGGTCAGACCGTGGCGACCCTGGACTGGGAGCCGCAGAAGGCCGGCGAGTGGCTGATGCGCAAATTCCTGCCGCTGACCCTGGCCCTTCTCGCCGGCATGCTGGCGCTCGCCCTGATCGCCTATCGCAAGGCGCACGCCGCGACACGAGCGGTGGTGGCCAGCCAGCAGCGCGCCGTGCACGTCGCCTATCACGACCGGCTGACGGGCCTTGGAAATCGCGAGGCGCTGGAGAAGCGGATCGAGGGCCTGCTCGCGGACTCCAGGACCGATGGCGCGCGCTACGCCCTCCACTGTGTCGATCTCGATAATTTCAAGGAGATCAATGATCTCAGCGGGCACGCGGTGGGCGATGAACTGCTCCGCATTGCGGCCCGCCGTCTGCGGCGGGTTGCGGGGGGCCATGACAGGTGTTTCCGGCTCGGGGGCGATGAGTTCGCCGTGCTCCAGCCGATCATCGATGAAGCCCAGGCGCTGCGTCAGGCGGAGCGGGTCCTGGAGGCCATGTCCAAGCGCTTCGCCCTCAGCGTCGGGCGTCTGCAGCTCACCGCCAGCGTGGGGATCAGCCTGAGCGATCCGGAAAGCCGGGACGCCGGCGATCTGCTGCGCCGGGCCGATCTGGCGCTGTTCACGTCCAAACGGGACGGCCGGGCGCGGGTCACGGCCTATGACCCGGCCATGGACGAATCCGTCCGCCGCCGCCGCGGATTGCAGGATGCGCTTCGCCGTGACCTGCGGGCGGGCGCCCTGACCATGGTCTATCAGCCGCAGGTCGACCGGAGCCGGGCGCTGATCGGCGTCGAGGCGCTGGTGCGCTGGAACTCCGCCGAATTCGGACCGGTTTCGCCGGCGGTGTTCGTCCCGCTGGCCGAAGAATGCGGAATGATCGACGCCCTCGGGGCCTTCACCCTGAAGCGCGCCTTCGAGGACAGCCTTCGCTGGCCCGGACTGAAGATGGCGGTCAACATCTCGGCCATCCAGCTTCGCGATGCCGAGTTCATCGACCGTCTGATCGCCCTCGCCGGGGATACGGGCGTCAGTCCTTCGGGGATCGAGCTCGAACTCACTGAAGGGGTTCTGGTCGATCGCGGCAACGGCGCGTCACAGCGGCTCGGCGAACTGCGCGACGCAGGTTTCTCGATCGCCATCGACGACTTCGGCACGGGCTATTCCAGCCTGTCCTACCTCAGCCGTTTCCCGATCGGGAAGATCAAGATCGACCGGTCCTTCGTTGTCGACATGGGCCAGTCGAAGTCCGCAGACGCGCTGGTCTCGACCATCGTCCAGCTCGGGCGGTCGCTGAACATGCGCGTGATCGCGGAGGGGGTGGAGACGCCCGATCAGTGGCTGCGCCTGGCCGCGGCGGGCTGCAACGAGTTCCAGGGCTATCTCGCCAGCCGCCCGGTGACGGCCGAGGTCATCGACCGGATCTATGCGGGCGACGTCGTCGAGGTCGACGGGCAGGATGCGCGCTATGCGCCGGAGCGTCGTCTGGAAGCGGCCTGAACCACCGTCACCGCTGGCAGGCCGCTGACAGCCGGGCGCATCGACAGATCGCCCGACCGCCGACGAACCCACCGAACCGCGGCCGATCGTTCGCATCGCCGCCACGCCCGACGGTGAACCCGTACCCGAAGTCCCCGAATGCGCCGCACAGCGGCCGGGCCCACGGAAACGCGGGTTTCCCGTCCGACGGGTTGGCAGAACGCTGTTCGTAAAGATATGGTTAAGCTTAACGGGGGGACTGGGCATGATCACGATGCTTTCGCACACGGCTGCGCGCGTCTTGGCGGGAGCGCGACGTGCAACGGCGGCGCTGTCGGTTCTGTTTGTGGCGGTGGTCTTGCTGGCGGGCATAGCCGTGCCGGATGTCGCACAGGCCCAGGTCCAGAGCCGGACGATCGGCGGAACCTTCGGCTTCGGTCCGGGCGCCTTCGGCGGCTTCACGAACCGGTCGTACAGCTATGACCCGTCCACGGGCGCTGTCTCCAGCGTCAGTATCTCTGTCGGCTTCAATAGCGGGCACGGCTTCACGGGCAGCACCATGGTGTCCGGATTCAGGCTGAACGCCACCGACCTGGTCCTTTGCTCGACCGATCCCTGCGTCGCCAACAGCTCCATGGCCCTGAGACTGTCCGGAGGTGTGCAAACGACCAACAGCGGCATGACCTACGGCGTGTGTGGTTCGGTCGGTGCCGCCCAGTCGGGCGGCGCCGGAACCGGTTGCACCTCGATAGCGACCCCCACGGCGTTCGGAAACTACAGCCAGTCGTTTCCCGCGATGCCCCTGCCGACCGTGACGGGCCTGTCGCCTTCGACCGGCGTTTCGACCGGCGGGACAACGGTGACGCTGACCGGGTCCAATTTCACCGGAGCGACAGCGGTGACCTTCGGGGAGGCGGCGGTGTCCGTCTTCACGGTGAACAGCGACACCTCAATTACGGCCACGTCCCCGTCCGGCACGGCCGGCGGCACAGTCGACGTCACCGTCACGACATTCGTCGGCACCGGATTGACGTCCGGAGCCGGCAACAATTTCTCCTATGTTCAACCGGTGCCTGTGGTCACGGGTCTGACGCCGTCGACCGGCCCCGCCGGCACAAGCGTGACCCTCGCCGGGACGAATCTTGAAAACACCTCGGCAATCTTTTTCGGTTCGGTCCAGGCCACGAGTTGGGGCTGGAGCGGGTCCGGCAGCTCGCGAATCTATCGTGCGGATGCGCCCGCCGGGCAGACCGGCACGGTCGATGTCACCGTGGTCACGCCGGGAGGCGCCAGCTCCCCGGACGGGGCCGGCAATGATTTCACCTATGCGGCGCCCCAGCAGGCCATCGTCTCGTCGGTGACGTTCGCCCCCGATCCGCTCGCGGTCGGGGCGACCGGAACGCTGACGATGACCTTTGCAAATCCCAATGCGAGCGCCAGCCCGGCCATCTCAACGACCCTCACCTATGACTCCAGCCGCCTGACGCGGGTGATCGGCAGCCCCGGTGGCACCTGCACGGGTTTCTCAAACAACATCCCGACCACCTCCAGCGTCAGGGTCAGTGGTCTCTCCGTTCCGGCGGGCAGTTGCACCATCACCTTCCAATTCACGGGCGCGGCCCAAGGTCAGGCGTCCCTCGGTCTTACGGCCTTCACGCCGACAGGCTACCTGCAGACGACCGCCGCCTCGAACACCGTCACCGTGTCCGCCGGCTCCCCGACGGTGACCGCCGTGTCGCCTGCGAACGGCGCGGCCAGCGGCGGCGCCTCCGTGACCCTGACCGGTGTGAGTTTCACCGGTGCGACGGCGGTGACCTTCGGCGCCACGCCGGCGACCAGCTTTACGGTGGTCAGCGACACCTCGATCACGGCGACGGCCCCGGCCGGCAGCGGCGTGGTCGATGTGACCGTGACCACGCCTGTCGGCGCCAGCGCCAATGCGGGGACGGCGGACGACTTCACCTATGTGGCGGCGCCGACTGAGCCGACCATCTCCTCGCCGGCAGCGGACGAATTTATCAACACCACGACCCCGACCGTCACCGGTCAGGCCACGCCCGGTGCGACGATCACTGTGATCCTCGACACCGTGACGGCGGGGACGACGGTGGCGGATGCGACGACCGGCGCCTGGACCTTCCCGATCGGCCCGCTGTCGGAGGGCATACACAGGGTCCGGGCCGTCGCGAACAACGTCGGCGGGACCTCGCCGCCGTCGGTCAGGCGCGACTTCACCGTCGACACGGCGGCCCCGGCCGCTCCGGTGATCACCTCCCCGGCTCCGGGCGTGCTGATGCAGGCGGTGACGCTGGTCAGCGGCACGGCCGAGCCGATGAGCCGCGTCGACGTCTACATCGATGACGGCAGTTCGACGCCCACGATCCAGGCCGCGCCGGCCGGTCCGCAGGGCGGCAACCAGGGCCGCTTGCTCGGCTCGACCCAGGCGGACGCCTCCGGCCAGTGGACAGTCACCGCCCGCACCAGTCCGCAGGGCGGGGCCCAGGCGGCCCCCGGCCGGACCGGCCCGCAGTCCCTGGGCGAGCGACCGACCACCCTTTACGCCCTCACCACGGACCGGGCCGGGAACAGTTCGGTCGTCTCGACCATCGTCACCCTGACGACGGACCCGGTGGCGCCGGTGACGCCGACCCCGACCGGCCCCA
>CAYNNT010000039.1:0-24855 GCA_964398675.1 uncultured Brevundimonas sp.
ACCTCACCGACGGCGAGTTCTGGCATGACGCCGAGAACAAGCTGATGCCGGGCGAGACCCTGATCCGCACCCCGGTCAGCCTGATCGTGCACAGTCTGGATGACGTGAACGAGCAACTGGACCGCGGACGTTACTTCTGGGCCGACATCATGCGCGAAGGGATCGTTCTCTTCGACACGCCGGGTGCGAAACTGCGCAAACCGGCGGACCTGAAGGCGCAGGTCGCGTTGGCCGAAGCTGAGGAGTTCTTCGCTGATTGGACACAAAGCTCGGCTAGCTTTGCTCGAGGCGCGAAGTTCTACATGGGTGAAGGGGCTGATCCGAAGCTCGCTGCGTTCAACCTCCATCAGTCGGCGGAACACCTTTACCACTGCGTCTTGCTGGTTGTGACGCTCTACAGCGGCAAGGCCCACAACCTCGCCTTCCTGCGCAAGAAGTGCGAGGCCATCGACGCTCGCCTGGTCGAGGCCTGGCCGCGCGAGACCAAGTTCGAGCGCCGTTGCTTCGAGTTGCTGCGAGAAGCCTATGTGAAGGCCCGCTATTCCAAGCACTACAAGATCAGCGCCGAGGAACTGGCCTGGCTGACCCAGAGGGTCGAGGTGCTGCGCGGGCTGGCGGCGACGGTCTGCGAAGAGCGGTTGGCCCTGCTGCGCGAGGCGGCGAACGAAGACCCTTCCGCGTGATTTGATCCCGCCCGCCATACGCGCCACGCTGGACGCCGCCAGACGTGTAGCGATCCGTTCGAGGACGTTCGCCGACAGCACGGGCGCCGGTGTGATCTTTCCACAGAACTGGAACATAACAAGAACATTCTTCTTGTCTGGATAGGCTCGCGCCCCTAGACGGACGCGCGGGTCGGCTGGCTGAACGGGAGCGAACCGTGAGAGAACGGGAAGCGCGGCCGTCGCGCGAAGACATTGTTCCCGCCGTCGGGCGGCGTCTGGTCGTTCGCTGCGACGCGCCGGCCTGCGGCCGCGCCGCGCTGCTGGACCCGCGCTCCCTGTTCGGAGCGGCGAAGCACTGGCCTGTGGCAGGCCGGTCGTATCGGTTCCGGTGCCAGTGCGGGCATCGGGTCGCTCAGGTGTCCTACACGAGCAACGCCGATCAGGCGGAGGGGCCGATCTCGCAGGCGGCGCTGGGGCTTTGGTTCTAGGATGCACAGACCTGTCGGGCCGCCGGCTCCGCCGCGTCTGGTTACAATCCAGTCCGCCCGGCGTCAGGCGATGGTGTTGCGCATCGCCTGCGAACCCTGCGGGCGCATCCAGTCTGTCGAGGGATCGACCCTGCCGGTGATACCGCTCGCCGTTGCGGTGGGTGAACTCTGGCTCGCCGGACGGTTCCGGTGCGGGTCCTGTCAGCGTCCTGCGTCCCGGCTGGAGGTGGTCGAACGCGGTCAGGTGCAGACGACGCTGGAGCGGTGGAGCCTGGGTGAACCCTTCGTGGCGGAGCGGCTGCGCCGGCATTGGCGGCATGATCCCTACGACCGGCGTGACTGGCCCGCCTGGTTCAGGCGGCGGTGACCAGCCGTCTCTCCTGCGACGCGCCAAGCCTTGCACGGCCTCTCAATGGCCTGATCTGACCGAAGCCCGTCCGGCTTCCGCAACCGCTCTCTCGACTTTCTTCCCCGGCCTGACGGCCTTCCTCGCGAGGCAAGAAAGTCGCGCTCCCGGTCCTCCGCTGACGCTGCGGGGCTCGCTTCGCTCCCCTGCGGGCCGTCCGGGCTCCGGTCCGTCGATCGCCATCGAGGCCGCGGCAGGCGTGGCCCGAGATCAGCAAGGAGAGACTTCCATGGCCACCATCGGTTCCTTCACCCAGCAAGCGGACGGCAGCTACAGCGGTTCGATCAAGACCCTGACCCTCAACGTCAAGGCGGCCCAGCTGCGGGCCAACGAGAAGACCGACGACAAGGCGCCCGACTTCCGCATCTTCTCCGGCCAGACCGAGTTCGGCGCCGCCTGGAAGAAGACGAGCCAGCAGAACCGCGACTACCTGTCGGTCAAGCTCGACGATCCCAGCTTCCCGGCCCCGATCTACGCCTCCCTGGTCGAGATCGAGGGCGGACACAGCCTGATCTGGTCCCGCTGACCGAGCCGCGGCGGCGCTGACGACAGCGCCGCCGCCCTTCTTCAAATCCCATCCTGAGGAGGCCGCCATGTCGCGCCCCAACGAACCCTCACGTCCCGACCTCTACGCCCGCATCACCCACCAGATCGTCGCCCAGCTCGAAGCCGGGGTCCGGCCCTGGACCCAGCCCTGGGCCGCCTCTGAAAGCGTCAGCCGACCGCTTCGGCACGACGGCACGCCGTACCGCGGCATCAACGTCGTCCTGCTGTGGGGCGAGGCCGCAGCCCGAGGCTTCCAGTCCGCCACCTGGATGACCTTCCGGCAGGCGCTGGCGTTGGACGCCCATGTCCGAAAAGGCGAAAAGGGCTCCACGGTCGTCTACGCCAATTCGTTGGTCCGCACCGACGATGACTACGCCGGGGAGGAGACGACCCGGCGCATTCCGTTCCTGAAGGCCTACACCGTGTTCAACGTCGAACAGATCGAGGGTCTCCCGGCTTCGTACGCCCCGGTGCCCGCGCCGGTCGTGAATCTCGGTCAAAGGATCGCCCGAGCCGAGGCGTTCTTCGCCGCGACGGGCGCCGATGTCCGCCATGGCGGCGGCTGCGCCTTCTATGCGCCGGGCCCGGACTTCGTGCAGATGCCGGTGTTCGAGAGCTTCCACGATCCGGACGCCTATTACGCCACCCTCAGCCATGAGCTGACGCACTGGACCCGGCATTCCAGCCGGCTCGATCGCGACCTCGGACGCCGTCGGCACGGAGACGCCGGCTATGCCCGGGAAGAACTGGTGGCCGAACTCGGCGCCGCCTTCCTCTGCGCTGACCTGGGGCTAGCCCTGGAGCCGCGCGAGGATCACGCCGCCTATCTGGCCTCGTGGCTCGAGGTGCTGCGTCAGGACAATCGGTTCATCTTCTCGGCCGCCGCCCACGCCCAGCGCGCGGTCGCCTGGCTGCAGGCGCGGCAGAGCGATTGACGCTGGTCTCCGGCTTCAGCTTCCGCCAGCCTCCGATCAGGGGGTGGCGATGGCCGACAACAAGAATCAACATTTCGTCCCGAAGGCTCATCTGAAACCCTTCTCCGTCGATGGCGAAGGCAAGGCCATTCACCTGTTCAACCTGGATGCCGATCGCGCCATCCCGAACGGCGCCGTCAGAAAGCAATGCTCTCACGACTATTTCTACGGTCAGGACAAGCAGCTCGAGAGAGCGATCCAGACGATCGAAGGGGCATACGGATCAGCGATCCAGCGACTGATCACTCACGCGGCGAACCCGACGGCGCTCGACCGGCTCGTGCTTCGTCGGTTTGTCCTTCTCCAGCATTTGCGCACCGAGGCAGCGTCCGTCAGCGCCAGCCAGATCGCAGCCGCGTTGGCCCAGCTCCCGGGGGTCTTGCCGGACGGGGAGGCGTTCAACCCGAAGGCGGCGATGCTCGAGGCGGTTCAGGCTGCGATGTTGTTCTACGCGCGATCGATGAAAATCGTGGACGACTTGCAGATGACGCTCGTCCGGAACCGGACCGCGACACCGTTTGTGACTTCCGATGATCCGGCCGTGCTGACCAACCGATGGCACCTGCAGAACCCTCGGGGGCGGGGCCTGGCGTTCGGCGTACGTAGTGGCGGCGCGATCATGCTGCTGCCGCTGTCTCCGGAGGCCCTCGCCGTTTTTCACGACCCGCAAGTCTACTCGGTTCCGCATGAGGATGGCGTGATCGAGTTGCGACGCGACGAGGAAGTCTGGGCCCTCAACGAGCACCAGATCCTCAACTGCGCGGCGAACCTGTATTTCCGGACATGGGACGATCGGGACGAAATCGCGGGCGCGGTCAGGGAAGCAGCTGCGCGGCGCCAGAACCCGCGACATCGCACGACCTATGCCGTCCGCGACGAGGTCGTTGGCGAGCACGTCCGCTACGAAGTGCGGCCCTTGGCCGACATCGTTCCCCACGCTGATCGGGATGTGCTTGTGCACACCGAAACCCTTCGCGCCCGGCCCGCCCGATGGCCCCGGTTTCTGCAGTATCGGCGGGACGGCCGCCTGTACTCCAACGGAACGCGGACAGGGTTCGTGCGCGAAGGATGTGTCGCGGCAGGCTTCGTCGATGGCGCGGGCTACCGGCGCGTGAGGGTGTGAGTCGCCCGGCTGGGGCGTCCGAAAGGACGGCGGGCGAGCGGCCGTACAACGGTCGCCGAGGGGAGGGCGGCAGCACCGGAGGCCTACGGGGCGAGGGTGGTGACGGTCTAGGGCAGGATAGGCTTTGCGCCGGCAATGTCTGACAGACCCGCTCTCCGATGGACCGCATCACCCTTCGCCTCCCGCCCGATCTGACCCGCCGGTTCGACGCCGCCGCGGCCGGTCAGGGCGGACGCTCGCGGCTCCTTCGACGGCTCATGGAAAGCGCCGCCCAGGCGCCCCTGCCGACGCGGGAGGAAGGGCCGCCCACGGTCAGGTCGGGCAAGCTGACCCTGCGTCTGGGCGAGACCGACCTGCGTCTCCTGGAGGTGGAGGCGACCGCGGTGGGCCTGTCGCGAACCCAGTGGAGCGTCGCGCTCATCCGTCGCCGTCTGCATGATCGGCCGCAGTTCAGCCGGCCCGAAGCTCTGGCGCTGATCGAGGTGCGTCGCGAGCTCAGGCGCATCGGCGTGAACATCAACCAGATCGCCCGCGCCCTGAACACCGCCGTGATGGACGGCGTCGTGCTGGATCTGGAGCTGGCTCAACTCGGCGCCTTCCAGGCAGAGATTTCGGCCTGGGTCGACGCGCTCGGCGAGGCCTTCGAGGGCAATTTCGCCTACTGGGCGCCGGCCTCGTGACGGACTTCCGGTCATCGCGCGGGTTCGAGGAAGCCCTGCGTCCGCCCGTCGATATCCGCCGCGCCCGGATCACGCCCGCGGTGCTGCGTCCTCCTCGCGGGGGCGACGATGATCCGTCCGTCCGGTTCGCGCGCGTGGCGCGCCGCGCGCCCGAGGTGATGGTGAAGATCACCGGCCGGACCCGGGACGGCGCCCATCTGAAAGCGCACCTGGACTACATCAGCCGTAACGGCGCCCTGGCGCTGGAGGGGCCCGCCGGGGAGCGGCTGGAAGGCCGTGGACAGGTGCGGGATCTGGCGCGCGACTGGGCCGAGGAGTTCGCGCTTGAGCCGGGGCGCAGGCGGGACGCCTCGATCAGCCTGTCGATCGTGCTGAGCATGCCGGCCGGCACAGACGCCGTCCGCTTGCAGGACGCGGCGCGGGCGTTCGCGGCGGAGACGTTCGGCGAACACTTTCCCTATGTCTTCGCCCTGCATGACGAAGGGCGGCATCCGCACGTCCATCTGACGGTGCGAAGGCTGGGGCGGGACGGCGAGCGGCTGAACCCACGCAAGGCGGACCTGCAGGCCTGGCGGGAAGGGTTCGCGCGGGCTCTTCGCGACCGGTCCATCGAGGCCGAGGCGACGCCGCGCCGAGCGCGAGGCGTGACCCGCAAGGCCGAGCGCATCCCGGTGCGCAAGATGCGGGAACGTTTCGCAGCGGGGCAGGGGCCTTTGCCCGAGGTGCTCGCCGTCGCCTATCGGGCAGCGCTCACCATGGGGGGAGACGAAGCGCCGTGGCTGGAGGCGATACGGGCGCGCGAGTTGGCCATCCGGCGCGCCATGGTGGCTGAAGCCCTGCGTCTGTCGCGATCGGAGCGGCCCGGGGATCGCGCTCTCGCCACTCTGGTGGAGCGGTTTGTGCGGGAACGGCCGGCGCCGATGACGCGGGATCAGGCGCTGCGGCAGAAGGGGGAGATTCAGCGCGACCTCGGCCGGCCTCGTGAACGATAGGCGTTGGCCTTTGTCGGCATAGCCGTCGAGTTTGCCAGGTGTCAGAAGTCGACCATGCGGTTTTCCGTATTGAATAGTTTTATCCGTATTTTCGTATTTTCTGCCGTTATACGCACAAACGTATATTGACAAATGATGCGGATTTTCGTATATCGCGGCTGAAGGAGTATTCACATGGAGCCCATCGTCCGAAGTGAAAAGCAGCTTGCCGCAGCCATTCGACGTTTCCGAAGACTGGCGGATATGACCCAAGGCGACCTCGCGACCAAGGCGAGCAAACGCCAGGCGACCATATCCAATCTGGAAAGCGGCTCCGGCACGCTTGAAACCCTCTTCGCCGCTCTCGGCGCGCTGGAGTTGGAAATCGTCGTGCGACGCAGAAGCCGGGGCCGGGCGCCCGATATGGGAGACCTGTTCTGATGGCCCGCAGACGGGCCAATGCGCCTCTCCTGGTCTATCTCAATGGCAGGCTCGTCGGTCGCCTTCGCCGGGAAACCAGCGGGGCCATCGATTTTCAGTACGATCCTTCATGGCTGGGGTGGGAGCACGCGATCCCGGCGTCGCTTTCGCTGCCGCTTCGCGAGGATCGCTACATCGGGGCGCCGGTCGTCGCCGCGTTCGACAACCTGCTGCCCGACAATGAGAAGATTCGCGGGCGGGTCGCCGCGCGCGTCGGCGCCGACGGGATCGACGCCTACAGCCTCCTGGCCGCCATTGGCCGTGACTGCGTGGGCGCCCTGCAATTCCTGCCCGAAGGCAGCGATCCGCCCCGGCCCGGCGAGATCGAGGGTGAACCCGTCAGCGACCGCGCCATTGCGAAAATCCTGGATGATCTGACCGCCAATCCCTTGGGTATCGACGACAGCGAACACTTCCGGATCTCACTCGCCGGCGTCCAGGACAAGACCGCCTTCCTGCGTCACGACGGCCAGTGGCTGAAGCCGGCCGGGACCACGCCGACGACCCACATCTTCAAGCCGCAGATCGGCAAGGCGCCGGGCAGCGCCATCGATTTTTCCAACAGCGTCGAAAACGAATATCTCTGCCTGACCTTCCTGCGTGCGCTCGGCTTCGATACCGCCAACGTCGAAATCCAGACCTTCGGTCGCAAGCGGGTTCTCGTCGTCGAGAGATTTGATCGTACCCATGCACGGGACGGGCGCCTGCTGCGCCAGCCTCAGGAGGATTTCTGCCAGTCACTCTCCGTACCTTGGGCGAAGAAGTACGAGAACGACGGCGGACCCGGGATCATCGACTGCCTCGACCTGCTCGGGGCGAGTGATGAGGTCACCCTGGATCGTCAAACCTTCATGAAGGCGGTCATCGCCTTCTGGCTGCTCGGCGCGACCGACGGACACGCCAAGAACTTCAGCGTCTTTCTTTACCCCGGCGGCGGTTTCCGCCTCACGCCTCTCTACGACGTTCTGTCCGTTCAGCCCGTCCACGATGCCCGGCAACTCACGCGCAACCGCTATCGGATGGCGATGGCCGTGGGCGAACGCCGACACTATCGGGTCGACAGCATCCTGCCTCGTCACTTCTATCAGACCGGCGCAAAGGCGGGCTTGGATGAAGCGACCATTCGCGGGCTGTTCGCCCAACTCGTCGCCGACGCCCCGGGCGCGACCCAGACGACCAAGGCCAGCCTGCCCCGATGGTTCCCCAAGGACCTCGCGAACTCGATCTTCGGCGGGTTCAACAGCCGTCTGGGTTTGCTGGACCTGGAACTGGCCCGGTTCGCGGACGACGGTGAATAACGGGCGCGAACCCGGCTTCGGCCGATGACGCCTGCCCTTTCGGTGCAGTCCTTGCCCCGTCGCACGCCCAATGACCCATACGCCGCTTCGGCCTGGCCGATCTCTCCGCTCTGAAGGTGTCCGCCCCGCGGCAGACCGCTAACGCTGCCGGTCGCGTCCGCGCGCCGGTTCGCGCTCCGCTGGGCGAGGTCGGCCTGCGCGCGCCCAGGCGGCCTCGAGCAGGCGGGTCTGGATCGCGGTATCGGGGACCAGCCGGGCCACCACGATGGCCGCCCGCGCCAGGCGCTCGGCGAGTGCGTCGTGCGCTTTCGACGGTGCGGTGTCACGCCCGGGCGCCGGCCGGTCGAGGCCGGCGGCCTGCCGATCGCGCTCGCGCGGTCGATGGCCCTGCACCTCCAGTCCCAGGGCCTGGGCCTGGATCCAGACCTCGCGCCGGAAGGCCGGATCGCCGGACACCCGAACCTTTTCCCAGCCGCGATGGCGGGCGATCTTGAGCATGTCGATGACGGCATCCGGATAGGCCTGGTTGGAGACGAGCGAGCCGCCGCGGTCGCGGAACATCGGCTCGGCCGCGCGATGATCGCGAAAGAAGCGTTCGGGCCGGCCCCGGAGGTCGCGCTCGACCAGATAACGGTCCAGCACCGCCTCGGGCACGTCGCCCTTGGCCGTCGAGCGGCGCGATCCGGCCGGGCCCGACGCCGGGCCGAGGCGGTTGGACGGCGCGGCGGCGTCGGGCGTCTTCACGGTTCTCGCTCCAGCACGGCCGTATCGACGACTCGGTCCAGCCAGGCGCCGACGGCGCCTTCATCCGCTCCGGGCGGAGGCGGCGGCAGGCCTTCGGCCGCGAAGGCGCGGGCGATGACGTCGAAATCCATGGGATCCTCCTCCTGAGCGGGGGGCGATGTCGGTGCGGCGACCGGAGCGAGGTCGGGGGCGGGCCGCAGCCGGCGCTGGAAGACGCGCTCGCGAAAATAGGCGATCTTCCGGCCCCGGACGGGCGGCAGGCCGGCTTTCAGCACGATCAGGGCCGTCTGCGGGAGCTGCATCAGCTCCTGGGGCAGCATCAGCGCCCGGCGCTGATCGGAGACCGTCGTGCTGCGCCGACCCGGGCTGAGCCCCGTCGGCCGGCTGCGGCTGCGGCCGTCGGTCGTATAGGCGCCGAGCCGATCGCTGAGCTCCTGGGCGATCTTGAGCTCCTTGGGCGCGAAGACGATCTCGACCCCACAGTTGGTCATCACCTCCTCGGCGATGTCCGGGCCGTAGATCGCCCTCAGCTGCGAGGGGCTCTGCAGCACCGCCAGCAGCCGCAGTCCGTAGCCGGCGACCCAGGCGAACGCATGGGCCAGGACCGGCGCCGGCCCGAGACGGGCGAACTCGTCGAGCACGATCAGGGCGGGTCGGTCGACGGGGCCGGGCAGGGCGCGGCTGTTCAGATCCACCAGCTGCTGGAAGAGCAGGGCATAGAGCGGCTGGATCCGCAGCATGTTGTCCGGTGTCGCCCCCAGATAGAGGGAGAGACGGCCGCCGCGAAGGTCGCGCAGGTCGAAGTCGGACGCGGCGGTGGCGGCGTCGACCCGCGGATTGAGCCACAGGCCCATCCGGGTGGTGATCGATTGGCGCACCGAGGCGAAGGTGTTCTCGCTGGAACTGGTGAAATCGGTGAGCGCGGCCACGACCGGTCCGGGCAGGGGGCGACCCTCCTGTTCCCGGGCCGCGAGGATCCGGGGCAGACGCGCGCGGGCGTCGCCGGCGGTGAGCTGGCGGAAGATCTCGCCGAGCGTGAAAGGCCGTTCGGGCGTGGCCGCGACATAGCCGCCCACGCCGATGAACCCGGTCCGCGCCGCCTCCGCCCAGAAGGGATCGGCCCGCTCGTGGACCGGGAACAGCATCACCGCCATGCGCTGCAACTCGTCCAGCACCGCGATCGGGTCCGTCCGATCGACATGGCCCAGCGGGTTGAACCGGGCCGTGCGGCCGTCCCGCGCGAGGGGATCGAACAGATGCACAGTCTGGCCGGACTCGGCGCGATAGCCCGCCGTGGCGAGGAAGTTCTCGCGCTTGATGTCCAGCACGACCACAGAGTCCGGCCAGGCGAGGAGATTGGGGATGACCACGCCGACGCCCTTGCCGGTGCGGGTGGGGGCGTAGAGCATGACGTGCTCGGGACCGTCGGCGATGAGGAAGCCGCCGTCGGCCCGGCCCAGGACGATGCCGCGATGCGCCCGCAGACCCGCGCGCCGCTGTTCCGACCCTGAGGCCCAGCGGGCGGCGCCGTGCAGGGGCCGGCGTCGGGCGAGCAGGACGGCCGCGACGAGAACGCCGCCGACCAGGGCCGAAACCGAGGCGCCGATGGTCAACCAGCGTCGCACCTCGGGGTCCTGGCGATAGTACCAGAGCCAACCAGGAACCTTGGCCGGATCGACGGCGCCGGAGAACTGGCCCAGGCCGACCAGGGCGATGAGGGCGGCGAGGACGGCCAGAAGGCCCAAGGCGGCGAGGCCGCCGAGGGCGACCGCCGCCGCCCTAGCCGCCGGGCTGGCGCTTGCGAACCGGGTCATGCCAGACCTCCGTCATCCGGAATTGGCCGTCGACCTTCTTCATCTGGATGACGACGTCGACGAGCAGATGCAGCAGGGCGCGGATGTCTTCGCGCGGCAGGTCTCGCCCGCCTTCGGATTCCCGCACCAGCAGGGTGAGCTGTTCGAAGGCCAGGGCGGCGGAATCCGCATGCACCGTCGTGATCGAGCCGGGGTGACCGGAGTTGACGTTGCGCAGGTAGAAGAAGGCCGTGCCGTCGCGGAGCTCCTGCAGCAGGATGCGGTCCGGCCGCATGCGCAGGGCGCTTTCCAGAAGCTGTTTGGGTCCGATCCTGGCCAGCCCCTGTCCGTCCTTGGAATAGACCAGATGGACGACGTTGCGGTGCGGCACCACGAACTCGCGGGTGTCCTCGATGGTCAGCAGGCGCTCGTGGTCCGGAATCAGCTCGATCAGCCCCTTGGCCAGGGTCGTCTTGCCCGACCCGGTCGCGCCGGAGATCAGGATGTTGCGTCGGGCCGCGACCGCCAGGGTCAGAAACCCCGGCCAGTCCCCGGCCTGGCGTAGTCGCACCAGTTCGGCGTCGGCCAGGTCCGTGGCCTCCGCCTGGGCGTCCGCGACCTGATCGAACAGGCCGGCCGCCGCGAACTCCCGCAGGCCGAGGCGTCGTCGCGACGGCTTTCTCAGGGTCAGGGACAGGCCGCCGTCGGCGGCGACCGGCGGCAGGACGATCTGGCAGCGAATGTCGCCGGGCAGGGTGGTCGAACAGATCGGCTGTTCGGGGCCGACGTCCTGACGGGTATAGGCCGCGGCCGCCACCGCCAGGGTGCGCAGCCAGGCCTCGGTCAGTTCCGGCGCCTCTGTCCAGCGCCAAGCCCCGTTCGCCTCGACCCCGACCTCGCCGGGCCGGTTGATGACGACCTCGGTCACGTCCGCCGGCTCGAGGAAGGGGCAGAGCGGCGCGAGGTAGTGATCCAGGACGGAGGTGTCGTCCATCACCGCGGCCGCAGCTGATAGACCCCGGCGAAATCCAGGTCCTGGGCCACGAAGATCGACACCTCGGCGCCCTGGCCCTTGCGCAGCGTCGGCGGGATCTCGACCGAGCCCTGGAGGGCGACGCCCGCCGCATCGGACGGGAGGCGGGCCAAGGAGGAGGCGCCGTCATTCCGGCCGGCGGCGGCGTAGACGCCGTCATCGACGATGGAGAGCAGCAGGGCCCCGCCGAACCGGTCCCAGAAATGGGTGTCGACCGCGCCATCGAATCCCGACCGGCCCAGGGCGTCGGCGGCCGGGGAGGCCAGGGCGACGGCGACCCCGGTCGGCGTCACCGCCCGGGTCCAGAGGACGAACAGCCGACGGCGGCCCTGCTGCAGGCCGCCGCGGTACTCGCCGAGCACCCGGGTGCCGCGTTCCATCAGCACCACGGCGCCGTTGTCGGACCAGACGTCACGCGGCAGGACGCAGGTCACATAGCCGGGCGTGGTGCTGTCCAGGGCCGTCTGCAGGACACAGGGGACGCTGGTCCCCGCCGTGACCAGCAGGTTGCGGTCGGGCAGGCGGCCGGCGCGCGTCTGGCCCACGGGCGTGAGCTGACGCAACTGGTCGAGCGACGTCGGTTCACCCGGAGGCGTCGGCGTCGGCGTCGTCGAGATCGGCGGCGCCCCCGGCTGGCCGCCCCCCGCCCGGCTATAGGCGAGCACGGGCGCGCGTCGGGCGCTTTCGGCCAGGGCGCGCCGCTGTTCCGCCGGACTGGGGCCGGAACGGGGAGGCGCGCCATCCCGGGGCGCGGCTTCAAGAGGCGGAATGGTCTCTTCGCCGGTCAGGGTCGGCGCGTCTGGATCGACGACGGCGTCGCTCAGCAGGGGCGGCGCCTCGCGGCGGGCGGGCTCGAACGGCGTCGTCTGCCGGGCGGGCTCGTCGCGACGGGCCGGTTCGGCGTCGCCGGCGTCGCCGCGATCCCAGCTGGCGATCAGGAAGACGCCGCATCCGACGGCCAGGGCCGCCAGGGTGATGACCTTGCCCTGCCGACCGCCGAGCCGTCCGGCGATCGGCGAGACGCCGCGATCGGCCGGCGCGGAGGGTGGGCGAGGCGCGTCGGCCGGCGGCGTGGGGTCGGGCGCGCTCATGACCGGCCTCCGAGCGGCGCGCGATCGACGACCGGCGAGGCCGTTCCGGTGCCCACGCTCACCCCACGGGCGTCATAGGCGTCGTTGAACAGGCACAGGACCGACTGGCCCCGCCTCAGCCGCAGACCCCGCGTCACGCCGTGGATCACCACGAACTCGCCGCGGACGTCGTAGGGGATCAGGCGCTCCGATCCGTCCTCCCCGACCTCGAACACGGCCGGTAGCGCCTGGACGCCAGGGAAGCGCAACACCGTGAAGCGGCCGTTGTCGCTGACCTCGCTCGGCTGCAGGGCGGCGTCGCCCTGGGCGGACCAGGCCAGATTGCGGGTCCCCTCGACGACCCCGCGCTCCAGCTCCAGTCCGATGAGGCGTTGCTCGACGGCCTCGGCCTGGACGGCCAGCGCGCGCGCCGCCTGGGCCTGTTCGTCGGCCGGGTAGCGGAACCGGACCTGATAGGCGATCGCCGTCCGGTCGCCGGCCTCGCGGGCGAGCAACTCGAAGGCGTAGTGCCGGACCGCGCCCTCGCGCTCTGTGACGACCAGAAGGTTGGTCGCCTGATGGCGTTCGCGAGGCTTGAGGAAGAGGACCGACCCTTCCGCGGCCACCTCCCAGGCGACGCTGTCGCCGATGGCGGCATGGCGGATGGTCTCCTCCGGCGAGAAGACGATCTGGGTCGCCGTCCGGAACGCCCCGGCGATCCGGTAGACGGCCGCCGGATCATAGGTGAGCTCGCGAATACGCGGATCCAGCGGGGCCTGCGCCGCGACCGGGGACGCGAGGGCGAGGGCGGCGATCAGGGGCAGGAGGGAAGGCGAGCATCTCATCGGATGACCTCCGGATCGGCGCGGTAGGACGTCACCTGGAAGCCGAGGGGATTCCTCAGACGGTCCGGCTCGGACATCGGCGCGCGGGTGTAGGTGAAGGCGATGGTGGCGATCCAGTCGCTCTCCACGGTCTGCTGGGCCTGGCGGACCGTGCGGTGGAAGCGGACATTGGCGACGCCGTCGTTGATGAAACCGATGGCGCGGATCGAGATGATGGCCTCGCCATCCCGCCCATAGAGGTTCTGCGGACTGTCCGGATTGGAGCCGCGGAACAGGTCGGCCCAACGCCGCTGTTCGGCCGGCGCCGAGAGGATGGAGACGAGCCGGAAGGCGTCCTCGGCGGCCGGATCGAGGTAGCCCTCGCGCTGGCGCACATACTGGCCGAGGAAATATTTGCTGACGGCTTCGTCGTAGCGGACCGGCCCGTCCTCGGCCGAGAGGCCGCGCACGACGTCGACCGCGCCGGTCGTCTGGTCCACCCGGATGACGAAAGGTTCGGTGGACTTCAGCGGCGTCAGCATCGCCACAGCGCCGGTCGCGATCACCGCCAGCCCCGCGGCCACGGCGGCGGCCGACCAGGCCAGGCGGCGCGACCGGAGCGCCGAGGCCAGACGGTCCTGGTCCCAGCGCCGCGCCTCGGAGAAGTAGCGCTTCAGCTCGGGGGAGGGCACGCCGCTCATGCGCAGCCTCCCGTGTCCGAGGTTACCGCCTCGGTGGCCGATGGGGGTTGAGTTTGCGGCGCGAGCACCGAGCCGTGGGGATTGGCCGGCCGCCGGGCCGATCCGTCGCAGGTCGGCAACGCCGGATCGCCCCGGTGGGCGCAGGCGCCCAGAAGCATCAGGCCGGCGAGCAGGAGGGAGCGATAGGTCATGTCAGGCGCCTCTCGGTCGGATGGAGCCGCCGCCTCTGGGCGGTTGGCGGCTGGCTTCTTGCGGGCCCTGGCTGCGGCCGGAGCCGCTCCCGCCCAGGGCCGCGGCGTTGGCGAAGTCGGCGAGGCCGGCGCTGGCGCCCCCCGCGATGCCGGCGGCGATGGCCGGGGTCTGCAGAAAGAAGATCGCCCCGAGCAGGCACAGGGCGATGAAGATCAGGCCGCCGATCATCGGGTCTGCCCCCTGGATCGCGCCCCACTGGTCGCGCACGAGCGACAGGACGAGCTGGAAGATGACGATGATCAGGGCGAACAGGACGAGATAGTTCACGGCCTGGCTGAGCCAGCCGAAGAAGAAGCGCCGGGTCGCGTCGAACAGGGCGCAGGCGATGAAGATGGGGCCGAGGGTGACGAGCAGCGCCAGGGCCAGCTTGGCCACCAGCACAACGCCGAAGCCGAGCGCCGCGGCCAGGGCGCCGATGATGAAAACCGCCGCCGACACCACCCAGGGTCCGGGATTGAAGGCCGAGCCCTCGCGCGAGATGTCCTCGCCCAGCCAGGCCGCATAGGCGAAGAACTGGTCGAAGGCCGCGCCGACGCTGGGCGTGTCCGCGCCGCTGACCGCCCGGGTCAGGGCGTTGGGCAGGCCGGTGAACAGCGGCTCGGTGACAAAGGTCGAATAGGCGGCGGTGGTCGCCAGCAGATACAGGAAGGCCAGCTTCAGCGACCGGACCGCGAAGTCCATCACCGGCTCACTGATCGCGCCCCTCAGGATGGCGACGCCGTAGAGCACGACATAGAGGACCAGGGCGATGCGCAGCGGCCCCTCGACCTCGGCGATCACCGACGACAGACGGTCTCCTAGGAAGACGTTGAGCCGTTCGTCAATGAAGTCGTAGCTGGGCTCGAAGACGCGAAAGCTCATCGTCGGGCTCCTCAGAAGGCCCGCTCGTAGGCGCGCATCCGCGCCTCCCGGCGCGCTTCGGCCAAGCCCCGCCGCGCCGCCTCGCAGTCGTCCGTCTCGCCGCCGGCGTCGCACGCCGCCACGACCGCCTCAGCCGCGTCGGGATCGGCGGCGAAGTCTTCAGCGGTCCGGTCGGACGCCCCGCAGCCGACGAGGCCGAGAGCGACGAGCAGCGCGGACCGTTTCACCGGAACGCCCTTTCGTAGACATCCATGCGGGCCCCTCGGGCGGCCTCGGCCCGTTCCCGAGCGCGCTGCTCCTCGAGCCGCGCCTCGGCCGCCTGGGTCAGGGCGAGACCCTGCAGCCGGACCTGCTCGTTCTGGATCAGCGCCTGTTCCGCCGCGAGGCGGGCTTCGAGGTCCATGACGGCGCGGGCGTTGGGCGCGGTGTCGAGGGCGGAACGGAGCGTCTCCAGACCTTGCAGGCGGCGATCCGCCGCGCCGCCGACGGCTTCACCGATGGCGAGATCCCGCGCGGTCCGCGCGCCGGCGCGTTCGAGGCTGTCGCGATACCAGGCTTCCGCCGAACCCGGATCGCCCGCCGGCGGGGTGTAGAGCCGGGTGTCGCGGCGGATGGCGTCGGCCCGGTCGGCCAGATCGCCGAGCGCGGACAGGTCGCCGTCGGCCGCCGCGCGCAGCGCGCGCATGTCCGGCAGCGGATTGCGCACCGCCGGCAGGCCGAGCTCGCCGGCCAGGGCGTTGACCCCCGACAGATCGTTCAGGCTGTCGAAGAGCTGCTGGCCCTGCTCGATCTGGGTCTGCAGCGCTCTCAGCTGGTCCAGGGTGGTGCGGGCCTCCTCGACCATCTGGGCCAGGGCCCGGGGGTCGTGGACGATCTGCTGCGCCTGGACGGCCGGCGCGCAGGCGAAAACGAGTGCGGCGGCCGCCGCGGCGAAGGGGATGCGGGCTCTCACAGGAACCTCCTCTGGTCATGGAAGGGATCGCGCCAGCGCGCGTAGTCGTCGCCGACCTCGGCGCGGAGGCGGTCGAGCAGGGCGGTGGTTTCGGTGCGGCCGGACAGGACCGACAGGGCGTCGTCCATGCCGCTCAGGTCCAGTTCCACGACCACGCTGTCGTGGCCCTGCTTGACCAGGAAACGGTGCGACTCCGGGGTCAGGACCTCGCGCACCAGCCGGAACTCCTCCTGGGTGAGGCCGAAGCCGTCGATGTAGTCGCGCGCCTGGCCGTGGGCGTTGGGCAGGAAGATCTTGGTCGCGCACTGTTCGAGGATGGCGTGGGCGATCGGGGACCGCAGGGCGTCGGCGGGGGACTGGGTGCCGAACACCATCAGGGCGTTCTGCTTGCGCCAGGTCTTGAGCCCGTCCTGGGCCAGTTCGGTGAAGGCCGGGTCGCCCAGCACCTTCCAGAACTCGTCGATATCGAGGACGAGGCGACGACCGTCGACCCGCTCGGCGATACGGTGGAACAGATACAACATCGCCGGCGTCCGGACTTCGTCGTGGTCGAGCACCTGGGTGATGTCGAAACCGGCGAAGCGGGCCTCCAGGCTGAGGGCGTCCTCGTCGTTGTCGAGGACCCAGCCGAGGGGACCGCCCCTTTGCCAACGCTCCAGCCGCGCGCCCACGCCGCCGGCATCGCCCTGGCCGAGCAGGCTGCGCAGGGCGGCGATGGATCGCCGTTCGCGCGGCAGGGCCTCCAGCGCGGCCACGCCCTGATCGATGGCGCGGGCCTGGGGCACCGTCAGCGTTTCGTCCGGCCGGGCGACGAGGGTCCGGACCAGCCGGACGAGGAAGGCGCGGTTGGTGGGACTGGGGGCGAGGGCCTTGAACGGGGCGAAGCCGGTCGGTTCGCCGTTGCGCAGGGCGAGATAGGTTCCGCCGCAGGCCCGCACGAAGATCTCGGCGCCCCGGTCCTTGTCGATGAACAGCTGCTGGGCGTCGAACCGCTCCAGTTGGGCCAGCATGAAGTTCTGAACCACGGTCTTGCCCGATCCGGACGGCCCGCAGATGAAGGTGTGGCCGAGATCGCCGACGTGGAAGTTGAACCAGAACGGCGAACCGGCCGTGGTGCGCAGCACGGCGACGGCCTCGCCCCAGTGGTTGCCGCGGGCCTTGCCCACCGGATGGGCGTGGAACGGCGCCAGGGCCGCGAAATTGCGCGAGGTGATCGCCGCCGGCCGGGTGCGGCGCGCGAAGGCCCCCGGAAACTGGGACCAGAAGGCCGCCTCGAGGCCGAGGTCCTCGCGCGCGACGACGAGGCCGGAGTCGGCGAGGATGGCGCGGGCCTTGGACAGGTGTTGGGCCAGCGCTGCCGGCGTGTCGCCATGAACCAGGATCGAGGCCTGGTGCTCGCCGATGACGAAGCGGTTGCTGACGAGGTCGTCGAGCGCGTCCGACAGGCCGGTGATCTGCGAGGCCGCGCGGTCCCGCGCCGAGACCATCTGGTTCTGCTTGCGCTCCATCACCGCGCGGGCCGAGGCCTTGGACAGGAAGGCGAAGGACTGGCTGATCACGAAGCCGAACCGGACGCTCAGCAGCTCGTCCCACAGCCCGGGCCGGGTCGTAGCCGGGTATTCCTTGACGGCCAAGACGCCCGCGTAACGCGCCTCGGCGGCGTCTCGCAGCTCGAGGGTCTCGCGTCCGAAGATGGCGCGCACGGTGTAGACGGCCGAACCGAGGTGGCCGAACACGATCGGGACCGACGACCGGCGCCCGGTCAGGACCAGCCGCATGATCTCCATCGGCTCGGAGAACCACAGGCCGCCGCGTTCGTAGAGGCCGAGCCGGCGCGGCGCATAGCGACCGAGGTACTGGACCAGATCGCGCCCGGCCTCCTCGATGCGCTGGATGTGAGCGAGTTCGACCTCGGCGTCGTTGCGGCGCGCCGCCCTCAGGCGTTTGGCGAGCGCCGCGGCGCGGTCGCCGGCGTCCCGGCCCGGATGCAGCACAAGGGTGACGAACAGCTCATTGATCCAGAGCCGCCGTCCCGCGACACGGTCGTCGTAGAGGGCCCCGAGCTCCCCGGCGAAGGCCGAGCGGTAGCCGGCCGAGCGCTCGAGCTCGACCGGGCGGCGGACCACATGATGCCAGACCGCCAGGCGGTCGTCGGCGAGGTTGCGCCAGGCCTGGTTGAGCTTGACGTGCCAGTCGTTGAGGTCCCGGGCGTCGGCGGTCTCGAAGCTGGCGCCGTCGACCTGGAACACCATCATCAGGGCGCCGCTGTCGAGCGCCACCACCTGGTCCGAGACGTGACGGGCGTAGGGCAGGTGCGGCCGCGCGTCGGCCTCGCGCCGCAGCCGCGCCGGAGCAACGCCGCCCTCAGCCACGGGACAGCTCCGCCAGACGATAGCGGCGGACCAGGGGGAGGGGCGTCGCCGAACTCCCGCCCCAGAGCGCCGTGTTGCGTGAGCGGCCCTTGGTGTCGACATAGACGAAGAGCAGCCGGAAGGCGTTGTGGTCGGCCCGGCAGATCGCCCGGAACACCAGGTGCAGGGCCGGGGCGACGAGCAGATAGAGCAGGCTGCCGCCGACAAGGAAGACGACGCCCGACACGATGACGTTGACGCCCATCGCCTCCATGGGCACGCCGAGGATCATCGCCGGGCGCGTGCAAGCCAGGAACAGCGGATCTTCGGTCAGGCGCTCGTCAGCCATGAGCCCCTCCTGCGGAGACGTGCGACAGGGCCAGGCCAACGGCGAGCCCCGCGCCCAGGCCGGCGAGGATCTGGGCGAAGCGCTTGGGCGAGATCAGCTTCAGGCCGAGCATCAGGCACAGGGCGAGAAAGGCCGAGATCGACCCGATCACGAGCCAGGGCGCGGCGGCCGTCATCAGGCGCCGCCCGTGATCAGATTGACGATCTCGGCCGCGCCGAAGACCACGACGATGCCGAGCACCACGATGGCCGCCCGGCGCAGGTCGAACAGGCCGAACATCCACAGGATGCCGACGACCACGACCGCCAGGACGGCCAGGAGCCGGGCCGTGTTGCCGGTGAGCATGTCGACGACATTCTGCAGCAGGCCTTCGACATTGGCCGAGGCGAACGCCGGCTGAACCAGCAGAAGGCTGGCGGCGAGGGCGATAGCGCCAGCGGCGCCGAGCCGGCGGACGGTCGCGGGTGCGGTCATCTCAGAATTCCCTGTCTGGGGCGGCTGTGAAGGTGAGGACGGCGCTGATCCGGGCGCGCGCGAAGACGTCCCAGTCCGGCGGGGGCGATTGCGGAGGGGTCGGCTGTGGGGGGCGGTCGTCCGCGGCGGGCCGAACGGCGCCCAGGGGCAGGACCCCCAAGGTCGCGGCGGCGGCCTCGACCCGGCCGACGTAGCCGTTACGGAAGCCGCGCTCGGGATGGCCGGTGTTGTAGCGGGACAGCGCCACCCTCAGGGTCGTCTGGCGGTCGACGCCCTCGGCCGGGCGATAGCCGGCGCGCAGGACGACGCCGGCGGCGGCGAGGTTGCGGCACGGGTCGAAGGCCGCTTCGACCGACAAGCCGAGCCAATCCAGATTGTCGCTGTTGATCTGGGCCACCCCGAGATCGAGGTTCGCCCCACGCGCCAGCAGGCCGCGGGCGATGCGCGCCGCGTCGGCGGCGTCACGCGGCGGCCGGGACGGGCGCGGACCCCGGTTCACCCCGATCGCGACCGGGTTGAAGCGGCTTTCCGCATAGGCGATGGCGGCCAGGGTTTCCGGGGCCACCTGCGGCGCGCAGGCCTGGGACAGGCTGAGGATCAGGTTGAGGTCCAACAAGGCGGGCTCCATCGAGAGCCCCAAGCAAACCCGATCGGTCCGAGAGCTGACGACCCGCGAGCCTCCCGCCGGAAATCTACGGTAGGAAGGTCCGCGGTTCCCCGGGTCGCCGCGTCTGGCCCGCCAGGCGCGCCACCGCCTGGATACGCGTGCGAACGCCGAGCGCGCGGCAACCCAGCATCAGATGTTCGTCGACGGTCCGCCCCGAGATGCCGATCTGTTCGCCGATCCGGGCGGAGCTCAGACCCTGGGCCGCCAGGGCGAGACATTGGCGCTGCCGGTCGGAAAGACGTTCGGTCAGGTCGGAAGCGGGAAACGGGTTCCTGGACGAATACGCGGACATGGACTCAAACACAGACCCAGCGGCGGGTTTGCGGCAAGCCCGCAGGTTCTCGGCGGGACGCCTACGGTGTCGGATTCCCGGAGGATTCTCCGTCCTCGCCGTTGCCGGGCGCAACCAACTTACCCAACCTTTGCTGCAACCATGCATTGGCGGCGCTGTCGCGGCGCACGGACTGCAGGGCCAGATCCTTAAGCGCCTTGGTGAAGGTGTTTATGATCGTGCGGGCGTCCAGTTCGCCAAGCACGTCGCCGACCTCGGCATCGAACTCCTGCAAAGCGACCATCAGAATGGTCATCAACTTGTTGTCGGCGGTTCGCAGGGCGAACTCCGGTGATCCAAGAGCGAGCGCGGCCAGGATCGCGTAGGCGTCGCAATCCGTCGCTTCGGCGAAGCGATGAATTCGTTCGAGATTCACGCGCCCGCCGCCGGACTCAAAATGTTCGTATGATCGAAGGGCCATGCCCATCGCCTGAGCGATCTCGGTTGTCTTCATCCGGCGATGGGTCCGGATCAGGCGAAGCGCAGCCGACAGGGTTTCGCTCTGGGACTGGCGTTCGGCACGATCCATCGGTCGGCTTTCCTCGTCGTTCTCGAGGCTGCCGGACTTACGCCTCAGAACCCCTACTGGTTGAAAAATGCGCCAACGACGCTTCAAATGAAAGGCGCCAAGGAAACGGTGTTTAAAGCTTGCGGAAAGGCGCAAACAACATGCGGGTTGCTAACGAAACCTGTAGAATTTCCGTTCGATCCACGTCCGCCAAGGGACGAGCGGGATGATCCGCCATGCCAAAGACTTCCTGGGCGTAGCGATTCCGGAGACGGAAGGCGAAACGTCGTGAAGATAAGGGATCCCCATCACCTCGCCTTGACGGCCCTCACCCAGTTCGCTGGGGCCGGCAGGTTCGGCTGGGGCATGCCGCTGGTCACGACAGCCGTCGCCGAGGAACTGGGGCTAAGCCCGACGCCCGTACGTGAGGCGCTCGCGCGGCTAGCCGGCGAGGGCGTCATCGAGCATCGACCTGGGCGCGGGTATTTCGCGCTCAGTCCCAGCTCGTCGGATATCATTGAACTTTACGAGCTCCACGGGCGATTGGCGCAGTGGGCGCTCATCGGTTGCGGGAGCAGCCTCGTCTGGCCCGTCGCGGAGAAAGAGGGGGCCCCGCAGGAGCGCTTGGAACGGCTCTTCGCCCGACTCGTCGAGGCGTCCGGAAACGGAGCTCTTGTCCGCGCTCATCGCCGAACGGTGGCGCAGCTAAGGCCGATCCGCATCATTGAGGAGCGTGTGGCGCCGCTTCCCTCCGAGGTCGTCGATCGCATGGAAGGCCTGCTTTCTCAGGCGCGGCTCGATCATCTCTCACCGGTAGTCGAGACCTACCACAGTGAGCGAGCAGCGCATGCGCAGCCTGTGTTCGCCATGATGCGAAAATCATCGAAAAGTATTGATCAAATATAGATTGAAAATAGAGGGCGTTGGACGACTTGCTGTCCAGCCGGAGCATCCCGTTCCGGCTTTAGGAGGCAATGTCATGTTGAAGACCCTGTCTGGCCTGATCCGCCTCGGATCGGCCGAAAGCCAAACCCGCGCGGAGGTCGGCGTCGAGAAAGCCGAACTCAATCCGATCTATCACTACGACGACGATGGCGGTCGCATCGGCCTGCAGCGCCTCGGCGCCGCCGGTCTGGAAACCCGGGCTACCGGTCCAGGGCCGAAGACCGAGCTCAACCCCGTCTTCACCTACGAAGACACCGGGGTGCGCGCCGAGGTCGTTCGCCTGGGGGCGGCGGAAACGCGGACTCGGGCTGACTCCGAGGAAGGCCAGTTGGAGCTGATCCCGGTGCAGCGCTGGGAAATGGGCGGCGCAGTCCGCTGACCTGTCGCAAGGCGTCGGCCCGAGAAGCCGGCGCCTTGTTGCCTTGAAGGATGCGGCGATGGGCTCTGATCTGAGAGGCGATGTTCATGTCGCCTGTGTCGGCGACGCCATGGTCCTGCTCGACCTGGCAGCCGACAGCTATTTGTGCCTGCCCAATGGCGCGGCGGACCTGATCCGCGGCGCGGACGGCGCCCCGATCTTTGGCGCCGGGGTGGTCGGGCGCGCCCTGGACGAGGCCGGACTGCTGGCCGCGGCGCCGCGACCGCGCATGCCGCCGCCGCCGCCCCGGCCGACACAGACCGTGATCCACGGGCGGCCTTCCCGGGCGGTTAGCCTTCTCGACTGGGGGGCAGCTATGTCCGCCACGGCTGAAATGCATCGCATCAAATCCGGAGCGGGTGTCGAGGCCTATCTTGCCGGCGCTGCTGACGACGAGAATGACCGGACGCCGGAACGGGTCGCTGAAGCGGCGCGGATCTTCTGGCGGCTCGCGCCTTGGCTTCCGATCGAGGGCGAATGTCTCGTTCGATCGGCGCTGCTGATGCGTTTCCTTCGCCGACGGGGGCTGCGGGCCGACTGGGTCTTCGGCGTGAGGCTCTTCCCGTTCATGGCCCACTGCTGGGTCCAGGCCGACGATCTGTGTTTGAACGACGATGTGGAACGGCTGACCGCCTACAGCCCGATCTATTGCCGATGACATGGGCCGGTCGCGGGTATCTGGTCATTCAGACGAGCCGGCCCAGCGCCGAAGACGCCGCCATCCTGGGCCAGGCGCGCGGGGCGCTTCAGTCGGTCGGGTGGCGATGCGCGATCTCGGTGGGAGGCCTGGAGGTCTATCTGGGACCGCGCTCGCCCCTGAACGTGCGTCTCGTGCACCGCCGTCATGTCTTGATCGGGGAGTACCGCTGGCGTGATCAGGCCCTGTCCGCCGTCATTGGCGGCAGCCGCAGTCCGATCGACCTGGGCCGCAGCGCCGTCCGCGCCGGTTGGGGGCGATACATCCTGGCCTGGGGCGTCGACGATGGCCGCCTCGGCTTGCTGCGGGACCCGAGCGGGGCGATCGACTGCCTGGCGTGGCGTCGTGGGGGTCTCCGTATCGCCGCAGATCAATTGCCGCCCGAGGTCGATTTGATTCTGCCGGAGTCGCTCGCGATCGAGTGGCCGGTGTTGGGCGAGATCGCCGACCAGCCCGGTCTGCTGAGTGATCGGCCGCCCCTGCGTGGAATAACCTCGGTTACGCCGGGCGATGTCGCCCTGGTCGGTGATCAGTTTGAGGCGCACGCTGTGTGGCGTCCCGCGGACGCTTGCCGGGGGCGGTCCTGGGACGACTCGCCTGACGCCCTGCGCCGGGTGGTCGATGGCGCCGTGGCCGGCGTATCGGAAGGGCATTCGATCCTGCTCGGCGAAATCTCTGGCGGGCTGGACTCCGCGATCGTCTCCAGCAGCCTTGCGGCCGTCGGTGCAGGGTCCAAGGCGTCCTACGTCAATTATTTCGGAGACTGGGCCGAGGGCGACGAACGCGCCTATGCGAAGGCTGCGGCTGACAAAAGTGGTGCGCGGCTTACGATGGCGCGCAAGCCGGTCGCGCCCATCACGCCGGAGAAGCTCGCGCCCCTCGGCTGGGGTTTCCGTCCCGCGCTTCATGGCGTCGACGTAGCTTACGACGAGGACGTGGCCCGGCGTATCGGCCGCCTCGGAGCCACCGCCCTGATCACGGGACAGGGCGGGGATGCCGTATTTTTCCAGGCTCCGGATCCCCAGGTGGTCATCGACCGACGTCGCCGCGAAGGGCTGGGTGGTCTGGACCCGCGTTACTGGGCCGACGTCGGACGTTGGACGCGCCATTCGGCCTGGACCTTGGGCGGCCTGGCCCTTTGGCCGCCGCGGCCTTCGAGCCCGGTCCGCCGCCGCCATCCCTGGCTCGCCGACGCCGATGACATACCACCGGCGAAGCGCGGCCAGATCCTCCGGCTGGCGAACTGCCAGCTGTTCTGGAGCGATTGCCGACGGGCGAGGGCGGCCCAACTCCTGCATCCCCTGCTCACCCAGCCGGTGATCGAGCATGTCATGGCGGTCCCTGCGGATCGTCTGATCCTGGGCGTCAGAGATCGGGGACTGGCTCGCGTCGCCTTCTCCGAGCGGTTGCCGCCCTCGATTCTCGAACGCCGGGACAAGGGCGACCTCAGCCAGTTTTATGGCCGGGTCGTCCTCTCCAGCCTCGCCGAGCTCCGTCCGTTTCTCCTCGACGGTCTGCTGAGTGAACACCGCCTCATCGACCGGGTCGATCTGGAGCGCGAACTGACGCCGGAGCGTCTGGTATGGAGTCCTCTCAGCAACCGTCCCCTACTGCTGGCGGTCCTGGAGACCTGGACCAGGCACTGGATTGAGCGGATCGAGCGGCGTGGGCGGCCCCAGATAGCGCGCCAGCCAGTCGAGGATCCGGTCATGTAGATCTCGCAGGTTTCCCGGACTCGCATAGGTGTGGCCCTCTCCGAAATATGTGAGGAGGGCCGCTTCCCGGTCGAGCCGGTAGAGTGCGCCGAAAAGCGAGCCCATCCTTGCCGTGTCCAGGTCCGACTCGATCAGGAGAACGGGCGCGCGCAGATCATCCACACGGTACAGCGGGCTGGCCTCGACATAAGCCTCTGGGCGTTGTGCGAAAAAGCCGATCGAGCCTTGGCCGGTCTCGCCCCAGCCGGCCATCTGGCCCACCGGAACGCCCTCGTCTGGCGCGACGCGATAGAAGGCGGGCAACTCCATGGAGCGGCTCAGGTCCGCATAACCGTTCGAGGCGATCACGGCGCGGAACCGATCGCTCTGGGTTGCGGCGCTCAGGACGCCGTATCCGCCGAAACTGTGTCCGATCAGGGCGACGCGATCCGCGTCGATCAATCCCCGCCGGCCGGCCTCGTCCACGATCGCGAGGATGCGGTCGGCGAGACCCTCCGCCGCCGGAGGCCCGCCGGGCTTGAGGGGAAGGCTGACGACCA
>CAYNNT010000040.1:0-6606 GCA_964398675.1 uncultured Brevundimonas sp.
AAGGGGCGCATCAGGTCGGCGCCCAAGGCGCAGTTGAAGCCGACGGCGAAGGGTTTGGCGTGGCGCACGCTGTTCCAGAAGGCCTCGGCCGTCTGGCCCGACAGGGTCCGGCCCGAGCGGTCGGTGATCGTGCCCGAAATCCAGATGGGCAGGGGCTCAAGCCCCTCCTCCTCGAGGTCCTTGATCGCCTTGATACAGGCCTTGCAGTTCAGCGTGTCGGTGATGGTCTCGATCAGATAGAGGTCGACCCCGCCCGCGTTCAGCGCCTTCACCTGATGGCGGTAGGCGTCATAGACCTGGTCAAAGGTCACCAGCCGCGCGCCGGGGTCGTTCACGTCTGACGACATCGACAGCATCTTGTTCAGCGGCCCGATCGACCCGGCGGCGAAGCGCGGCTTGTCCGGGGTCTTCGCGGTCCAGTGGTCGGCGGCGGCGCGGGCCAGTTTCGCGCCTTCCAGATTGATGTCCCACACCGACTGTTCGTCCAGCCCGTAGTCGTCCTGGGCGATGACCGTGGCCGAGAAGGTGTTGGTCTCGCTGATATCCGCGCCCGCGGCGAAATACTGGTCGTGCAGATCGGCGATGATGTCGGGCCGGGTCAGACACAGGATGTCGTTGTTGCCCTTCATCTGGCCGATGTGATCGGCGAACCGGTCGCCGCGGAAATCCTCTTCCGACAGCTCGCTGCGCTGGATCATCACCCCCCAGGCCCCGTCGAGGACGAGGATGCGGTCCTTCGCGGCCCGGTGGAGGGCGGCGATGCGTTCGCTCCGGGTACTCATACTGCGGCGGCCTTCGTCTCGCGCACGCCCAGCACCCGGCAGATCGCATAGACCAGGTCGGCGCGGTTCAGGGTGTAGAAGTGGAAGTCGGCGAAGCCTTCCTCCTGCAGCCGGGCGCAGGTCTCGGCGGCGACCGAGGCGGCGATGAGCTTGCGGGTCTCCGGGTCGTCGTCCAGCCCCTCGAAATGCGCCGCCAGCCAGTCGGGCACGGCCGCGCCGCACGCCGCCGACATCCGCTTCAGACCGTTGAAATTGGTCACCGGCATGATCCCCGGCGACAGGGGAATGCCGATCCCCGCCGCCCGCACCCGGTCGCGGAAGCGCAGGAAGGCGTCGATGTCGAAGAAGAACTGGCTGATCGCCCGCGTGGCCCCGGCGTCGACCTTGGCTTTCAGGACATCGAGGTCATGGGCCAGCGACGGGCTCTCGGGATGCCCCTCGGGATAGCAGCCGACGATGACCTCGAAGCCGCCCTTCGCCGTGATCGCCGCGGTCAGTTCGGTCGCATTGGCGTAACCGTCCGTACGCGGAACATAGGCGCCGCCGATGCCCGTCCCGCCGGGCGGATCGCCGCGCAGCGCCACGATGTGGCGCACCCCCGCCTTGCGGTAGCCGTCGATGACGGAGTCCACCTCCTCGCGGCTGGCCTCGACGCAGGTCAGGTGGGCGGCCGGCGTCAGCGCGGTCTCCGCAAGGATGCGCTGGACCGTGCGGTGGGTCCGCTCGCGGGTCGAACCGCCGGCCCCGTAGGTGACCGAGACGAACTCGGGCGCCAGCGGAGCCAGCCGGGTCACGGCCCTCCACAGATTGGCCTCGGCCTCGTCGGACTTGGGCGGAAAGAATTCGAACGACACGCTTGGACGCGACAGGTCCTGCCCGGCGCGCGCCACGGGACCGAGCGGCGACAGCAACAGGGCCCGGGCCTCGGCCAGGCTGCGGGGCGCGATGCTCATGCGGCCTTCTCCCCGGCCACGGCCGGGCGTTCGGCGGTCCAGATCGAGACCGTCAAACCGTCGGTGTCCGGGGGCAGGGCGATCGGCGCGCCCGGGGTCAACCCGGCCGCGGAAAGCCATCGCCGCATCTCGTCATCGGCGAAGCCGAGCCGGCGATGCTGATGCTCGTCGCGCAGATATTCGAGCTTGTGCGGGGCGAAGTCGACGATCAGCAGCCGTCCGCCGGGCATGACCAGCCGCGCCGCTTCGGCCACCGCCGCCGCCGGGTCGGCGAGGTAGTGCAGCACCTGATGCACCATCACCAGGTCGGCGCTCTGTTCGGGCAGACGGGTGGCGAAGATGTCGCCGTGGCGCAGCTCGACCCGGTCCAGACCGGCCTTCGTGACGTTGGCGCGGGCGATGTTCAGCATGTTCTGGCTGAGATCCAGCCCGACCGACATCTTCGCCTTGCGGCCCAGCAGGGTCAGCATCCGCCCCGAACCCGTGCCCAGATCGACGACCCGTTCGAACGGCCCGTCCCCCGCTGCACGGCTGATGGCCGCCTCGACCGCGCTTTCGCAGACGTACAGCGAGCGGATGCGGTCCCACTGGGGCGCGACCCGTTCGAAATAGGCGCCGGCGGCGGCTTCCCGGTCGCGACGCACGGCCTCCAGCCGCCGGTCGTCGGCCTCGCCCGCCGAGGCGTCCAGCAAGTCCAGCACCGTATCGATCAGCCGCCGCGCCGGCAGGTCGGACGACAGGCGGTAGAAGACCCGCGCCCCGTCCGGGAACCGCTCGATCAGGCCGGCGTCCGCCATCAGCTTCAGATGGCGCGAAACCCTCGGCTGGCTCTGGTCGAGGATGCGCGACAGCTCCATTACCGACAGCTCTTCGCCGGCCAGCAAGGACAGCACCCGCAGGCGGGTCGGCTCGCCTACGGCGCGCAGGGCTTCGACGGTCTGGTCAGCGGTCAACGACATGTCTTTATATAAAGATCGCCTTATATGATTTGGCAAGGAAAATGCTGGCCAGACGCCGGATGCGGGGCCAGTCTGCGTGCAACGACTATCTCCTGTCGTGAGGCCATCCATGACCCTTCGCCCGATTGCGTTTGTCGCCCCCATCCTTCTCATGTCGGCCCTCGCCGGAGCCGTGGCCGCGCAGACCCCGCCGCCGGGCAGCGGCCCCGGTGGGGGACCGGGTGGCGGCATGGGCGGTTTCCCGCGCACCGCCGAGGAGGTTCAGCCCTGGGCGGAGCGGCTCTTCACCCGGTTCGACGCCAATCAGGACGGCGCCGTCACCGAGGACGAACTCGCCGTCCTCGACAGTCCGAACGCGGCTCCCATGGGCGGGTCACGCTTCCGTGCAATGATCCTCGCGGCTGACGCCAATGGCGATGCCCGCGTCTCCGGCGCGGAATGGACGTCTGCGGCGCAGCAGATGTTCGAGCGTATGAACAGCGCCGGCGCCGGCGCCGGAAGACCCGCCGGTGCGCCCATGGGCGGCGGCATGGGTGGCGGCGGTGGCGCGGAGATGTTCAGCCCGCCGCGCACGGCCGAGGTCGTGGCCCCCTGGACCCAGCGGTTGTTCGCGCGCCTGGACGCCAATCAGGACGCCAGCATCACGGGCAATGAACTGGCCATCCTCGCCAATCCGATGGTCGCCTCCATGGGCGGGTCGCGCCTTCGGGCCATGATCGCCCAGTCGGACTCCAGCCGCGATTCCCGCATCAGCCTCGAGGAAATGACCGCCGGCGCGCAGCGGATGTTCAACCGCATGGATACGAACGGCGACGGCCGTCTGTCGGACGACGAACTGCCCCAGCGACCGGCGTCGCCGCCTCCGATGGCCATGCCGGCGCCGGCCCCGACCATGCCGACCTTCCCCGACACGCCGCCCGACGGCGGTTGATCTAGGGAACGGGAGTCTTCAGCGGCTCGCCCGCGAGCGCCGCCCGCAGGTTCTGCACCAGCAGCATCAGCATGCCCTGCACCGCCTCCGTCGTCGCCCCGCCGGTGTGGGGCGTCAGCACGGTGTTCGGCACATCGGCCCAGCGTGCGGCGCTGGTCGGCTCTTCCTCGAATACGTCCAGCGCCGCCTGACCCAGCCGCCCGTCCTTCAGCGCCGCGATCAGGGCGGTCTCGTCGACCAGCTGGCCGCGCGCGACATTGACCAGCAGTCCCTGCGGCCCCAGCGCCTCGATCACCGCGCCCGAGACCAGGCCGCGATTGCTCTCATCCGCCTTGCAGGCGACCACCAGGATGTCGCTGTCCCGCGCCAGCTCCAGCAGGGTTGCGGCCCGCGGCCACGGGCTGTCCTTCTCCCGAGGCCCCCACCAGCGCACGGACATCCGCATCGCCTCGCCGCGCCGCGCCACCGCCTCGCCGATGGACCCCAGGCCGACGACGCCCAGCCGCTGATCCTTCAGCGACGGCGTGATCATCTTGGAGTCCACCGTCCAGCTACCCGCGCGCAACGCCCGGTCGCCGGCCGCGATCTGCCGCCGCGCGGCGATGATCAGGCCCAGCGCATGGTCCGCCACATCCTCATGGTTGACCCCCGGCGCATGGCTGACCGGCAGGCCGCGCGCCCGGCACCAGTCGACATCGATCCCGTCATAGCCCGAGGTGAAACAGGCGATCAGCTGCAGCGCGGGCAGGCTTTCGATCAGCGCCTTGTCCAGCGGGAACTCCCCGGCCACCACCAGCGCCCGGATCTGCCCCTGCGCCTCCGCCGGCGGCCCCTCCCAGAAGCGATAGACCGTCCACTCGCTCGCGAGGAAGGCCGTCAGCGGCGCGAGGTGGCGCTGCATGATGAGGAGGGCAGGGCGGTGGGGCATCGTGCGATTAGATCAGGGCCCGGCTCGGCGGCCAAGCTCTGTCGGTCGTCAGAAGCTCCAGCCGTCGGGAATCCATCCGCCGCTGCGGCTGTAATGGTCGACCACCAGGCCCTGCTCGTCGACCGTCAGCATCTGGCCGGACAACCGGTCCAGCAGGGCTACGGGGTCGACGGTGAACAGCCGGCTCTCGTCCAGACCCGGCAAGACCTCGGGCTGGTCAAAGCCCTTGGCGCCGGCGAAGGTCCCGTCATCTGTGCCGGGCAGAACCTGCGGCCCGTCGTACCGCTTGCCGTCAGCGACGAAGACATCCTCCGCCCCCGGCAGAACCAGCGGCGCATCGCTGTCCTTCCAGATCCAGCCATCCCCGGCATCCGACACCGGCAGCACCTCGGGCCCGCCGGCGTCCTTGACGACCCGCATGTCGTCGCCGGCCGGTCCCGGCAGGACCAGCGGCCGGTCGCCGCTCCGGTCGCCGCCCGACAGCAGGGCCTCGGGTATCCGCCCGTCGGCCCAGGCCCGCGCATCGACGTCCGGCCCGTACATCCGGTTCAGCTCCAGCACCCGTCCATCGCTGAAGCGAATGCTCTCGACCCCGGTCAGCCGGTCGCCGCCGTCGGGTCCCTTGAGGATGAAGTTGTCGCCGTCCATCAGCAGGCGGTAGCTGGAGGCGACGCCCGAGACGGTCACGATGTCGTGGCCGTCGCCGCCGTCGATGAGGTCGTTGCCGAGGCCGCCGTCGATGAGGTCGTCGCCGGCCCCGCCGGTGAGGATGTCGTTGCCGGACCGGCCATCAAGCGTGTCGTCGCCGCCGGCGCCGTTGAGGGCGTCATTGCCCAAGGCGCCGTTAAGCTGGTCGTTGGCCAACGTGCCGGTCAAGGTGACGCTGACGTAAGGGAGGTCGATGACCCGTACGCCGACCGCGGTCGTCAGGAGCAGCAACCCGCCGTCGTCGATCAGGTCGAGGCCGTTATAGATGGAGCCGTTGCCGGTCGGATGGAGGTCGACACCGAGCGGGACGCTCTGGGTCAGCGACCAGTCCGAGACCCGGATCACCTCAAGCACGTCCGATCCGACGTTCAGTACGTACAGGAACCGCCCGTCCGCGCTGAACTGCGCGTCCGCGATGGAACCCGCCGACTGCCGGCTGGTGAAGTCGCGGACCACATTGAGATCGCGGTCGTAGATGACGAAGGTGTTGTAGGTGATGATGGCGATGTCGCCGACGTTGCTGACGTCACCACGGCCGTCGTTGAAGCCGCTACGGCCGATCCTGTAGAGGTCGCTTGTCGCGATGATCCGATCCTGGCTGGCGGAATAGAGCGCGAAGGGCGCGTTGCTGATGTTGCTTTCCAGGACCAGCACGAACTCCCCGTTCGGCGAGCGGATCATGGCGGTTCCGCCCCGCACGTCAGAGGCGCCGGTCACGTTGGACATGGTCGGCGTTTCCGCCGCCACGTCGAAGCGCCGCAGCGGCGTCCAGCCGGACCCCAGGAAGTGGGTGGTGAAGAGTGCGAACCCGTCTGCGTCGATGACGATGTCCGCAACACCGCCCTCATAGAAGGCCGGGGGTGTCGTAATCGTGGTCCGCGCCATGGTGGTCAGGTCGATGCGGAACAGGGCGACGCTGCTGCCGCCGCCCGTCGTCGGAACCAGGTCAGCCGCGCCGACAAGCAGGTAGCGGCCGTCTGGCGAAATCGCGATGCCGGCCAGGTTGGCTCCGATCTCGATCGCCGACAGGAATTGTCCGTTTGTCGCGTCCCAGCGGGTCACCCGACCCGCCCCGATCGAGAAGAGCACATTGCTCACTTCATCGAAGACAAACTTTCCGCTCGAGGCGATCGTCGTGCTGCGGTCCATAAGGAGTCCAGGCGAGGTTCGAGCAACCGCTGGTATGGTGCCCCGGTCAAATATCAACGCATCGCTTGCAGCTCAGCATTCCGCCAGCCGGCGTGATTCAGCAATATCAACGACAGGAGTTGAGAGAAACCCGAATTCGCTCGAAAGTGGAAATGTGATGAGGGCGCGACCGCGACGCGGGCGCGCCCTCATCACC
>CAYNNT010000040.1:6706-24628 GCA_964398675.1 uncultured Brevundimonas sp.
GCCGCCCCTTCCGCCGCCCCTTCCGCCGCCCCTTCCGCCGCCCCTTCCGCCGCCCCTTCCGCCGCCCGCTCACGTAGGCCGCGCGCGCCACTTCCCACGGATGTTCGGTGACCACCGGACATCCTGGAGGCTATCTGCCCATGTCACCGCGCTGTGGATCCGGCGCGGCAATAGCGGACGGGCAGCACGGCGCAACGGCAGTATCGGTCGCAGGAATCGCTGGCGGTTACCGCCCGAATTTCTGGAACTTGATCCGGTGCGGGATCAGGCTTTCCACGCCGAGGCGACGCTTCTTGTCTTCCTCGTAGGCTTCAAAATTGCCCTCGAACCATTCCACGTGGCTGTCGCCTTCGAAGGCGAGGATGTGGGTCGCCAGACGGTCGAGGAACCAGCGGTCGTGGGAGATGACCACGGCGCAGCCGGCGAAGCCTTCCAGCGCCTCCTCGAGGTTCTGCAGCGTCTCGATGTCGAGGTCGTTGGTCGGTTCGTCGAGCAGCAGCAGGTTGCCGCCGGTGGCCAGGGTCTTGGCCAGGTGGACGCGGTTGCGCTCACCGCCCGACAGCAGGCCGACCTTCTTCTGCTGGTCGCCGCCCTTGAAGTTGAAGCTGCCGACATAGGCGCGGGTGTTGATCTCGCGCTTGCCGACCATCATCACATCGGTGCCGCCCGAGATGACTTCCCAGATGGTCTTGTTGGGCTCCAGGTCGTCGCGGCTCTGGTCGACATAGGCCAGTTTGACCGTCTCGCCGACGCGGATCGAGCCGCCGTCGGGCTGTTCCTGGCCGGTGATCAGGCGGAACAGGGTCGACTTGCCGGCGCCGTTCGGGCCGATGACGCCGACGATGCCGTTGGGCGGCAGTTTGAACGACAGGCCGTTGAACAGCAGCTTGTCGCCATAGGATTTCTCCAGCCCCTCGACCTCCAGCACGACATTGCCGAGGCGCGGGCCGGGCGGGATCTGGATGACGGCGTGGGTCTGGGCGCCGCGCATGGATTCCTGCTCGTCGACCATCCGCTCATAGGCGGCCAGACGGGCCTTGGACTTGGCCTGACGGGCCTTGGCGCCCGAGCGGACCCATTCCAGTTCGCGGGTGAGGGCGCGCTGGCGGGCTTCGGATTCCGACTGCTCCTGCACGACGCGCTTGGTCTTGGCTTCCAGCCAGCTGGAATAGTTGCCCTCGTGCGGGTGGCCCTTGCCGCGGTCCAGCTCCAGCGTCCATTTGGTGACGAGGTCGAGGAAGTAGCGGTCGTGGGTCACCAGGATGACGCAGCCCGGGAAGGCTTCCAGGTGGTGCTGCAGCCAGGCCACGGACTCGGCGTCCAGGTGGTTGGTCGGTTCGTCGAGCAACAGCATGTCGGGCTTGGACAGCAGCAGCCGGGCCAGCGCCACACGGCGCTTCTCACCGCCCGAGAGGTTGGTCACCTCCCAGTCGTCCGGCGGGCAGCGCAGGGCGTCCATGGCCATTTCGATGCGCGCGTCGATGTCCCAGACGTCGCCGGCGTCGATCTTTTCCTGCAGGGCCGTCATCTCGGCCATCAGTTCGTCGGTGTATTCCTCGGCCATTTCCATGGCGATGGCGTTGAAGCGGTTGACCCACTGCTTCTCCTCGCACCAGGCCTCGACGTTCTCGCGAACGTTCAGGCTGTCGTCGAGCTGGGGCTCCTGCTCCAGATAGCCGCGCTTGATCCCGTCGGCGGCGCGCGCCTCGCCGGTGAACTCGGTATCCAGTCCGGCCATGATCTTCAGCAGGGTGGACTTGCCCGAGCCGTTGACCCCGACAACGCCGATCTTGGCGTCGTTGTAGAAGCTCAACCAGATGTTTTCGAAGATCTTTTTGCCGCCGGGAAAGGTCTTGGTCAGACCCTGCATCTGGAAAATATATTGCTGCGCCATGAGGTGCGGTGCGCCCTGTCGTCTGGGGTGTAGGGGAGGTTGGCGCGGGATGTAGCCGCCACGCCGCCGTTCGGCAAATGTCTAGACGCGGCGGAGGGCGGTTTGATGGCGGGCCCTCAGACCTCCAGACTGACGATCAGCGCATCCTGCAGCCAGACAGCCAGCATGCCGCCGGCCCGCTCGACGGGATCGACGCCGGCGACCGGGGGCAGCCGGGCGCACAGTTCGGCGAAGGTCAGGCCGTGCATCAACTGCTCGAGGGCGATGGCCTCGTCCAGTGCGATCATGCGGAAATGGGGCTGCAGGCCCTTGCGCCACACCCGAACGGACAGGCCGGGCTCGATCCCGGGTGGCGTGAACGGCTCGCCGCTTTCGATCCCGGCCCACAGCGAGCCGAGGTGAGCCTGTACCCGACGGACCACCAGCGTGGGGTGAAAGACGAACCTCACCCGGTCCCACGCCGCATCGTCCAGCGCGGCCAGCCGGGTCGGGTCCAGCGGCGCGGCGTCGGCCCCGTCAAAGGCCTTGCGCATGGCCCGCTCCAGCCAGGCCAGCTCGCTCGCCTCGACCTCCCCGGGCAGGCGTTGCTCAAGGAACGGCGGAAAGCCGCCGCCGTAGTCGTCCAGGCTGAAGCTGGCCGAAGGTCGGGTCTCGACATAGGCATCAACCACGCCGCCGAAGGCCTCGTCGCCCAGCCACGACCAGGTCTTGTCGAAGGCCTCGCGCAGCAGGTCGCCCAGCCGGGCGCGATAGGCGTGATGATAGACGTTCAGACGCGCGGCGGCGTCCACGCCGCGCGGCGCCTCCAGATGCCCGGCGATATCGCCGCCGCGCCCGAGGATATGATCCTGAAGCGCGTCCTGCAGCGCCAGCAGGCTCATGCCGCCGCCTCCCGTCGGGCGTCGGCCGCGACGATGCGCGCGATGTCGAGCTCGGCCAGCAGGTCTTCCAGCGGAGGAATATTGTCGTCGCGCTCGATCATCGTGGCCACGGGGCCGAACCGTCGGCAGGCGGCGTCATAGAGCCGCCAGACCGGGTCGGGCACGGGCTGGTCATGGGTGTCGATCAGCAGGTCGCCGTTCGGCGTGTGTCCGGCGAGATGAATTTGCCAGACCCGGTCCGCCGGGACCCCGTTCAGGAATTCGAGGGCGTCGAAGCCGTGGTTCACGGCGCTGACGTGGATGTTGTTGACGTCCAACAGCAGGGCGCATCCGGTGCGCGCGCACATCTCGCCGAGGAAGGCCCATTCGGACATCTCCGAGGCGGCGAATGTCAGGTAGCTGGACGGATTCTCGATCACCAGCGCGCGTTCCAGCACGTCCTGGGCGAGGGCGATATTCTCGCAGACCACCGCCAGCGCCTCTTCGGTATAGGGCAGGGGCAGCAGGTCGTGAGTGTTGTGGCCATGGACGCCGGTCCAGCACAGATGGTCCGAGAGCCATGCCGGCCTGACGCGGTCGGCCAGGGTCTTCAGGCGGCGCAGATAGGACAGATCGACTCCGTCAGCGGAACCGATCGACATCGACACGCCGTGCATCACCATCGAATAGCGCTCGCGCAGGGCGTCCAGCGTCATCAGGGGCCGCCCGCCCGCGACCATGAAATTCTCCGAGATGATCTCGAGAAAATCCAGTTCGGGCGGATCGGCCAGAAAGGCAGGATAGTGCTGGGGGCGAAGGCCCAGTCCAAAGCCTGACAGGCCGGGACGGTCGCGGATCACGGTGTGGGGCTGGGTCATGGCGGGGCCGTCAGTCGGCCGGCGCGCCCCGCACAAGGGGGGCTTGGGGAGAGGACGCGCCGGCCTTCCGATGGCGACCTTACTGCGCGGGCACCAGGTCGCCGATGACGCCGCCGGCCGTCAGGCAGGCCTGGGCGGTCATGGCCTTGAAGCCCTGGCCGCGGCAGCTGTTCTGGCCCTTGCACTCGTGCGCGGTGGTGGCGCAGTCGGCGGTGCCGTTGCAGGTGTTGACGCCGTAACAGTGGACGCGGTCGGTCGCGGCCACGGCCATGCCGCGGCTGCCGGCCGGCGGTTCGCCCGCGAAGGCCGAACCGGCGAGGGACGAGACGGCCAGCATGGCGGCGGAGGCGGCGAGGGCGGCGCCCTTTCTGGTGGTGATCATGACGGGTTCCTTGGGATGAAGACCTTGGCCGTTGTCGGCATCTGGTCTTCGACGCGGAACCGCGGAGGGTTACAGACCCGCCCCCGGAATCTGGTCAGGCGTAGTTGAAGCTGACCGATATCCGTTCGCTCTTCGCCGCGTTCGGCGGCACCTCGTGGCGCAGCCAGCTCTCCCACATCAGCACCGTCCCCGCCGCCGGGGCCAGATAGACGAAGGGCTTTTCCGCTTCCGGAGCGTCGGCGTGGACACCGGGACGGGCCATCATCATGGGCAGGCGCGGGTCTTCCAGCTTCAGGGCCGAAGCGCCGTCGGGGACCTCGACATAGACGGTGCCGCTCAGAAAGGCGTGCGGGTGGATATGACCGGTATGGCCGCCGCCGGGCTTGAGGATGTTGACCCACAGACTGTCCAGCCGCGGCTTGCGCGCCAGGTCGAAATTCAGCGCCCTGGCATAGGCCGTCGCATGCTTGTCCAGATGCCGTTTCAGCTCGGCGAACTCGGGCAGGCGGTGGGGCAGGTCGGTCAGGGAGCCGTAGGAGGTGTAACCGCGGTAGCCATGCTCGCGACACCAGGCCCGCCCGGCATGATCCTCGACCGCCAGCATCCGGCAGGCGTCGGCGAGACCGGCGTTGAAGGCGTCGAAGCCGGGCGAGGCGGCAAGGGAGGCCTCATAGACCTGGGTGACGAAGAGGGGGCGCAGGGACATGACGGCTCTCTAACGCGCCCCGGCCGCCTCGTCGCGCACGATGATCCCGTCCTTCATCACCAGCCGCACGGCCCGGACGGCCGCGATGTCCTGCGTCGGATCGCCCTCAACGGCGACGAGGTCGGCCAGCAGGCCGGGGCGCACGGCGCCGATCCGCTCCGCCTGACCGAAGATGCGGGCGTTGCCCGAGGTCGCCGCGACAAGCACCTCGGGCGCGGACATGCCGTTCTCGACCATCAGTTCCATCTCGCGGGCATTGTCGCCGTGGGCATAGACCCCGACATCGCCGCCCATGCAGATGTCGACGCCCGCCGCCCGGGCCGCGGCGAAGGCCCGGCGCTTGGCCAGCAGGCTTTCCGGCGCCGGTTCCTGGCCCGACCAGCCGCGATACCGGCTGATGGCGTCGGTCGCCGCCAGGGTCGGACACAGGGCGACATGGCGGTCGTGCATCAGGCGAAAGACCTCCGGCGTGCCGGCGTCCCCGTGCTCGATCGTGTCGACCCCGGCCAGGATCGCGCGACGCATCCCCTCGGCCGTGCCGGCGTGGACGGCGACCGGGCGGCCGGCGGCGTGGGCGGCCTCGACCGCGTCGGTCAGCTCCGCCTGCGAAAAGGTCGGCCGGCTGGGCTCGCCCGGCCCCCAGCGATAGTCGGCGTAGAGTTTGATGACGTCGGCGCCGGCGCCGATCTGGCTGCGCACGACGCGGATCAGCGCGCCGGCGTCCGCCTGCTCGGCGCCCAGGGGAACCTCGACGCCGGGTTCAAAGCCGCGCGGGCCATAGGCGCCGGTGGCCACGATGGCGCGGGTGGACGTCAGGATCCTCGGTCCGGGAACAATTCCCTGGTCGATCGCCTGTTTCAGGCCCACGTCGGCATAGCCCGCGCCCTCGGTGCCGAGATCGCGCACCGTGGTGAAGCCCGCCATCAGGGTCGCCCGCGCCGCCACCGTGGCCCGGGCCGTGCGCAGGGCCAGCGGCTCGTGCAGCACCTGATCGTCCCAGCTGGTCTCGTTGTAGGGATGCAGGAACAGGTGCGAATGCCCCTCGATCATGCCGGGCATCAGCGTCATCCCTGGCAGGTCCAGCACCCGGGCGTCCGCGGGGACCGCCAGATCGGGTCCGACCGCCTCGATGGTCCGGCCCCGAACCAGCACGGACCAGCCCTCATGCGGCCGGGCGTCGACGCCGTCGAACACCCTTGCGGGCCGAAGCATCACCGCGTCCTGGCCCCAGGCCGGGCCGGACAGGAAGAGCGTCAGAAGAAGGAGAATCGTCCGCATGGCGCCGCCCGTCCCGTGTGAGTGCGGCACTCAAGCGCGGAGGCGTGGCGCGGGCAAGCCTCTGGCGCGGCGATCAGAAGGGCAGGGCGGCCTCACCCCGCAGGATCGCCTCCGCCTCCGCCGTATGTTTCGCTTCCGACCGGTCGTGCAGCACCAGCGGCGGCAACAGCCGGAGCGGCGCCTTGCCGGTCTTGATCGCCTGCACCAGCACCCGCTTCGCCGGCTCGTCCGCAAAGGGATGCACCCCGCGCACCGCGAAAGACCCCGCGGTGTCGCCCAGCAGGGCCAGCAGGTCGGCCAGACGGTCGGCGCGGTGGATGACCACGATCCGCCCGCCTTCCCGCACGGACTTCAAAAGGAAGGTCGTCCAGGCCTTCAGTCCGTCATCGGCCATCCACGCCCCGCGCTTGCCCTCCGCCGGCGCCCGCAGGGCCCCCGGGTCGTCGAAGAACGGCGGATTGCTGACCGCCCAGTCGAAGGGCTGCAGGTCCAGCGCCCGGAACCCCGCCGCCACATCGCCCTCGAGGATCGCGGCGTCCGCCCCGTTCAGAACCGCATTCTCCCGCGCCAGCGCCGCCATGGCCGGGTCGCGCTCCAGCCCCGTCAGGGCCGTATCGGGACGCCGCGCGGCGATCTGCATCAGGACGGCGCCCGCGCCGCAGCCGGCCTCGATCACCCGCTGGCCGGGTTCCGCCGTCACAGCGGCCGCCAGCAGGGCTGCGTCCATGCCGGCGCGATAGCCCTTCACCGGTTGGCGCAGCCGGACGCGGCCGCCCAGCAGGGCGGTCTCGGCGACCTCGCCTTCAGATCGGTAGAACGGTGCGACGGTCACGCGGCTTGACCCTTCATGGAGCGATCACCATTGTGCGCCGCATCGTCGCCGGGCAAGGCGGCGGCAGGATTTTCGGGCGTGATTCTCCCCCGCGCCGCCGTTTCTATGAGTTTCCCGTTGGACGCAGTCACCGTCGCCGAGCCCCGCTCGAAGGGGAATGTCGAGCCGCTCGTGCGGCTGGCGACGAACGACATGGCGACGGTCGACGCCCTGATCATCGACCGGATGCAGTCGCAGGTGCCGGTCATTCCCCTGCTGGCCGAGCATTTGATTTCCGCCGGCGGCAAGCGGCTGCGGCCCCTGCTGACCCTCGCCGCCGCGCGCGCGGCGGGCGCCGCGGGCGACATCAGCGCCCCGGTCAAGCTGGCGGCGGCCGTCGAATTCATCCACACCGCCACCCTGCTGCACGATGACGTGGTCGACGCCTCGGACCTTCGCCGCGGCAAGGTCGCGGCCCATCTGATCTGGGGCGCTCCGACCAGTGTCCTCGTCGGCGACTTCCTGTTCGCCCGCGCCTTTGAGCTGATGGTCGAGACCGGCCAGATGCGGGCCCTGGGTATCCTCGCCCGCGCCTCCAGCGTCATCTCCGAGGGTGAGGTGCTGCAGCTGACGCGCGCCCACGACCTGAATCTGGATCAGGAAACCTATCTGCGCATCATCTCGGCCAAGACCGCCGAACTGTTCGCCGCCGCGGCAGAGGTCGGCGCGGTCGGGGCAGGGGCCGATGAAGCGGCGGTCGAGGCGCTCCGCGCCTACGGCCTCAACCTCGGCCTGGCCTTCCAGCTGGCCGACGACGCGCTCGACTACGGCGGCACGTCGGAAGTGCTGGGCAAGAACGCCGGCGACGACTTCCGCGAGGGCAAGGTGACCATGCCCCTGCTTCTGGCCGCCGCCCGCACCCGCGGCCGCGAGGACGCCTTCTGGGACCGCACCATCAACCAGGGCCAGCGCACCGAGGACGATTTCCGCCGCGCCCGGGAACTGGTCTTCGGCACGGGCGCCGTCAACGCGACGCTCGACACGGCCGGGGAATACGCCGACCTCGCCAAGGCGGCCCTGCAAATCCTCCCGCAGGGCGAATGGCGTGAAGCGCTGGAACAGCTGGCCGACTTCGCGGTCAGCCGGGCGGCCTGATCAGCGCAATCCGGCGCAGAACCGCTGGATCCGGCGGCAGCCTTCTTCCAGCACGCTCTCCGACGTCGCATAGCTGATGCGGAAATACGGACTCAGGCCGAAGGCCGAGCCCTGCACCACGGCCACGCCTTCGGCGTCCAGCAGTTCGGTGGCGAAGGTGTCGTCGCTGTCGATCGTCACCCCGCCTTCGGTGGTCTTGCCGATCAGCCCCTCGATCGACGGATAAACATAGAAGGCGCCCTCCGGCGTGGCGCAGCGGATGCCGGTGGCCTGATTCAGCATCGACACCACCAGATCGCGGCGCGCCTCGAAATGCCTGGCCCGCTCGGCGATGAAGTCCTGCGGCCCGTTCAACGCCTCGACCGCGGCCCACTGGCTGACCGACGACGGGTTGGAGGTCGTCTGTCCCGCCACCTTGCGCATCAGGTCGATCAGCGGCCTGGGCCCGCCGCCGTAGCCGATGCGCCAGCCGGTCATGGCATAGGCCTTGGACACGCCGTTCACCGTCAGCGTCCGGTCGTAGAGGTCCGGCGCCACCTGGGCGATCGTCCGGTAGTCGAAGTCGCCGTAGATCAGGTGCTCATACATGTCGTCCGTCAGGATCCAGACCTGCGGATGACAGCGCAGCACGGCCGCCAGCGCCTCCAGCTCGGCCCCCGTATAGGCCGCGCCGGTGGGGTTCGACGGCGAGTTGAGGATCAGCCATTTCGTCCGGGGCGTGATCGCCGCCTCCAGCGCCGCGGGCTTCAGCTTGAATCCGTCCGCCTCGTGCCCGACCACTGTCACCGGCTCGCCGCCGGCCAGCAGCACCATGTCGGGATAGCTCACCCAGTAAGGCGCCGGCACGATCACCTCGTCGCCGGGCGACAGGGTGGCCAGCAGGGCGTTGTAGATCACCGTCTTGCCGCCCGGGGCGACATGGATCTGGTTCACCGCATAGGTCAGGCCGTTCTCGCGGGCGAATTTCGCCGCCACGGCCGCCTTCAGCTCCGGCAGGCCGTCGACGTCAGTGTATTTGGTCTCGCCCCGCCGGATGGCCGCGATGGCCGCTTCCTTGATGTTCTCGGGCGTGTCGAAGTCCGGCTCCCCGGCCCCGAGGCCGATCACGTCGCGCCCCTCGCGCTTCAGCTCCCGCGCACGGGCGGTCACCGCGAGGGTGGCGGAGGGCTTCACGCGGGCGAGGGCGGAGGACTGCAGGCTGGACATGGCGACTCCCGGCGGACGGCGTCCATTCCTTACGCAGTTGCGAAACAGCGATCAAATGGGACCGGTCTGCCGTCGCCATTGATCGCAAGTCCGCGTCGCGCGTTCAGCCCCTGACAGACCCCGGGGACGGCATGCGCGGCGAGCTCAAGACCTACCAGGCCAGGCGGCGCTTCGGCGAGACGCCGGAGCCGAAGGGCGCCAAGGCCAAGCGCAAGGCGGCTGCGCCCCTGCGCTATCTGATCCAGCGCCATGCGGCGACGCGCCTCCACTACGACTTCCGCATCGAGTTCGACGGCGTCCTCAAGTCCTGGGCTGTGACCAAGGCCCCGTCGCGCGACCCTGCGGTCAAACGGCTGGCGGTCGAGGTCGAGGACCACCCCATGGACTACGGGTCGTTCGAGGGGACCATTCCCGCCGGCAACTACGGCGCCGGAACGGTCCAGCTGTGGGACACCGGCTCCTGGACGCCCCAGCATCCGGACACGCTCGAGGCCGACTTCGCCAGTGGCTCGGTCAAGATGACGCTGGACGGCGAGCGGCTGAAGGGCGGCTGGGCGCTGGTCCGGCTCAAGTCGGACCGCGGCAAGCCGTCAAAGCGAAACAACTGGCTGCTGATCAAGGAGAAGGACGATCACGCCGTGCCCGGGGAGGGCGACGCCCTGGCCGAAATCGACGCCTCGGTGACGACGGGGCGGTCACTGGCGGAAATCGCCGGCGGCCCGACGCAGTGGACGTCCTCGAAGCCCACGGGCCGCAAGGCTCCCGCCAGACCCAAACCGACCGGGGCCGCGGCCAGCAAGGCGACCCGTCCGCCCGCCTTCGTCCCCATCCAGCTGTGCAAGGTCGCGGATCATCCGCCCGGCGGCGCCGGTTGGGCGCATGAGATCAAATTCGACGGCTATCGCATCCAGATCGGCGTCGGCGGCGGCAAGGCGATGCTGCGCACCCGCAAGGGATTGAACTGGAGCGACCGATTTGCCGCCCTGACCGCCGACGCCGCCGGCTGGCCGGACGCCGTGATCGACGGCGAGCTGTGCGCCCTCGACGCCGACCACGTGCCCGACTTCTCGGCCCTGCAGGCGGCCATCTCCGACGGCCGCACCGACGGCCTGATCTATTTCGCCTTCGACCTGCTGTTCGAGGGCGACGAGGACCTGCGCAAGCTCCCGCTCTCCCACCGCAAGGCGCGCCTGCAGGCTTACATCGCCCGGATCGGCAAGGCGGGCTCCAAACGCCTCCGCTACGTCGACCATTTCGGCTCGTCCGGACAGGCGGTGCTGGAGAGCGCCTGTCGCATGGATCTGGAAGGCGTCATCTCCAAGAAGCTGGACGCGCCGTATCGCGCCGGCCGGTCGCCCAGCTGGGTCAAATCCAAATGCCGGGGCCGGGACGAGGTCGTTATCGGCGGCTGGTCGTCCGAGGGCGGAACCCGCTTCCGCTCCCTGCTGGTCGGCGTCCGCGACGGGGGCGATCTCCGCTATCTGGGCCGGGTCGGCACAGGCTACGGCGAGGCGGTGACCAGGGCCCTGACGCCGGCGCTCAAGGCTGCCGCGGCGGACAAAAGCCCCTTCTCCGGCGCGGGTGCGCCCAAGGGGGCGAAGGACATCCACTGGGTCAAGCCGGTCCTCGTCGCCGAGATCGAACACGGGGGCTACACCGAAGCCGGATCCCTGCGCCACGCCGCCTTCAAGGGCCTGCGCGAGGACAAGACCGCCGCCGAGGTGACCGAGGCCCCGCAGGCCCCGGCAGAGATGAAGGCCACGACCACGGTCAAGGCCGTCGCCAGACCGGGCAAGGTCGTGGTCGCGGGCGTCACCATCTCCAGCCCCGACAAAATCCTCTGGCCGGCGAGCGATGGCCGTCCGGCGATCACCAAGGCCGATCTCGCCCGCTACTACGAAGCCGCGTCGGACCGCATCCTCCCCCACATCGCCGACCGCCCGACCTCGATCATCCGCGCGCCCGACGGCATCATCGGCGAGACCTTCTTCCAGCGCCACGCGATGGCCGGCTCCAACCCGCGGCTCAAGCTGATCGACGTCAAGGCGCGCACCCCTTACGTCACCGCCGTGGACGCCGGCGGCCTCGTCGCCATCGGCCAGTCCGGCGGGCTGGAGCTGCACCCCTGGGGCTGCAAGCCCGGGGACCCTGAGACGCCGGAACAGATCACCTTCGACCTCGATCCCGACGAGGGCCTCGCCTTCGGCGACGTCATCGCTGCAGCCAGGATTGTGAAGGCGAAGCTCGAGAGCCTCGGCCTGACGTCCTTCGTCAAGACCACGGGCGGCAAGGGCCTGCACGTCGTGGTCCCGATCAAGGCGGACGCCCGCAGCCGCGTCGAATGGGATCAGGCCAAGGCCTTCGCGAAGGCCGTCTCCGAGCTGATCCGCGCCGACGCGCCCGACCGCTTCACCACCACCCTCGCCAAGAAGGCCCGGGGCGGGAAGATCTTCATCGACTATCTGCGCAACGGCCGGATGGCGACGGCGGTCGCCCCCTGGTCCCCCCGCGCCCGCCCCGGCGCCGGCATCGCCTTCCCCCTGGCCTGGAGTCAGGTGAAGGCCGGGCTCGACCCGTCGGCGTTCAATATGTGGACCTGGCCGGCCCTGCTGAAGACGCCCGATCCCTGGAAGGATTTCCGGAAAGCCGAAACCAGCCTCCGGCCGGTGCTCAAGAAAGTCGGCGTGACCTGATCAGGCCGCCGCCTTCTTCTTCGGCGCGGCCTTCTTCGCCTGAGCCTTCGCCACCGCCGCCTTCTTCGCCGCCGGCGTCTTCTCCGGCCCCGCCGACCCCTTCAGACTGCTCCGCAACGCCGCCATCAGATCGATGACATTGGTGTCGTCCGGCTCGGCGACGTCGACCGTCCCCTTGCCGCCCTTCGCCTTGGCCTTGATCATCTCGCGCAGGGCGTCGTCATAGCGGTCCTTGAAGTCGGCGGGATCGAAGTCCGCCTCCTTCTGGCCGATGATCCGGGCGGCGATCTCGACCATGTCGGCGTCCGCCTTCACGGTCTTGATGTCATCGAAATAGTCGCCGGCGTCGCGCACCTCGTCCTGCGCCCGCAGGGTCCAGGCCACCAGCCCCTTGCCCCGGACCTCCAGCGCCAGCTGCCGCTCCTTGCCGCGCAGAACCAGACAGCCCAACGCCACCTTGCCCTGCTTCTTCATGGCGTCGCGGATGACGGCGAAGGCCTCCAGCCCCGCGCCCTTCTCGGGCACGACAAAGAAGGGATCGGCCCAGTACAGCCGGTCGATCTCGCTCTCGTCGACGAATTTGTCGATCGAGATGGTCTTCGTGCTCTCCAGCCGGACCTTGTCGAAATCGGCCTCGTCGAACAGGACGTATTCGTCCTTCGACACCTCATAGCCGCGCACCAGGTCGCTGCGCTCGACCGGCCCGGTATCCGGATCGGTCGGCACCATCCGGATGCGGTTGTTGGTCTCCGGATTGATCAGATGGAAACGCACGTCATTGGCGCCGGTCGTCGCCGTGTAGAGCGCCACCGGACAGGTGACGAGCGACAGCTTCAGATGTCCTTGCCAGATGGGTCGTGCGGCCATGGTTCAGTCTCCCTGGCGGGGAGAATGCGCGAAGGGGCGATATGTTCGGCCGAGCGGGCGGAAAGCCCACACCGCGGGTCGGCGGCCTGGCGCTCTCGCCCGTGTCTCCGCCGCCTGCTATTCGACCTCCATGCGCCGCCTCCTCGACTTCATCCTCAACATGGAAGCCCGCCGCTGGCGGGCCGCGCTGGCGACCGCGCTGCTGCTCGGCGCGACCCTGGGGCTTCTGGCGATCGGCAAGACCCGGTTCGGCCTGGCGGCGGAGGAGAACCTCGAGGCCTGGCTGCAGGGGTATCGCGGCAGCCCCTGGGCCTTCCTCGCCACCGTCGTGCTTTTCATCGCCGCCGCCTTCATCGGGGCGCCCCAGTTTATCCTGATCGCCGCCTGCGTCGTCGCCTTCGGTCCCTCGCTGGGCTTCTTCTACAGCTGGACCGCGACCGTGATCTCGGCGGGTGTCACCTACTGGCTGGGGCGGGGACCTACGGCGCGGCTGGTCGACCGGTTCGGCGGGCGAACCATGGGCCGGCTCAAGGGCTTCGTCGGCAAGAACGCGTTCTACGCCAGCTTCATGATCCGCAACGTCCCCTCGGCGCCCTTCATCGTCGTCAATATGGCGTTCGGGGCGGCGCAGGCGTCGTTCTGGCGCTTCCTCGCCGGCTGCGCCCTCGGCGTCCTGCCCAAGACCGCCCTGGTCGCCTTCTTCGGCGGGGCCGTGGTGGCGGCGGCCAGCGGGGACGGAGTCTGGACCTCTCTCATCCTCGCCGGTGTGGCCGTGGTCTGGCTCGGCCTGATGTTGGGCGTCCGTGAGCTGGTGAAGCGGCGCGAGCGGGCAGGGGGCGCAGACTAGGTCCGGCGTCCACGCCCGCAGACCTGTCGCCGGGGGTGATTTCACCGCGGAGAGAATATTCAGGCCGTCTTAATCCGCGGGGTCCAGCGTCGACGGCGGAACGGGAACCGTGGCCATGGATACTCGGGCGCTGCGAAGCGAGCACGATGCGGTCTTGAGGCTGGTCAGCCGGCTTGGCGGCCTCTCCCATGGCGTGAGAACGCGGGACGACGCCGAGGGCGCCCGGGCCCTCATTCTCGATACAGATGCGCTGCTGCATGGCCATCTCGCCCGGGAAGACTCCCTTCTGTATCCGGCGCTCCAGGCGGCTCCGGATGTCCAGACCCGGACGCTGGGGGCGACCTGCAGCACGGAAATGGGCGGCCTCATCGGGGCCTGGGCCGGCTATCGCGGCCGCTGGACCGTATCCGCCATCCTCGGCGACACCCGGCGCTTCGCCGCGGTCACCGCGGACATCATCGGCGCCCTGTCCCTGCGAATCGAGATGGAGAACGACATCCTCTATCCCGCGCTGGACCGGCTGGCGGATCCGGAGGCGCGTTCGGCGGCCTGACCCGGCGTTGGCCTGCGTCACGTTCCGGTGAGGCCGCGTGCTGACGGACTTTTCGAGGTCGCTCGCGGGGCGACAGGGCTTGTATTCGCCGCCGCACAAGGGCAAACGAGCCGTAAGGTCGGTCAGGCGATATACGATCAGGAGGCGGCGCGTGGGGATGCGTGGCGCCGGGGCGTCGCCGAAGCGGATCGAGACTGACGCCCGCCCCTCCAAGGCCCGAACGAACGGTATCCCGGACCCATGTTCTCCAGCATTTTCGGCGCGATTTCCAACGACATCGCCATCGACCTCGGCACCGCCAACACCCTGATTTACATGAAGGGCAAGGGCATCGTGCTGAACGAGCCTTCCGTCGTGGCGCTGCGCAACGTCGGCGGCCGCAAGATCGTCCACGCCGTCGGCATCGAGGCCAAGCAGATGCTCGGCCGCACCCCCGGCCATATGGAAGCCATCCGTCCCATGCGCGACGGGGTCATCGCCGACTTCGAAGTCGCCGAGGAGATGATCAAACACTTCATCCGCAAGGTTCATAACCGCAAGGGCTTCGTGAACCCCAAGGTCATCGTCTGCGTGCCGTCGGGCGCCACCGCCGTCGAACGCCGCGCCATCAACGATTCCTGCCTCAACGCCTCGGCCCGCCGCGTCGGCCTGATCGACGAGCCTATGGCCGCCGCCATCGGCGCCGGCCTTCCGATCCACGAGCCGACCGGTTCGATGGTCGTCGACATCGGCGGCGGCACCACCGAGGTGGCCGTGCTGTCGCTCTCGGGTATCGTCTATTCGCGTTCGGTCCGCGTCGGCGGCGACAAGATGGACGAGGCGATCATCTCCTACATGCGCCGCAACCATAACCTTCTGATCGGCGAGACGACCGCCGAGCGCATCAAGAAGGACATCGGCACCGCCCGCATCCCGGCCGACGGCGAAGGCCTGTCGATCGACGTCAAGGGCCGCGACCTGATGCAGGGCGTGCCCCGCGAGGTCCGCATCTCGGAACGCCAGGCCGCCGAAGCCCTGGCCGAGCCCGTCTCGCAGATCGTCGAGGCCGTGAAGGTCGCGCTGGAAGCCACCCCGCCCGAACTGGCCGCCGACATCGCCGACAAGGGCATCATGCTCACCGGCGGCGGCGCCCTGCTGCGCGGTCTGGACGCCGAAATCCGCGACCACACGGGCCTGCCGGTCTCGGTCGCCGACGATCCGCTGTCCTGCGTGGCCATCGGCTGCGGCCGGGTGCTCGAGCATCCGCGCTGGATGAAGGGCGTCCTCGACTCGGCCCTCTAGAGGTCCGGTCGAAACACCGCCGCAAATCCCCGTCATCGTAGGCCTGTCGCCGGTTCCCAAGCGGCACGGATTTTGCGATAGGCTCGACAAATCGGCCGGGGGCGTCCCGCTGATTCCCTTTTCTGAGGAAGGCGCGCCGTGGCGTTTCGCGACGGACCGTTCGAGAACATCAAGGTGCCGCTGGTCTGGACCGCGGCCGTGACGGTGCTTGTGGCGACGGTGGGCTGTATCCTGCTGCTGATCAGCGACGCCCGCGCCCAGACCTCGCCCTACCAGCCGGTGCGCTCCGGCGTGGAAGCGGTCGCCGGTCCGGTCGGCGGCGTCTTCGCCGCGCCGGTGCGCTGGTTCGGCCATGCCAGCGACTACGTCGGAGGCTATTTCTTCGCCGTCTCCGAAAACCGCCGGCTCAAGCGTGAGCTGGCGGACCTCCAGCCCTGGCGCGACCAGGCCATCGCCCTCAAGAACGTCAACGCCCGCTATGAGGCCATGCTGGGCATCCGGCCCGAGCCGCCCGTGGCGATGCAGACGGCGCGCTCGATCCTCGACGCCCGCGGCCCCTTCTCCAAGGCGCGCCTGCTCGACGCGGGCTCGGCAAAGGGCGTCAAGGTCGGCAATCCCGTCATCAACGAGCACGGCCTGGTCGGCCGTATCGTCGGCGCCTCGCCCGGCATCAGCCGGATGCTGCTGGTCACCGACGTGGCCAGCCAGATTCCGGTTCTCGTCGACCGTACCGACGCCCGGGCCATCCTCAAGGGCGACGGCAGCGACAACCCCCGGCTCGAGTTCATGCGCGGCGTGGGTTCGGTCCAGGTCGGCGACCGCATCCTGTCCTCCGGCGACGGCGGCGGCTTCCCGCGCGGCGTCCCGATCGGCGTCGCCGCCCGCGGCATCGACGGCAGCTGGCGGGTGAAGCTGTTCAGCGACCGCGGCGCCATCGACTTCGTCCGCGTCATGCTGTTCGAGGACTTCGGCCAGCTGATCGGCCGGGACGATCTGAACGCTCCCCCGCTGGCCGCGCTCGGCACCCTGTCCGAGGCAACCCCCGAACAGGCCTCCGCCATCACCGACTCCGCCGCCCGCCGCGATGCGGCCCGGGTCCAGGCCGAACAGAGGCGGGCCGACACCGCCGCCGCCACCGCCGCAGAAGCCGCCCGCCCGCGCCCCGCAGCGCCCGCGCCGGCGCCGGCGACGACGCCCCCGCCGGCTCCAGCCGCCGCGCCTCCGCCCGGAGGGACCGAATGAGACGGCCGGTCGCGGTCCGCGTTGTCGGGCCGGTGCAGTGGATTGTCATTCCGGCCCTGGTCACGGTCGCCGTCACCATTCTTCTGGCTACGCCGGTCGAGCTGTTCGGACTGAACCTGCCCGAGCCGGTCGTTCCGATGGTGCTGGCCTTCTCCTGGCCGCTGATCCGCCCCTCTATCACCGCGCCCCTGGTGCTGACCGGCCTCGGCCTGCTCCTCGATGTCCTGACCTATGGCCCGCTCGGCCTGTGGGCCCTCGCCCTGCTGGCCATCTATGCGGTGGTGCTGGCCTCGCGCAGCTTCCTGATCGGGCAGGACACCGCCGTCCTGTTCGTCTGGTACGCGGCCTGCTGCGCCCTGGCCTTCCTCATGGCCTATCTGGTCGTCACCGTGATCGCGCGCAATCCGCCCAGCATCCTCGCCCTGATCGGCCAGGTCGTGCCGACCCTGCTGCTGTTCCCGTTCGCCGACCGGATGATCGAACGGTTCGAGGACGGCGACGTGAGATTCCGATGAGCTCGGAACCCTCCATCTTCTTCTCCGACGTCAACGAGCGTCAGGGCTCCTTCCTGCGCCGGACCTTCGTGCTCGGCGGCCTGACCGCGCTCGGCGGCCTGGCCCTGACCGGCCGGCTGGCCCAGCTTCAGGTCTTCCAGGCCGGCCAGTACGCCACCATGGCGTCGAACAACCAGTTCAACTTCCGTCTGGTGCCCCCGCCGCGGGGCCGCATTCTGGACCGCGACGGCGTCGTCATCGCCGGCAACCGCCCCAGTTTCCGCGTGCTTGTGGTGCGTGACGAGACCCGGGACCTGGACCAGACGCTCGACCTGCTGGGCCGACTTCTTCCGGACACCATGGACCGGCGCCGGTCGATCATCCGCGACGTCAACGCCGCGCCGCGCTTCTCGCCGGTTCCGGTCAAGAGCGATCTGACATGGGAGGAGTTCGCCCGCGTCAACCTGTACGCCAACGAGCTTCCGGGCGTCATGGCCGACATGAACGAGGCCCGCTACTACCCCTTCGGCGGCGCCTTCGCCCACGTCATCGGCTATGTCGCCAAACCCAACGACCGCGACATCAAGGCGATTGAGGATCGGGGCGAGAAGGTCCCGGAGATCCTCTACAATCCCGGTTTCCGCATCGGCCGTCAGGGGGTCGAGAAGTCGTTCGACACCGAACTGCGCGGAGAGGCCGGCGGCAACCGGGTGGAAGTCGACGCGCGGGGCAGGGTGGTCGCCGAGGACATCGGCGGCTCCAGACCGGCCGAGCC
>CAYNNT010000041.1:0-24575 GCA_964398675.1 uncultured Brevundimonas sp.
GCGGATGGATCGTGAAGGCCGAGTAGAGGATCCGGTCCACGAACGGCATGGCCGGCGACGGATCCGCCTGCGCCAGCGCGACGGCGAAGCCGAGGACGGCGGCGACCGCCGCCCCGATCGTTCGCCGGTCCGGGCGGGTGAAGGCGAGGACGGTCATGCCGGCCGCGAGCGCGGCGGCCATCCCCCGATCCGGCTGCAGCGCGAGCGCCAGCGCCGCCACGGCGACGCCTGCCAGCGACACGGTATCGCGCGACCGGGCGAACAGCACCGCCATGAGCGGCACGATCATGAAGCCGGGCTGGATGACCAGCGGCCCCAGCGCCACCCAGCGGGTGACCCCGCCGGCGGTGACGCCCCACAGGCTGACCGCCAGCAGGGCCAGGCCGAGCGAAAGGGTCAGCAGGCCGGCGGGCAGATGCCCCCGCCGGTCCGCCAAGGCCAGAATGCCGAGGGCGACGAGACCGAACGCCAGGGCGCCCGAATTGATCATCAGATAGGGCGCTGGCGCGCCGCCCGCCGACATGTAGATGAGGCCGAGGCCGGTGGCGCCGACCCCGCAGGCGACCGCGGCTGAACGCGGTCCAATTCGATCCATGAGTTTCACAGGCGCCTCCCCTTTTCGCTTCAAGTCCGACAACCGGAGCCTGATGGCTTCGCCGACCGCCCAGGACAGGCAGCCGAGCGCGAACCGCAGCGCCTCGCCCGGGCGGGTGATGTCCCGGGCCTCGCGGCAGGCGGCCTCGCCCCACGGCTGCAGCGATGGCGGGAGCAGTCGACGGACAAGCGCGAAGATCCGGTCGCTGAAAGTGGTCATGCCAGCCCGCCTTGCGGCAACGCCTCGCCGCCGGCGGCCGCCGCGGACTGGGCTTCGGCCAGACGACGGCCCGCCGTCGTCAGCCTGTAGACGTGTCGCGGCGGCCGTCCCGGAACCCCGGACGCTTGCCAGTCCGCCGACAGATAGCCCTGGGCCTCAAGGCGGATCAGCAGGGGGTAGAGGGTCCCGGACTTGATGTTCGCCTCGCGGCAAAGGTCATAGCCGTGGCGTCCTGAGGGCCCCGCCTGGACAAGGGCGGTCAGGACCCGGCGAGCGGCCGGCGAAAGGGTTCGGGATCGCACCATCGGACAATAACTCTACATATGTAGAGTTTTGTCAATCCGGTCCCGCGGCAGGGCGGGCCGGTCACGCGAGCCCCGGGTCCCGGGCCGGTTCAGACGCCGGGACCGGTCCCCGACACGCGTTCGAGATAGGCGATCAGATCGGCGATCTCGGTCGACTGAAGCTCGAAGGCGGGCATGGCCGGGTGGGCGGTGACCAGGCCTTCGGCGAACGCCTCCTGCAGGTCGCTCACCGGGTAGAGCACGCCCATGGCGCGGAACGGGGGCGCGGCCGCCATGGGGCTGTCGCCGGTACGCTCGACAGAGTGGCAACCGGCGCATTTCTGCTGCACCAGCATCGCGCCCCGATCCGCGGAGCCCATGATCACGGGCCTGGTTTCGGTCTGGCGTACGGCCTCGCCCGCGCAGCCGCCGAGCGTCAACACCGCCAGGGCAGCGAGCCATCGACCTGTCATTGTCCTGATCCTCCGGGCGGGCGTCGTCTGGACAACCCGCCCCTGCCTGGACCGCAAATGCGTTCGGGGCGTTGTTCCATAACAAAGCGGGTTCGGTCCCGTTCCGGCAGGTGTCGGAAACGGAAGCCTGTTCAACGAGAGCGACGCGATGACCCAATTCCAGCATATCCGCCTCGAACTCGCCCGCGAGCCCGGTCATCCTGCCGGCGCGCCGGACGAAGGCTATGACATCGTCGCCCCGCTGGACGCTGAAGGTCGGCTGGATGGCGACGCCCTGAAGGCCGAGCCGTCGCGCGGCCATGTCCGGCGCTTCTCGGGCAACGAGACGGTCAGCGCCGGGCAGCTTCGTCACGGGCCCGGTGGACGCTGGGTGCTGGACATGGACCAGGGCGACGCCGACGACGCCGTCGGCTTCCGGTTTGCCGACGAGCGTTTCGTCGCCGGCGAATATGTCAGCCTGTCGCTGCCCTCGGGCGAGCAGCACACCTATGTCGTGGCGCGGGTCGGCGAGGTCTGAGCCTCAGAAATACTCGGCGTTGGCCGGGCACTGGGCCGACAGGCGCCGCGCCGTGATGCTGGCGGGGATATAGGGCGTTCCGCGCGCCAGCTGGGCCCCGCCGGTGAAGCGGAAGTTTTCGGGCGCATAGGGTCCGCGCAGCCGGACATTGACCCGGCGGCCCTTGCGATCCTGGCAGGTGCCCTCAAACCGGGCATTGCCGTTGCCGACCTGGCGGACCGGATAGGTGCACTGCCAGCGCCGCGTCGACAGGCCGCCGAAGAAGCGGTTGATCTCGCTGGGCCGCACGCATTTGGTCTCGGTATCGCGCACGCCGAGGGCGCTGGTCGTGTATTCCCAGTATCCCGGCAGCACGGTGTCGTTCGACGCCTGCGGAACCATGGCGGCCGTGGTCGAGGCGGCGGGGGCCAGCAGGGCGGCTCCCGCGAGCGCGGCCGCAGCGATCAGGCGATTGATGGTCATGACGTCCCCGGAAAGGCGAGTGTTCTGTCTAGCGTCAATATATGGCGGGAATTGAACGGCGGCTGAACGGCCGTCGAGCCTTGACGGAACGCGTCCGTCTCCTCTATACGCCCCCCTCTCGCGCGGAAGGCTTGCCGCGCGCACCTGTTTCATGCGTCCGCCGTTCACCGGACCGCACCCGAAGGATAGTCCCATGTCGCGTCGCTGCGAACTCACCGGTATCGGCCCCATGGTCGGCCACAGCGTGAGCCACTCGAACGTCAAGACCAAGCGCCGCTTCCTGCCGTCGCTGAAGACGGTCAAGGTCGCCTCGGAAGCGCTGGGCCAGTCGTTCAGCCTGCGTATCTCGAACGCCGCCCTGCGCACCCTCGACTTCAAGGGCGGCCTGGACCCGTTCATCGTCAAGGCCAAGGACGAGCAACTCTCGACCGCCGCCCAGCGCATCAAGCGCCAGGTGAAGGCCAAGCTGGCCGAGCAGGCCGCCGCCGCCTGATCGGGCGACGACCGCAAGATTTGAAGAGGCCGGTGGAAACACCGGCCTTTTTCTTTGCGCGGAGCCAACGCACAGTCGGCGCATGACCCGCGACGAGATGTTCGCCTGCGCCCTCTCCCAGCCGGGGGCCGAGGACTCCACCCTGCACGGCGGGCGCTGCGTCCGGGTGCGGGGGCACTGGATCGTCAATGAGGCCCGGGAAACCGGCTGCCTCGCCCTGGCGCTCGACCTCGGCACGGTCGCCTTCCTGATGGAGACGGAGCCGCAGACCTATTTCCAGACGCCTCATTTCGAGGGCTGGCCGGCGGTGCTGGTGCGCCATGACGCCGCCAACGACGACCGGCTGCGCGAACAGATCGACAAGGCCTGGGCGCGGCGGGCGACGAAGGCCCAGCGCAAGGCGCGGGGGCTGTAGGTCGGACTATCGCTCCTTGCTTTCGTCATCCTCCGGCGAGCCCTCGGGTCCGAGCTTCGCTCGGCCCAAGGACAGGCTCCGCGAGACCGGGGGACCCAGCGGCGCGCGATAGCGCGAACCTGCCGGGAGCCCGGCTGAACAGGTCGCCTTCGGCGCCGCTGGGTCCCCCGATCTGCGCCGCTACGCGGCTTGTCGGAGGATGACGAAAGCAGGAGTAAGGTGTTGCGCGGGCGGCGACCGCCTTTAGGCTGGTTCCGATCTTCGGGGAGCCAGCCGTGTCCTTCAAAGCCTGTCGCGCCGCCCTGATGGGCGCTTCCATGCTGACGCTCGGCGCCTGCGTCTCGATTACGGTGACGCATGGCGCGGAAACGGTTCCCGTCGCCGCGGAACCGGTCGCCACCGTGACCCCCGTGCGCGAATCGACCGCCTTCACCCTCGGCACCGATCAGCCGCGGACGGCCGAGCAACTGGCCATGCAGCTCGACAAGGCCGACCTGTCGATCAAGGTCATGCCTGAGACGAAGACCATCGACGCGGTCGCCGTACTGGACTTCACCGCCACCGCGCCCCTGGCCGCCGTGGTGGTCGAGCTGGATACCCTGCTGACCGTTTCATCCGTGCAGGTGGACGGGCGCGAGATCCCGGCCGGAGACGGGGGCTGGCGCAATCCCGAGGGACGGATGACGATCCCGCTGGCCCAGCCGCTGGCCGCGGGCGGGACGGTGTCGGTCCGCATCGCCTACGCCGGCGCGCCGCGGACGGCGCCCAATGCGCCGTGGGACGGGGGCTTCGTCTGGGCCACGACGGCGGACGGATCGCCGTGGATCGCCACCGCCGTCCAGCCCGAGGGCTGCGACATCTTCTGGCCCTGTATCGACCATCCGCTGGCCGAGCCGAAGCGGGTCGATCTGCACATCACCGTGCCGTCGGCCCTGGCCGCGCCCTCGAACGGCCGGTTCATGGGCACGGTCGACCACGGCGACGGCTGGACGACCTGGAACTGGAGCGCGGCCAATTCCAATACCTACGCCATCGCCCTGAATATCGGGCCGTATGACGAGGTGCGCAGCGACTATCGGAGCCGGTTCGGCAATGTGATCCCGATCTCCTACTGGCACCTGCGCTCCGACGACCCGGCCAAGGTCGCGGCCCTGTTCGCCCAGTTCGCGCCGATGATGGATTTCTACGAATCGACCGTCGGCCCCTACCCCTTCGGCGACGAGAAGATGGGGGTGGTCGAGACGCCGCACCTGGGCATGGAGCACCAGACGATCAACGCCTACGGCAACGCCTACAAGCTGGACGGCAAGGGCTATGACTGGCTGCTGCACCACGAGATGGCGCACGAGTGGTTCGGCAACCAGATGACCAACCGCAACGCCGACGACATGTGGCTGCACGAGGGGCTGGGCAGCTATATGCAGCCGCTGTACCTGCGCTGGCTGCACGGCGAGCGCTATATGCAGGCCGAGCTGCAGGAACAGCGCCGCGACCTGATCAACCGGTTCGCGGTCGTCTCGGGGACCGAGCGGACCGAGGACGAGGTCTACAAGAGCGACGTCGGGCCGGGGCTGGACCTGTACAACAAGGGCTCGCTGATCGCCCATTCGCTGCGGATGCTGATCGGGGACGAGGCCTTCTTCTCCTCGGTGACGCGGCTGGTCTACGGGTCCCCGGACCCCCGGCCCGGCGACTTCGCCCCGCGCTACGGCACGACCGACGAGTTTCTGGCCATCGTCAACGAGGAGACGGAGCAGGACCTGACCTGGTTCTTCCGCGGCTACCTCTACCAGGCCGCCCTGCCCGAGCTGCGCCAGACCCGTGAAGGCGACACCCTGACGCTGGAATGGGTCACCGGCGACGGCGCTGCCTTCCCCATGCCGGTGGAGGTCGAGATCGACGGCGAAACCCTCTCGACCGTGCCCATGACCGGGGGCCGGGGCGTCCTCGCCGTGCGCGCCGACGCGCATGTGCTGATCGACCCGCAGAACAAGGTGCTGCGCCGCGACGTCTTCCTCGAGGAATGGAAGGCCGCGAGCGGCCGCTGACTCAGACCGCTTCCGCCCTCACCGACTGCCGCACCAGCTGGCAGGAGCCCTGGGTGGTCAGGAAGGCGATGTCGGCGGCGTCGCGGCCGCAGGCGATGCGGACCAGACCCTCGACCGGGGCCAGCCCTGTCGGATCGACCAGCCACCAGCCGTTGGACAGCCAGACCTCGAAGATGGCGTGGAAGTCCGGCGGGTTCAGCTGGTGCGCAAAGGCGCTGACCGCCCGCGCCGGAATGCCCGAGGCGCGGCACAGGGTGATGCCCATATGGGTGAAGTCGCGGCACACCCCGGCCCGGTCGATGAAGGTCCGCGCCGCCGTGGTCTCACTGTCCGAAGAACCGGGCTCATAGTCGATCTCGGCCTTGATCCAGTCGAGGATCTTCAGCACCCGGTCGCCGCCGACGGTGCCGCCGAAGGTGCGTTCAGCAAAGCGTCCGAACTGGTCGGAAGGGCAGTAGCGGCTGGGGTTGAGATAGGTCAGGACCTCGGCCGGCAGATCATTCCAGTCGTGCTGGACGGTCACCGGCGGCAGGCCCTTGAGCACGCCGTTGTCGACCACCGCCTCATAGGTCAGGGCCACCTCGCCCGTGAGGTGGGCGCGCAGGGTCCGCGCCCCGAACTCCACATCCTCATCCTGGATGAAGTCGATCACCGGCGTGGTGGTCAGGCTTTCCTCAAGGATCGTCTGACCGGGCCAGTGGGCGACCTGGATCTTGTAGATGGCGTCGGTCGGCGGATCGAAGCGATAGACGAGTTCGGCGCGGACGCGGATTTTCATGAGGGCTCGACTGAAGCAGGACAGGCTTCACGTCAACGGCGCGCGCCCTTCGCCGTTCCGTCCCTAGGGCTCCAGCTCGATGTCCCAGTAGAGGTAGTCGAGCCAGCTCTGGTGCAGATAGTGCGGCGGGAAGCGGCGGCCGAACTCCTGCAGCTGCCAGGCGCTGGGGCGATGGGGGGCGCGACGGACGGGCATGCCGGCCTGTTGCGGCGTCCGGCCGCCCTTCTTCAGATTGCAGGGCGAACAGGCCGCGACGATGTTCTCCCACGTGGTCCGGCCGCCGCGGGAGCGCGGGATGACATGGTCGAAGGTCAGTTCGGCGGTGGCGTTGCAATACTGGCAGGTGAAGCCGTCGCGCAGGAAGACGTTGAAGCGGGTGAAGGCGGGCTGGCGGTCCTGGTCGACATAGTTCTTCAGCGCAATGACGCTGGGCAGGACCATTTCCATCGAGGGGCTGCGGACCACCTTGTCATAGGTGGACACGACATCGACGCGGTCCTGGTAGACCGCCTTGACCACTTCCTCCCACGGCCAGATCGACAGCGGATAGTAGGACAGCGGGCGAAAGTCGGCGTTCAGCACCAGCGCGGGCCAGCCGGACGGGGGACGGCTCTGGACCTGCATCAGGCCCTCGCCGTTCGGCAGAGGATTATCGACGCGACCGGACTGAAGACACGTCTCCTTCCCTGGCTATGGGAAAAGCCTAGTCCTGATTCGACGGCTTGGCGATGACCGCCTTGCGACGCTTGTGCGACCGTCAGCCCCGGCTCGGCGTGCCCGGAAACGCCGGCAGGCTCCAGCCCCAGATCAGGGCCCCGGCGCGCAGGGCGAAGCCGCACGGGGCGGCGACCAGGGCGGCCGGCCAGGCCTCGAGGCCCAGGGCGCGCGCGGCGACGAAGACGGTGGCGGCCAGCAGGGCGGCGGAGACGGTGATCTCGCGCCGCAGCAGGATCGACGGCTGGCCCGCCAGCAGATCGCGCACCACCCCGCCGAAACAGGCGGTCAGGGCGCCCATGACGATGCAGATCAACGGCGCGACCTCGAAGGCCTCGGCCTTGGCCGCGCCCATGACGCCATAGGCGGCCAGGCCGATCGCATCGAGCCACAGCAGCGCCCGGAACCGCCAGGGCCGGGCTCCGACCATCCAGACCGCCAGCGAAGCGAGCAGGCAGACGGCGATATAGCGCCAGTCCTGCACCCAGAAGACCGGGGCCCCGATCAGCAGATCGCGCAGGGTGCCCCCGCCGACGCCGGTGATGGCGCCGAAGAAGGCGAAGGTGACCAGGTCATGCCGCTGCTGCGCCGCCGCCAGGGCGCCGGTGGCGGCGAAGACGGCCACGCCGGCGAAGTCGAGCGCGCCCAGCACGGTCTCCGGATCGGTCAGGGCGGGATCGACGATAGGGCTCACGCGGGCTGTTCCTCCAACGCGACCTCGCCGCGCTTGACCGCTCCATACCATCCCCAGAGCAGATGCGCCGCCACGCTGCGATGGGGGCGCCAGATTTCAGCCCGGGCCCAGGCCTGTTTCTCCGTCGGCCGCAGGGTCGCGCCATCCGCCCAGCGGATGGCTTCCTGCAGGGCGATATCGCCGCCGGGGAAGACATCCTGACGGCCCTCGCAGAACATCAGGAAGGTCTCGGCCGTCCATTTGCCGACGCCCTTGATGGCGACCAGCCGCGCGATGGCCTCCTCGTCGGACAGCCGCTCCAGATGGTCGAAATCGATCCGGCCCTCGACCTGGGCGCGGGCGATCTCATGGCCATAGGTCGCCTTCTGGATCGACAGGCCGAAGCCGCGCAGGACGGCGATGTCCGTGGCCAGCACCCGCTCGGGCGTCACCGCCCCGTCCAGCCCCTCCGCAACGCGGGCCCAGATGGCGGCGGCGGACGCCACCGAGACCTGCTGATCGACGATCATGTGAAACAGGCCCTCGAACCCGCCCGTCCGCACGCGCCAGTCAAAAGCGGGCGTCTGCACATGGGCGCGGGTCAGCGCGGGGTCCAGACCGATGAGCGCCTCGCGCGCGGCGGCGATCTGGACGGGAGTCAGCGGAATCGGCATGCGGTCTCATCGACAGGGGCGGGCGCCCGTTCTAGCCTTTCGGCATGTTTACACTGGACGAACTTCTGCTTCCGATCACGCGCGACCAGTTCGACGCGGACTACAACGACCGAAAGCCGCTACACATTCCCGCCGGCGCAGGGGCGCCCAAGCGGGGCCTGCTGACCTGGGCGGGGTTCAACGCCCTGCTGGACCAGAGGTCCATCTGGACGGCGCAGGGCCTGAAGCTGGTTTTCAACGGCCAGCCCATCCCGCCCGAGCAGTACTGCATCGAGGCCCGCAACCAGGCGGGGCCCGTCGTGCAACCGTCGCCCGCGAAGATCCAGACCCTGCTTGCGATGGGCGCCAGCCTTATCGCCGGCGACGTCCAGGAGCTGACGCCCGAACTGCGCACGCTGTCTCACGGCCTCGCCAGGGAATTCGCCGCCGGGGTGGGCGCCAATGTCTATTGCTCGTTCGGCGGCGTGCAGGCGTTCGACACCCATTTCGACCTGCACCATGTGTTCGCCGTCCAGCTGGAAGGCGAGAAGACCTGGCGGCTGTACGAGAACCGCGCCGACGCGCCGGTCAGCTATCCGCTTGAGGAGGCTGAAATCCGCCCATGGTTCGCGCAGACGCGCGGGCGGCTGATGACCGAGGTGCGGATGCAGCCGGGTGACGTCCTCTATCTGCCGCGCGGCTGGTACCACGACGCCATGACCACCGAGGGCGCGTCCTTGCACGTGACCTTTTCGGTGACCCCGCTCTACGGGCGGATCCTGTTCCGCCTGCTCGAGTCAGCGGCGATGCAGGATCCGGCGTTTCGCGCCTGGTTCCCGCGCGGAGACACCGACCCGGACCGCCTCGGCAAACAGCTGGCGGATCTCGGCCGGCGGCTGGCCGATCTGTCCGCCCTTCCCGCCTTCCGCGACGAGGTCCTGATGGCCCAGGAACGCGTCGTTCCGCGCCCGGCGAGCTATACCCTGCCGGTGCGCCCGCCGCTGACCCTCCTGCGGGCGACCGGCCTGACGCCGCCCCGCGCGGCGGGCCCGGCGCAGGTCGCGATCGACTGGGCGCTCGGCCAGCCCCAGTTCGCGATGGAAGATGTCATCGCCCAGTTCGACTTCGTCTCCGTGCCCGCACTGAACGAGGCGTTCGAGGCCGCCATCCGCCTCGGCGTCTTCAAGCCGCTCTGAACGCTCGCCGCATCGACAGCGGGCGGCCGGCGTCATACTTGTTCGGCCATGCACAGCCTTGACGACCTTCTGCATCCCGTCTCGCCCGAGCAGTTCCGGGCGGAGTATCTGGGCCGCAAGCCGCTGCACATCCCGGCAGCCGGCGACGACCGGAAGGCCGCCATCCTCACCTGGGCCGACCTCAACCGTCTGCTGGGTCAGAGTTCGCTCTGGAGCGCGGCCCATCTTCGGCTGATGCGGAACTATGTGGCCGTGCCGCCCGACCAGTACTGCCACCCGGTCGCCACGCCGCATGGCGAGATCCTGCGTCCCTGGCCCGAGAAGGTCGAGGTCTTCCTGTCCGCCGGCGCCAGCCTGATCGCCAATGACGTCCTGACCATCCACGCACCGCTGATGCAGATCGGCGGTATCCTGGGGCAGACGTTCGCGGCCAGCATCGGCGCCAACATCTATTGCTCCTTCCAGGGCGTTCAGGCCTTCGGCACCCATTTCGACAACCACGATGTGGTCGTCGTCCAGACAGGCGGCACCAAGGTCTGGAACCTGTACGAGAGCCGGGCCGAGAACCCGATCGAGAATTTGCCGGACGACGCCGCCACCCGACGCTGGTTCGAACAGAGCCGCGGGGGGCTGATGCAGCAGGTGACGATGCAGGCGGGGGATGTCCTCTACCTGCCGCGCGGTTGGTACCATGACGCCCTGGCGACCGAGGGCCCGTCCCTGCACGTGACCTTTGCGATCACGCCCCTGCATGGCCGCACCCTGCTCGCCCTGCTGAACATCGAGGCGATGAAGGACCCGGCCTATCGCGCCTTCGCGCCGCCGGCGCACGAAGACGGCGGCGCGGCCCTGGCGGCGCACCTGGCCGACTACGGCCAGATCCTGGCCCGTCTCGCCGCTTCGCCCGCCTTCCACGAGGAGGTCGCCAAATCCCAGGCCCGCATGACGCCGCGTCCGCCGTCCTTCACCTTGCCGGAGCGCAAGCCGGTCACACTGTACCGGACGACAGGCCGATCCTTCCCGGCGTGTCCGGGCGCCGTGCGCGAAACCTATGACTGGGCCATCGCCGAGCGGCAGTTTGCCATCGAGGACATGGTCGCCCAGTTCCATTCGCTGTCGGAAGTCGAGGTTCGCGCCGGCGTCGCCGCGGCCGAAGCGGCCGGGGCCGTCCAGCGACTGTAGCCCGCGACGCATCGACAGGGTGGGGAGGCCGCCTTAAACCTCACGCCATGCGCACGCTCGAAGAGATCCTGCATCCCGTCACCCCGGCGCAGTTCCGCGCGGAGTACGAGGGCCGCCAGCCGCTGCATATCCCGGCGACGGAAGGGTCGAACAAGCGCGCGCTGCTGCCGTGGGGCGCGTTCAACGGACTGCTGAACCAGAGCAATGTCTGGGACTCGGAACGACTGAAGCTGATGCGGCACGACGACCCCATCCCGCCGGAGCAATATTGCCGGCGCAAGCGGACGCCCGAAGGCATGATCTGGCGGCCGTCGCCGGCCAAGGTCGAGGTCTTCCTGTCGGCGGGCGCCAGCATCCTGGCCAATGACGTCCTGACCCTGCATTCGCCGATCACCCATGCCGGGGTCGCCCTGGGCGATGCTCTCGCGGCCGAGGTCGGGGCCAGCGTCTTCTGCTCGTTCAGGGGCGGCCGGGCCGTGGCGACCCACTATGACGTCCATGAGGTCTTCGCCGTCCAGACCGAGGGGGAAAAGGTCTGGAACCTCTACGAGGGCCGCGAGGTCGATCCGGTCGGCTACCCGCCGGGCATGACCCAGGCCGATTTCAACAAGGCCTGCGGCCGGTTGGTCTCGACCATCACCATGAAGCCCGGCGACGTGCTCTACATGCCGCGCGGCTTCTACCATGACACGGTGACGCCGGATCAGCCGTCCCTGCACGTCTCCTTCACCGTCATGCCGCTGGCCGGGCGCAGCATCCTGTCATTGCTCGATGGTCCTGTCCTGCAGGACGCGGCCTTCCGCGCCTGGCTGCCCGCGGCCAATGTGGAAGGCGGGGCCCTGCTTGAGACACGGCTGTCCGAACTGGCCACTCGCCTCGCCGCGATCGTCGCCTCGCCGGCGTTCCGCGACGAGGTCGCCATGCTCCAGCGCCGTCTGATACCGCGCGCGCCCGACTTCAGCCTGCCGGCGCGCAAACCCGCCACCCTGTACCGCGTCACGGGCCGGGCCTTTCCCGACACGGGACCGGTGATGCGCCGGGCCTACGACTGGATGATCGAGGAGCGGCAGTTCGCGGTCGAAGATCTTGTCGCGGAGATGGAGTCCCTGTCGGAGACCGATATCCGCAAGGCCCTCGCCGGGGCCGAGCAGGCCGGCGCCGTCCAGCGGGTCTGAGGCCGGTCGTGGCGTTCGTCACCCGCTTCGCCCCCTCGCCGACCGGCCGGCTGCACCGCGGCCACGCCTTCTCCGCCCTCACCGCCTGGCGGGCCGCGCGCGATGCCGGCGGACGGTTCCTCCTGCGCATCGAGGACATCGACCCGACCCGCTGCAAGCCGGAGTTCGAGGCCGCCATCGTCGAGGATCTGAACTGGCTGGGCCTGGATTGGGACGGACCGGTGCGCCGCCAGTCCGATCATCTTTCGGACTATTCGGCCGTGATCGACGACCTGAACGGCCGAGGCCTGCTCTATCGCTGCTTCCGGACCCGCAAGGACATCCTCGACGCGATCGGCGACGCGCCGCACGGACCCGTCGAAGCCGCGCGGCCCGGTCCCCATCCCGCGGAAGAGGAGGCGGCGCTGATGGCCGAAGGACGGGCCTTCGCCTGGCGGCTGTCGCTGGACCGTGCGCGGGAGACGCTGGGCGAAGCCGACTGGGCGGCGCTGGCCTTTGTCGAGGAAGGCCGCGGCCCGACCGGGGAACACGGCTTGGTCAAGGCCCGGCCGGAGACCGCCGGCGACGCCGTGCTGGCCCGCAAGGACGCCGGGGCGGCCTATCATGTGGCGGTCACACACGACGACGCCCTGCAGGACGTGACCCATGTCATCCGCGGCGAGGACCTGTTCGAGGCGACCCACCTGCAGGTGCTGATCCAGACGCTGATGGGCTGGCCGATCCCTGTCCACCGCCACCATCGTCTGCTGCTCGGGCCGGACGGAAGGCGTTACGCCAAGCGCGACCGGTCCGTGACGCTGGCGGAACTGAGAGCCGGCGGTCTGGACCCCGCGACCCTGAGGGCCGAACTGGGCTTCTGATCAGGACGCGAGCCGGCCCTTGGCCTTCGAGGCGGGGAAGACCACATCGGCGTCCGGCGCATCCGCCGCCGCCCCGGGACCGCCGATCGTCCGCAGGATGTGACGGATGATGTTCAGCCGGGCGGACTTCTTGTCGTCGGTCGCGATGACGGTCCAGGGCGCGTGGTTGTGGTCGGTCTCGTCCAGCATCCGGTCGCGGGCGGCGCTGTAGGCCTCCCACCGGGCCTGGGCCTCGGCGTCCAGCGGCGAGACCTTGAACCGCTTGAGCGGATCCTCGATCCGTTCCGCCAGACGGCGGGCCTGTTCGGCCTTGGAGATGTCGAGCCACAGTTTGATCAGCACGATCCCGTCGTCGGACAGGATCCGCTCGAACGACGGCGCGTCCGACAGGAATTGCTCATGCTGCTGCGGCTTGCAGAAGCCCATCACCGGCTCGACGCCGGCCCGGTTGTACCAGGAGCGGTTGAACAGAACCGTCTCGCCGTCGGCGGGCAGGTGCGGGACGTAGCGCTGGAAATACCACTGGCTGGTCTCGCGCTCGTTCGGCTTGGGCAGGGCCACGATCCGGGTCTGGCGCGGCGACATATATTCCGTGATGCGCTTGATCGCCCCGTCCTTGCCGGCCGAGTCGCGACCTTCGAAGATGATCACGGTCTTGCGGCCCTGTTCGATGGTCCAGTGCTGGGTCTCGACCAGCAGGACCTGGAGCCTCTCAAGGTCGGCGTCGTAATTGTCTGATTTCTTGCCCATGCGCCCACGATGCGCCCGGCCCGTGGCCAGGGCAATGTTGCAAGGCCATTTCACCGGGGTCGCGGACCGGCGCGGCCCTGAACCTGTCAGCATTCTCATGTGCGCGGCGCTTTTCCGTCGACTAGGATGCGCAGGACAGAGAGGGAGATACCCATGTTCGCCACGCGCCGCGCCCTCCTGGGCGGCTTCGCCGCCCTGCCGCTCGTCAGCGCCTTTCCGGCCATGGCGCGCAGCCGTACGGACGACCCGGCGGCAGAGGCGGCTCTGGACGCCGTCTTCGCCGAGGCCGCGCCGCCCGCGCTGGCCGCCGGGATCGTGACCCGCGAAGGGCTCGGCTGGTCGGGGGTGCGCGGCGTGCGTCGCGCCGGGAGCGAAGCGCTCGCAACCCCCGACGACCGCTGGCACCTGGGCTCGAACACCAAGGCCATGACAGCCGCCGTCTTCGGACGCCTTGTCGATCAGGGCCGGGCGCGCTGGGACATGCCGGTCGCCGCGGCCTTTCCGGGCGTCACGGTCGATCCCGCCTGGGCCGCGATCACGCTCGATGACCTGATGCACCATCGCGCCGGCCTGCTGGACGCCGCCCTGCTGGACCGCGCCTGGCTGATGGCCGCCCATGCCGACCAGCGCCCCTTGCCGGAGCAGCGGGCCGAGCTCGCGGCGCGGGCGCTGGGCGCGCCGCCCGCCGGACCCGTCGGCCAGTTCGCCTATGGCAACGGCAACTACATTGTCCTGGGCGCCGCCATCGAGGCCATCACCGGCCAGCCGTGGGAAACCGTCATGGCGGCCGAACTCTATAGACCCCTCGGCCTGGCCACCGCCGGCTTCGGCGCGCCGCAGGACCCGGCGCCGTGGGGCCATAGCGGCGGCGTCGGCGTCGACCCGGCGGGCTTTGCGGACAATCCCCGCGCCCTCGGCCCGGCGGGGACGGCGCATATGAGCATGGCCGACTACGCCCGCTTCATCGGCGCCATGATGGGCGGTGCGCCCGGCTGGCTCAGAGAGGAGTCCCGCCGCCATCTCCTGACCCCCGCCGCCGGAGCCCCGCCGGCATACGCCGCCGGTTGGGGCGTGGGCAGCGCGCCCTGGGCCGGGGTCGGCGGGCCGGGGCCGACGATCAGCCATAACGGCTCCAACACCATGTGGTTCGCGACCGTCCTGGCCGCCCCCGGGCGGGGCCTCGGCTTCATCGCCCTGTCCAACGAAGGCGTTGCGGGCCAGCGGGCCTGCACGACCCTGGTCCGGCGGCTGGCGGAGACCCGCGCCGCCGCGTAAGGCTGATCGCGCATGAAGCGCGATTTCGCCGATTTCTGGAACCTGCTGTGGGAGCTGGCGCTCGGCGTCTGCGCGGCCTTCGCCATGCTCAACCTGTTCGCCCCGCAGCAGGACCTGCCGTGGAAGCCGCTCGACCTCAGCCATCCGATCGGCACGGCGACGGCGGCCAAGGTGGCCGATTTCGAACTGGCCGTCGCCGCCGCCCCCGAGGAGACCACCGCCGTCACCGAGGCCTGTATGCAGGTGCTGCGCGAGGCCGGGGTGCAGGTCGAGCGGGCCGAGGACCGGGACGACGGCGGATTCTGCGTCGTCCGGGGGGCCATCCGTATCACCGGCGGAGCCGTCACCCCCCTGCCCGGCAACCCGGTCCTGCAGTGCCCGCTGGCGGTGCGGTACGTGATCTGGGAGCGCCAGGTGCTGCAGCCGGCGGCCGAGGCCGAGTTCGGCTCAAGGGTGGCGCGGTTGAACGACGTGGGCACCTACAGCTGCCGCCGCATCTATGGGCAGACCGACCCGAACGCCCGGCCCAGCGAGCATGCGCGGGCCAATGCCCTTGATATCGGCGGGGTGACGCTGGAGGACGGGCGGCGCGTCTCGGTGCTGACGGACTGGCCCGGCGACGGCCCGCGCGGGCTTGAGGGACGGCGCTTCCTGACCCGGATCCGGGAGGGCGCCTGCCGGGTGTTCTCGACCGTCCTGGGCCCGGGCTACAATGAGGCGCACGCCAACCACCTGCATCTGGACGGCGCGCCCCGCCCGCTCTGCACCTGATTTTGCGAACGCCGTTCGCCGGAGAGGCGAATCGGTTTGCGGTTGACCGACCCCAAATTGCGCGAGAGAAAGTCGGCGCAGTCCGGATTTCGCGCGGCCTCCACAATCGCGCCAGCTCCTTCGCCTGAACGAGCCGTCCAGCAGGACTGACGGGCGCCCTTGAAGGGGCGTCTGCCTGGAAAGCGCGTTTAGGAGACGCATTATGGCGACCGGCACGGTCAAGTGGTTCAACCCGACGAAGGGTTTCGGCTTCATCCAGCCTGATGGCGGCGGTCAGGACGTTTTCGTCCACATCACCGCGGTCCAGAAGGCGGGCCTGCAAGGCCTGGATGAGAACGCCAAGGTCGAATACGAGCTGGAATCCCAGCGCGGCAAGACCTCGGCGATCGACCTGAAGCTCCTCTGAGGCCACGGACATCACCATCAGACGGGCGCGGGGGCTTCGGCCTCCGCGCCTTTCTTTTTGGCCGATGACCACTGCGCCAGAACGATCGCGGCCAGCACCACGACGCCGCCGACGGCCTGCATCGGGGTCAGGGTCTCGGCGAAGATGAGCCAGCCGAGCAGGGCGGCGACGACGGGCTGGATCAGGACGGTCACGGCGGTCAGGGCGGCGGGCAGCCGGCCCAGCGACCAGGCGACGCCGCCCTGCCCCACGACGTGCATCAGGCCGAGGCCCGCGCAGGCGGCCCAGCCGCCCCATGAGCCGGGCAGGACCTGTTCGCCCAGCAGCAGCGCGGCGAGCAGCAGGCCCGGGGCGGCGATGGCCGTCGACCACAGCATCACCCGCCCGGCCGAGTGGCGGTCGCGCGCGCCCTTCACGGCGATGAAATAGCCCGCGTACCAGAGCGCGGTCACGGCGGCGAAGACGTCGCCCAGCGGGGGGTTCGACCCCTGCCCGCCGTCGGCGCCCAGGGACATGGTCACCGCGCCGGCGATGGCGGCGGCCAGGGCCACGAGGAACAGAGCCTTCGGGCGGTCGCGGAACACGAACCAGCCGACCAGGGTCACCACCACCGGGGTCAGGTTGGTCAGGGTTGTGGCGTTGGCGACCGAGGTCAGGGCGATCGAATAGTGCCAGAAGCCCAGGTCGAACACGAGCATGACGCCGGCCAGCACCATCCAGTTCGACGGCCGGCCGACGCCTTCGCCGCCGGGCCGCGCGGTCATGACCAGCAGCCAGGGCAGGGCGAAGGCGAAGCGCCAGAAGCCCGCGGCGGCCGGGCCGGCGTCGGCCAGCCGCACCAGGATCGGCGCGAGGCCCAGCACCATGGCCGCGAGGATCAGCACGGCCAGGGCGGCGGCCCGGCTGGGCACGGCCGGCGCCGGCGGCGTCACGCGAAGCGGCCGGCCAGCAGACCGATGGCGAACAACGGCACATAGCCGATCGCGCCGACCAGCTGGATCGCGAGCCACAGGCCGAACGCCTTGGCCAGTCCCGCGACGGGCGAGCGATACCAGCGGCCCGCCCCCATGCGCATGAAGGCCGCCATGGCGATGACGAACAGGACCACCGTGCCGATCAGCTGGCCGAGCCCCGGTTCGTACATCCACCATGAGAAGGGCAGCAGGGGCACGGTCAGGGCGTTGAGATAACCGAAGGCCGCGCGGAAACCACGCCGCCAGCCCAGCCGCTCCGGATCCCACCAGCGCATCAGGGGCGTCGCGCCCAGGGCGTAGAACAGCGACAGGAGGGGCACGAGGACGAGGCTCATCCAGTTGTCGGCGTCGGCCATGAAGGCGTCGCGGCTCTTGCCCGAGGCGGCGATCAGCGGATCCATCATCTCCGGCGGAATGCCGCCCAGCATCGGGGCCGTGCCGCCCTTGAGGAACAGCACCAGCATCAGGATGGCGTTGAGCGCCAGATAGAGCCGCAGCGGCCGGGCGTAACGCCCCCCGCCGTCCGGCCCCTGGGTCATCCACGCCTCCAGCACCGTGCGCGGGCGCAGCACGAGGTCGCGCGCGGTCACCAGCTCGAGCGCGCCGAAGCCGAGCGCGTCGTCGGACAGGTCGTTCAGCCCCCCGGCTTTCGGCGGGGGGGCGGGCGGGTGCGGTTCAGACATGGTGGAATCCCTCTTGGGGCAACGATGGCATGGAGGGTGGGGCGAGGCCAGAAGGGTCAGTCGGGACTGTCCCGGAAAATCACGAAAAGCTGTCATCCCTGCCCTTTCGCCCCCTCCTCCGCCGCGCGCACGGCCTCCAGCCGGGCCAGTTCGATCTTCAGATCCTCGTATTCGGGCGGCAGGTCGCGGCCGGCCATCAGGTCCTGGGCGAGGGTGAGGGCGCGTTCGCGCAGGAACATCCGCATCATGGCCTGACCGGCCTCGAACCGTTCGTCGGACTCGGCCGGGTCCTCCTCGGCCCATTGCAGGACGTCGTTGAGGCGGGCGATCTCGGTGGCGGCGCGGGCGAGGCGGACGGCGTTCAGCCCCTCGCCGGTCTTCAGCGCATGGGCGGCGCCGGCCAGGGCCCGGCGGGCGAGGTCGTCGGGCCGGATGTGCAGGGGCGCGCGCCAGGCCGCCAGCACCGCCGCCTCGTCGGGCGGACCGTCGGCAAGGGCTGCGGGCGCGGGCGCGGAAGGCGGCGCCGACCGCTCCAGCGCCTGCCGCGCGGCGAAGGCCCGTTTGGTCCAGCCCTCCTTCGCCGCATGTTTGCGCAGGGCCGTCACCGACACCCCGAACCGCGCCGCCACCGTCGGCGCCGACAGGCCCGACAGATAGGCCCCCCGGATCAGGCCCCAGGTCTCCGCCGCGACGGTGACATAGCGGGTCTTCGGCAGGGCCTTCATCGACGCTCTCTCGCCTGATCGCGCTTCAGCGCCGCCACCGCCCGCTCGATCTCCGCCATGGCCGCGTCCTGGATCGCGTCGAGCGTCGGGGTTCCGGTCGGCATGGACGCCACCGCCCGCGCCTCGCGGGCAAGGCGTTCGACGGCCTCCATGCGCTTGATCGCGCGATCGAGGGCGTCGGGTTTTCGGGTTGGCTTCTTCATGATCTCCGCTCCGTGTTGAGGCGGCGGAGTCTGCGGCGGGCGGTTCCTATGGCGGGCTGAAAGGGGCGGAAAGGTCGGGCGCGGGGCGCAAGGGGTTGAAAGGATTGGGGTCGGGAGGGGACGGTGGGGGCGGGATTGTGCTGACAATCGGCGGATTGTGAGCGGTGGGGGGGTGCTTTCCCCTCCCCGCTATCGTCATTCCGGCGAAGGCCGGAACCCAGCGGCGCCGAAGGCGACCTGTCCGCGCACGGGCGCTCCCGACAGCTTCGCGCTCTCGCGCGCCGCTGGGTTCCGGGCCTCCGAGCCGCTGCGCGTCTCTCCGCCCGGAATGACGATAGCGGGAGGGGCGTGGGGTCAGTCCGGCTCTTCCGGCGGGACCCAGTCGGGATCGTTCTCCGGAAACCACTCCGCCGCCAGATCGCGCCAGTCGGGGTTGGTTTCCTCGATCAGCCGGAGCTTCCAGTCGCGCTTCCAGCCCTTGATCTGCGTTTCGAGGCGGATGGCGTCGACGACCCAGGCGTGGCGCTGAAACCAGACCAGCCGGGTGCAGCCATAGCGTTTGCTGAACCCCTCAAAGGCCCCGGTACGATGCTTCCACACCCGCGCCGGCAGATTGGCGGAGACGCCGGTGTAGAGCGTGCCGTTGCGCCGGCTGGCCATGATGTAGGTCGCGACGAACTTCCGCTGCGTGCGCATGAAGCGCAACCTATGCGTTATTGCGAGCGCCTGTCCAGTGCCCCGCCCCTGCCCGCTATCGTCATTCCGGGCGACCCCGGCGGAAGCCGGGGGAGGCCCGGAACCCAGCGGCGCGCGAGAGCGCGAAGCTGTCGGGAGCGCCGGTGCGTGAACCGATCGCCTTCGGCGCCACTGGGTTCCGGGCCTCCGGCTCGCTGCGCGCGCCTCCGCCCGGAATGACGATAGCGGGTGGGGTGAGATCAGGCCCGCCGGTACCGGCCCTTTCCATCGAAGGCCAGCCAGCCCCGGTCGCGCCGGATCAATCCGCTTGGGCGGCGGCTTCACCCTCTTCAAGAAGCGCGGCGACTTCCGCCGGGTCTTCTCCGAACGTCACCACGCTGGCCGGAATGCCGACAAGCAGGAGAGGACAGGGATTGCCCACGCCCCGGTGAACGCGATCGTCCAGCTTGGACCAGTGGGTTGTCGCCATGCCGTACTTGTCGGCCACGAACTGGCTGGTCCACGCCTCGGCGAACGGCAAGGGATTGAGGAGACGCTCGACCCGCTTCAACACCTCTCTGCGCTGGCGATCCGTCGGCCGAACCCCATGCCGTTCCAGGTCTGCATGGTTTTTGATCTGGCGGTCTTCGGCCCAGCGTCGGACCAGTTGGGGCATTTCGGACTGGAGGGAGGAACCCCGCGTCACCACGACACCAACCGAAATCGCGCCTTCCGCATGGAGCCGTTTGAAGTTCTCAAGGTCCCGGTCGAAGAACGGGTCCTTGTTGTTCCACTCGATCTCCATCGCGATGGAGCCGACAGTCCCGTCTGCCGACACGACGTTCCGGACGTGATCGACTTCGTGAGAGATCGACTCCCGTTGAACGCCGTTGATCCGCTTCTCGATCTGGAAATTGACCTTGCGCCAGTCCTTGGCCGCCAGACCTCGTCGAAGCCGTTGCGTGCCTTTCGTCTCTCCGCCGCCCGACCCGATGATCTCCTCAATCGGTACCCTCAACCCGAGCAAGACTTCCTCGAGTTCATCGAGGATGCCCGGAAAGTCGACCGTCAGGATCGCCTCTGCATGGGACAAAAAGCGGATTTCATACCCGGCATCTATCAGTGGTTGAAGTGCGGGCATGGCGCCTCTCGACTTTTGAACAGAACGCGAACAGACAAGGATTCCGCGTGCCGGTTTGCCCACATCTTCCGCTGACCGACAGCGGCAGTCCGTGGGTACACTGCGTACCTTGTAGATGATTCGATCAGGAGCGGACGCCCGTGGCCTACGACGCCGAACAGCCCGACCCGATCGAGAACCTGCGGGCCTTCGCCAAGGGCCGCAAGTTCCGCACGATCCTCGCCGACCCGCCGTGGCAGTTCCAGAACCGCACCGGCAAGGTCGCGCCCGAGCACAAGCGGCTGAACCGCTATTCGACCATGGACCTGAAGGCGATCTGCGACCTGCCGGTGGCCGAGGTCGCGCAGGATACGGCGCATCTCTACATGTGGGTGCCGAACGCCCTGCTGCCCGAGGGGCTGGAGGTCATGAAGGCCTGGGGCTTCAACTACAAATCCAACCTGATCTGGCACAAGATCCGCAAGGACGGCGGCTCGGACGGTCGGGGCGTGGGCTTCTATTTCCGCAATGTGACCGAGATCCTGCTGTTCGGAACGCGCGGCAAGAATGCCCGCACCGAGGCCCCCGGCCGCAGCCAGGTCAATATGATCCAGACCCGCAAGCGCGAACACAGCCGCAAGCCCGACGAGCAGTACGATCTGGTCGAGGCGTGCAGCACGGGGCCGTATCTGGAACTGTTCGCGCGCGGCGAGCGGGAGGGCTGGGCCGTCTGGGGCAATCAGGCGGACGAGACCTATGCGCCGACGTGGAAGACGTATTCGTACAACTCGTCGGTAGCGGCGGAGTAGCTATTTGAGGCCGGTATCGGCGACCAACTTATCAAAAAGTCGCTTTGCACCGGACGAGCCGGCGGGAAATGCAGTTGGATTAAACCCGCCGTCTTCAATTTTGACGCGGTTCATAATCTCGAGAAAGTCCCCCTTCGAGGGGACCTCGTTAGTTGTGGTGAGACTGAGATATGCAGGTCTTAGGAAGCGCATGAACGCGAGGTATCCATTTGTGCGCTTGATCATCGTTCCCTCGCCCGACTTATTCCAATCCGCCTCCCAGCGCTCGGCGATCGCAGAAAAATAGTTGACCATGACGGCGATAATTTTCTCGTCCTGATTGGACACGAAGAAATGGCGGAAAATTCGACGCAGATTTTCTGGACCATCTACCGGATCCCAAAAGCCGAATCTCTTGCCACGGTCCCGATCTGCCAACGCGTCTGAGGTGACGTATGGCAGCAGGCCCTTCACCACTGTAGCCTGCGACAGCGTTTCACCTCGCCGGTCTAGTGTGGCTGTCCCCAGCCTCTTGATCGTATTCTGAAATGGCGACTCTGGCATCTTGTCCAGAGCCACCACTGTGTCATGGCACGTTCTTTCAGGGCTTCTCTTCTCATCTAACGCGAAAAGATCGTAGACAAGGCTCTTGTTCACTTTGGTCTGCGCAAGATTAACTGTAGAAAATATATATGCCTCGGTAGCCTCATCAATTCCGAGAAATATCGTCACAGGCAAGACGAGATCGGTTCTACCCGATTGTTCAATTCCCTTAAGTCTGTGCTGCCCGTCGATGATTGCAGTGCTATCCGAAAGTGGAATATTTAGATTTGGGTCTGAATCATCGAGATAGGCCGTTATTTCTATTGATGCGCCGGGAGTGCCCTCGTTACGAATTCGCGCGCAGTCTTCAGATACCGACAGGACTATCGAAGTCGGAAAGCACGGATCTACGGTCAGTGCATACTTTTCGATCTTCTTTGCCCGCGACGGATCAACCCGTCGTTGAATTCCCATCAAGCTGATGTAGCCTCCACTGTAGGACATCCGCCGGAAATCGAAGCTTGAGATCCGCAGAATATCGGCAGCGGTCATCGCGCCGACAAAAAACTCCCCGATAGGTTGGCAGACGCTCTGAACAGAAACCGTCACCCCGTGCTCGGTCATCGGATTAGGCTCCTGGCCTTCTTGGCAGATTCGCCAGCGGTTTTATCCATAGATGAGTCAAGGTTCCCAATATTTTCAGGAATATGAACCAGCAACATATAGTAAAGCCAAACATAAAGGCCAAACAAGACGACGCTCAGTACGATTAAGACAGGATCCATGGAACTAGTTTGCGATGGATCATCTCCGTAAACAAACATTGATAGGAGAGGCGGCCCAAGAAGCCATACAACATATATTCCAAGCCAAAGCTTAGTGTATATTTTGATTTGATTTATAAATAGCCAAGTCAGAGAGCCGAGAAGAGCGAACAGATATAGAAAAAGCTGACCTTTCGAAATTGGGTCAAAAAATCCCTTAGCCGCTTCGGAAAGGCTATCCTTTCCGAGACCACCCGCGACGCAGAAGAAGACAAGCGGCAGTGTGCCCAAGAGGCAAACGCACAGCAGCTCCCCAACGGCGTCTGACGGCGTTATGCGCCGTCGCACCTGATCAGCGATATCAGTCAAAGCCCGCCCCCGTGACGAAGGCAGCTAATCGCAACTTGGAGGATATATCAATGGAGCAGGCTGCCCACCCTCACCGCCCCTTCCGGAACGCCTCCGCCTTCTCCGCCGCGGCCTCCGCTCGCCAGCGCTTCGGCGCCGCCTTGTCGACCTGCTCCCCCTCCGCCGTCAGGACCTCATTGGCGAATTCCAGGTCCATCAGCTTCATCCGCTTGATCTCGTCGCGCAGCCGCGCCGCCTCCTCGAATTCGAGGTTGGCGGCGGCGTTGCGCATGCGGCTTTCGATGTCCTTGAGGGCGGCCTGGAAGTTGGAGCCGGTGAAGGGTTTGGCCTCCTCCTTCATGCCGGGGGCGGTCAGCTTGTCGAGGGCGCGGCTCTCGTAAGGGCTGGCCATGATCTCGCGGATGTCGCGCTTGACCGACTCCGGCGTGATGCCGTGTTCGGCGTTGTAGGCCTCCTGCTTTTCGCGGCGGCGGTTGGTCTCGGCGATGGCGCGTTCCATCGAGCCGGTCATGCGGTCGGCGTAGAGGATGACGCGGCCGTCGACGTTGCGGGCGGCGCGGCCGATGGTCTGGATGAGCGAGGTCTCGGAGCGCAGGAAGCCCTCCTTGTCGGCGTCGAGGATGGCGACCAGGCCGCACTCGGGGATGTCGAGGCCCTCGCGCAGCAGGTTGATGCCGATCAGGACGTCGAAGGCGCCCATGCGCAGGTCGCGCAGGATCTCGATCCGCTCCATGGTGTCGACGTCGGAGTGCATGTAGCGGACGCGGACGCCCTGCTCGTGCATGTACTCCGTCAGGTCCTCGGCCATCTTCTTGGTCAGGACGGTGACCAGGGAGCGGTAGCCGGCGCGGGCGACGGCCTTGACCTCGTCGATGACGTCGTCGACCTGGTTGCGGGTCTGGCCGCTGACCGGGCGGATCTCGACCGGGGGGTCGATCAGGCCGGTGGGGCGGATGACCTGTTCGGTGAAGACGCCGCCGGTGCGCTCCATCTCCCACGGGCCGGGGGTGGCGGTGACGAACAGGGTCTGGGGCCGCATGGCGTCCCACTCGTCGAACTTCAGCGGGCGGTTGTCGATACAGCTGGGCAGCCGGAAGCCGTACTCCGCCAGGGTGGATTTGCGGCGGTAGTCGCCGCGGTACATGCCGCTGATCTGGCCGACGGTGACGTGGCTCTCGTCGACGAACAGCAGGGCGTTGTCGGGGATGTATTCGAAGAAGGTGGGCGGCGGCTCGCCCGGGGCGCGGCCGGTCAGCCAGCGGCTGTAGTTCTCGATGCCGGCGCAGGAGCCGGTGGCCTCCATCATCTCCAGATCGAAGCGCACGCGCTGCTCAAGCCGCTGGGCCTCCAGCAGCTTGCCGTTCTCGACCATCCAGTCGAGCGTCTCCTTCAGCTCGGCCTTGATGCCGGTGATGGCCTGGTTGAGCGACGGCCGCGGGGTGACGTAGTGGCTGGCGGCGTAGACGGTGATCTCGGTGAGGTCGGCGGTCTTCTTGCCGGTGAGGGGGTCGAACTCCTGGATGGATTCCAGCTCGTCCCCGAACAGCTGCACCCGCCAGGCGCGGTCCTCCATGTGGACCGGGAAAATTTCCAGCACGTCGCCGCGCTTGCGGAACATGCCGCGGTCGAAATTGAGGTCGTTGCGCTTGTACTGCAGCGCGATCAGGTCGGCGCGGAGCTTGGACTCGTCGATCTGGTCGCCGACCTTCAGGGTGAAGGTCATGGCCGTATAGGTCTCGACCGAGCCGATGCCGTAGATGCAGCTGACCGAGGCCACGACGATGACGTCGTC
>CAYNNT010000042.1:0-23226 GCA_964398675.1 uncultured Brevundimonas sp.
CGATCAGGGCGTCGAGCGCGGCGGGCATGTCGAGCCGGCCCCAGTCGGGATAGTCCATCTCCATGGCGGCGAGGTCGTCGGGCCGTGAACCGGCGATGCCGCGGAAATCATAGGTCAGCACCGCCGCGCCGCGCGCCGCCAGATGGCGGGCGAACCGGTCGTAGAAGCCCTTGGGAAAGCCGGTCCCCGAACTGACCAGAACGGCGGTCGTCGGCGCCGCGGCGGAGACCAGCCGCATCGACAGGGGGTAGCCGTCGGAGGCTTCGACGATGAAGTCGCGGATGACGGGATCGTGCATCTGAAGTCCGTAGTTATTCGCAGCACCCTGGCCGATTGACCCGGCGTCAGGTCAAGCGCTCTTGGAGCGGAGGCCGTCCTCGGCTAAAGCCCGCGCCTTCTCCTGTTTTCCGGGCCTTCTCGCCATGACCGATCTTCCCGACCGCCTCTGCGTCGATCCCGACAGCCCGTTCCACGACGCCGACCTGCTGGCGAAGGGAATCGGCGTCCGCTTCAAGGGCGAGGAAAAGACCAATGTCGAGGAATACTGCATCTCGGAAGGCTGGGTCCGTCTGGCCGTCGGCAACCGCGTCGATCGTCGCGGCAAGGCGCTGACCGTCAAGCTGCAGGGCCCGGTCGAGGCCTGGGTCAAGGGCGAGTAGTCCTGTCGGCGCTTATGGCGCCGTTGAAAAAACTCTGGCGCGGACCGCTTGTCCGCTCCCCTCGCAGGGTTCAGGTTCCGGCACCTTATGAGTCCCGGAGCCGTCATGCGCCTGTCCGTTCGCCTTCTCGCCGCCAGCGCCCTGGCCCTGACCCTCGTTGCGGCGCCCGCGGGCGCCCAGGACGCCGCGACCGTCCAGCGGGCCGAAACGGTCCGCGATGCGGCGCTGAACCAGAATATCGCGCTCGACTACCTGACCCAGCTGACGACCCGCTTCGGGCCGCGGCCGGCGGGTTCGAAGTCCGAACAGGACGCCGCGGCCTGGGCCGCCGACTATATGCGGGCGCAGGGCTTCCAGAATGTGCGGATCGAACAGTTCCCGCTGGTCGGCTGGGAGCGGGGCGAGGAGAGCGGTTCGATCGTCGGCGCCCGGCCGCAACGGCTGGTGCTCGCCGCCCTCGGTCATTCACCCGGCACCAATGGCGTGATCGAGGCCGAGGTGGTGCGGTTCGACAGCCTTGAGGCGCTGAACGCCGCCCCGGCCGGGTCGCTGACCGGCAAGATCGCCTATGTCGACGCCGGCCAGATGGTGCGGATGCAGGACGGCTCGGGCTATGGCCCGCTGACGCGCATCCGGGGCGCCGGGCCGGGCGCGGCGGCCGCCAAGGGAGCCGTGGCCTTCATCATGCGCTCGGTCGGATCGGACGAGCATCGCATGCCGCACACCGGCACCACCCGCTATGTCGACGGCGTCGTGCCCCTGCCGGGCTTCGCCCTGGCCGCGCCGGACGCCGACACGGTCTCGCGCCTGATCGCCATGGGCGAGACGGTGCGTATCCGGCTGTCCTCGACGGCCCACACCTATCAGACCACCTCGCAGAACGTGATCGGCGACATCCCCGGCCGGTCGCGGCCCGAGGAGATCATCGTGCTGGGCTCGCACATGGACAGCTGGGACCTGGGCACGGGCGCGATCGACGACGGCGCCGGCGGGGCCATCACCCTGGCGGCGGCCAAGGCCATTCGCGACAGCGGACGCCGCCCGGCCCGGACCGTGCGGGTCGTCCTGTACGGCTCTGAGGAAGTGGCCCAGCCGACCGATACCGGCAACGGCGGCGGCGCCTATCTGCGCGGCGTCGGCGCGGCGGTGGAACAGCACATCATCGCCGGCGAAAGCGACTTCGGCGCGGACCGGGTCTATGCGCTGGGTCTGCCGCCGGGCGCGCAGGGCACTGACTTCGCCCGGGCGGCGGCGCGGGTGCTCTATCCGATCGGCGTCCTGCCCTCGCCCGATCCCGAGCTGCACGGCGGCGCCGATGTCGGCCCCCTGGCCGGCGCGGGCGTGCCGGTGTTCGGCCTGAACCAGGACGGCACCCGCTATTTCGACCTGCACCACACGGCGGACGACACCCTGGACAAGGTCGACCCGGCGCAGATGAGCCAGAATGTGGCGGCCTGGGCCGCGCTCGTCTGGCTGATCGCGGATTCGGACGTGGACTTCCGGGAGATGCGGCCGGCCCCAGCGGCGACGCACTAGGGCGGCGGCGTCACCCGCCCGCGCGGAAGGTCACATTCACCGCGCCGCGTTTGCCGATGAGGTCCGGGCGGTCGCCGGCGTCGAAGCGGAACAGGTGACCGAGGCGGGCGGCGGCGGCGCCGAAGCCCTGGCCGGGGGGCGTCTCGCTGGCGGCCCCGCAGTCGGCCAGGGTCCCGGCGGCGGTCATCACGCAGATCATCCGCACATGGCCGTCCACGCCCGCGTTCAGGGCGTCGCGCGGATAGACGTCGAGCATGTCCGCATCGGTCGGAATCTGCAGCCAGCGCACCGGACCGCCGTTGATCACGGGGTGCAGCCTTACGTCGACGTTGGACTGCGTCGGCGTCGCGCAGCCGGTCAGGGCGAGCGCCGTGGCGGCGATGGTGAGCAGCAGGCAGGCGGGGCGGATCATCGGGTCACTCTCAAGGGATGCCGCCGGACGCTAGCGTGATCCGGTCGGGCCTCACAACTTGACCGTTGCGGGTTTCGCGTCAGAGTGGCGCTTTGCTGACGGGAAGGCTGGACACTCAATTGACCGATCCGAACATCTCAACCGGACCCGTGAACGGCGCCACCAATGTCCACGTCCATGTCGCGCCGCAGGATACGGGCCTCGCGGTCGCGTCACTGGTTCTGGGCGTCTTCGCCATCTGCACCGTCTGGATTCCGATTGTCGGCCTGATCGCCTGGATTCTGGCCCCGCTCGGCCTGATCCTCGGTCTCGTGGCGTTGAAGCGTCCGGTGGGTCCCGGCCGTGGCGTGGCGATCGCGGGCGTCGTCTGTTCGGCGATCGGCCTGCTGGGCTGCATCGGCTGGATCGTCATCATCGGCGCGTTGGCGACGGTCGGCGTTTCCTGATCATGGCCCGCGTGGCCGAACGCCGCCGACGCTGCTAGATCACGCCGCAGCCGCGAGCGTGGCGAAACTGGTAGACGCAACAGACTTAAAATCTGTCGCCCGAAAGGGATTGCGGGTTCGACCCCCGCCGCTCGCACCAACGGCTAGCGCTTCTTGCCGAGCTCCGCGGCGATGTCCTTGACGTTGCGGCCGGCCTTGCGGTGGGCGGCGGTCAGCTGTTCGCGGGTCACGCCCCAGCGCTTCATCCAGTGTTCGACAGCCTGACGCTCGGACAGGTCCAGACGGTCCTTGTCGATGAAGCCGCGCTTGTCCTTCAGGCCCGCCATGGTCCGCTCCATTGTTCGGTCTCAGGTAGCGCGAAATGCGGCGGGGCGCGACCGGACGGCGTAACTTCGTGTTTCGTGCAAAGAACCGCCCTTAACCCGACGCGGTTTCATGGGCACAAGGGGGAAACCCCTCCGATTGCATGGATATTCGATGAAAAGAGCCCGGCGCGCCCGCATCGTCGCGACCCTGGGACCCGCCAGCCGGGCGCCCGGCATGGTCAAGGCCCTGGCCCAGGCCGGGGTCGACGTCTTCCGCCTGAACTTCAGCCACGGCTCGCATGAGGATCACGCGGCGGCGTTGAAGGCGGTGCGCGGGGCCGAGCTGGCGCTGAAGCGGCCGCTGGGCGTGCTGGCGGACCTGCAGGGCCCGAAGCTGCGGCTGGGTCGGTTCAAGGACGTCGAGATCGACATCAAGCCGGGCCACAGGATGCGGTTCGACCTCGACCCGACACCGGGCGATGCGACGCGGGTGCAGATGCCGCATCCGGAGATCTTCCGGGCCCTGCGCACCGGCATGCTGCTGTTGCTGGACGACGGGCGGGTGCGGCTGCGGGTCAATGAGCGGACCGACGACTGGGCCGATGTCACCGTCGAGAGCGGCTCGAAACTGTCCGACCGCAAGGGCGTCGCCGTGCCCGAGGCGGTGGTGCCGGTCTCGGCCCTGACGCCCAAGGACCGCGAGGACCTGGCCTTTGCCCTGCGCATCGGCGTCGACTGGGTGGCGCTGAGCTTCGTCCAGAAGGCCGAGGACATGGCCGAGCTGAAGCAGATCGTGAAGGGCCGCGCCGCCTGTCTGGCCAAGATCGAGAAGCCGCAGGCGCTGCTTGAGCTGGAGAGCATCCTCGACTACTGCGACGGCGTCATGGTCGCGCGCGGCGATCTGGGCGTGGAGCTGGAGCCGGAAGAGGTGCCGGTGGCGCAGAAGCAGATCATCCGCGCCGCCCGCCAGCGCGGCGTGCCGGTGATCGTGGCCACCCAGATGCTGGAGAGCATGACGTCGTCTCCCGCGCCGACCCGGGCCGAGGCGTCCGATGTCGCCAACGCCGCCTATGAGGGCGCCGACGCCCTGATGCTGTCGGCCGAGACCGCTTCGGGCGACTATCCGCTGGAGTCGGTCGGGGTGATGAGCCGGATCATCGAACGGGTCGAGAAGGACCCGATGTGGCCCAGTCTGATGGACGCCGAACACGCCGGCATGGACGACATCGACGCAGACGCCCTGGTCGCCGCGGCGCGCAAGGCGGCCGAGGCGCAGTCGACGGCCTGTATCGTCGTGTTCACGACCCTGGGCGGAACGGCGCGGCGGATGGCGCGCGAACGGCCGCTGCAGCCCATCCTGACCCTGACGCCCAATCCCGATACGGCGCGTCGGCTGGCGCTGGTCTGGGGTCTTGAGACGCGGCTGGGCAAGGAGCCCGCCTCGCTGGAGGACGTCACCGAAGACGCGGTCAACAGCGCTGTGGCCTATGGCATGGCGGAACCGGGCCAGCGCATCCTGATCCTGGCGGGAACGCCCTTCGGCGCGCCGGGGGCTGCGAATCTGCTGCGACTGGCCCATGCTCCGGCCAAGGGGCGCAAATAGCGTCTGATCCCTCCCGGTCGGCATGATCAAATACATCGGCTCCAAGCGCGCCTTGCTGACCCAGATCGCGTCCGCGATCCGCGGCCAGCTGCCGGACGGCGGGACGGTCTGTGACCTGTTCTCCGGCTCGGCGCGCGTCGGCCATGCGCTGAAGGGGGCCGGTTTCCGGGTCTGGTCGAACGACCACAACGCCTATGCCCATGCGCTGGCCACCGCCTATGTCCAGGCGGACCGGGAGCGGTGGCTGGAGAAGGCCGAGGCGGTGCTGGCCGAGCTGCGAACGGTGACGCCCGAGGCCGGCTGGTTCACCAGGACCTTCTGCGAGGACGCCCGCTATTTCACGCCGGAGAACGGCGCGGTCATCGACGCCATGCGTGACCGGATCGCCGCCATGGGGCTGGAGCCCGAGCTGGAGGCGATTGCGCTGGTCAGCCTGATGGAGGCCGCCGACCGGGTGGATTCCACGGCGGGCCTGCAGATGGCCTATATGAAGCAGTGGGCGGCGCGGGCCCTGAAGCCGCTGGAGCTGCGGATGCCCGACGTCCTGCCCGGCGTGGCCGACGGGCCGTGCAGGGCGACGCGCCGGGACGCGGTCGAACTGGCCCCCGAGGTCGAGGCCGATCTCGTCTATCTGGACCCGCCGTACAATCAGCATTCCTACCTCGGCAACTACCACTGCTGGGAGAGTCTGGTGCTGTGGGACAAGCCCGAGACCTACGGGATCGCCAACAAGCGGATCGACGTCCGGACGCGGAAAAGCGCCTTCAACAGCAAGCCCGGGATTGCGCCGGCGCTGAAGGCCGTGATCGAGGGGCTGAAGGCGCCGAACCTGATCGTGTCGTTCAATGACGAGGGCTATCTGGGTCGCGACCAGCTGGTCGGCATGCTGTCGGGACGGGGCGAGGTGCAGGTGATCGAGATCGCCCGCCCGCGCTACGTCGGCGCCCGCATCGGCATCCACAATCCGAAGGGCGAAAAGGTCGGGGCGGTCGGGCGGCTGCGGAACGTGGAATATCTGTTCGTGGTCAGCGCGCAGCCGGTCAGCCTGGCGGACGCGGCCTAGGCGCGGGAACGCCCGTTTGACATCGCCGTTATGTGGGCATGGAAATGTCGCCCATGACCTCCGCCCGCCGTCTTGAAGGCGTCCGTGCCTATGGCCGCGCCGCCGATGCCTTCGAAACCGTCGCCTGGCGTCCGCCGTCAGCGGGGCGGTTCGAGACGCGGGTGGCGAATGATCCGGCGGTCGAGGAGCCGGGGCTGAGGGACGTGGTCGCCGGCCTGCCCGGCTGGGTCATCCCGATGGCCGGCGCCGCCGTCGCCGCCCTCATGGGCCTGTTGCTGGGCGGCTTGCTGGCGGTCTGACTGGCAGAGCGAACCCCGCCGGGCTAGCCTTCCCTTCAGGAGAGTCCCCATGCTCGTATCTGCAGTGATTTTCGCCCTCCTGACGGCCGCGCCGGCGGTTCAGGAGGCTCCGGTCAATCCGATCTGCGAGGCCAACGCTTCTCTCTGCCGGGTGGTGCCGCCCTTCAACATCCGCGTGGGCGAGACCAGTTATCCGATTGCGCCCACCGGCCTGCGTCCGTGGGTCGAGGAGGACCGGCTGACGATCTTTCCGGGCGAGTCTGTCGTGCTGATGGTCGCCGCCGACGGATCGCTGCAGGTCGAAAGCGTCGCCCGCGCAGAGATCATCCTCAAGGATGAGGTCATCACCGACCTGACCTCCGTCTTCGCTCCCGGCGGGGCCGGCGAGAACGCCACCGAAAGCGACGTCATACCCAGAAAGGGCGCGGTGGACATCGTTGCTGTTCCCGCCAACCGTCTGCGCGTCACCTTCCGCCAGGCGGTCGAGGGCGAAGAGATGGTGCTGGTGATCCAGAACGGCTTCGCCGACCCGGTCCTCTACAACGCCGGCATGCTGACACCCGATCGGGGGCAGCAGAACTGGGCGGCGACCTCGGTGTGCACGATCATGCCGAACCTCATGGCGTTCGAGCACTGGCCGCACCCGATACTCGCCCTGTCGCTGGGCGACTTCCACATCGAGAAGACGCCGACGCCCGACAGCTACCGCTGCGCCTGACCTTCCAGCAACGCCCGGATCGGGGCCCAGCTGCGGCGGTGGGCCGGGCAGGGGCCGAGGGCCTTCAGGGCGGCCGAATGGATCGGGGCGTTGTAGCCCTTGTGGCCGGCGAAACCGTAGCCGGGATATTCCACGTCCAGTTCGACCATCAGCCGGTCCCGCGCCGTCTTCGCCAGGATCGAGGCGGCGGCGATCGAGAGGGACAGGCTGTCGCCCTTGATCACGGTCTGCACCGCGCACGGCAGTTTGAAGCCGTAGTTGCCGTCCACCAGCGCCGCGACGGGCTGGATCGCCAGCGCCTCGATCGCGCGGCACATGGCCAGCCCCGTCGCGTGCAGGATGTTCAGCTCGGCGATCTCCTCCACCGACGCGAAGCCGACGCCCCAGGCGAGGGCGCGGGCCTTGATCTCGATCTCCAGCGCCTCGCGCCGGGCGTGGGTCAGGGCCTTGGAGTCGTCGATGCCGGCGGGCAGGTCGTCGGGATTGAGGATCACCGCCCCCGCGGACACCGGGCCGGCCCAGGGGCCGCGGCCGGCCTCGTCGACGCCGCAGACCGGGCCGCCGCTGGATTCGATCAGCAGGGTTTCGAGCGCCAGTGTCGGGAAGGCGCGCGAAAGCCTTGCCTTTGCGGGAAATTTCGCCGGAGTGTTCACTGGCCCGCCATCGCACGAACCTGCCGGTGGCGGAAGCAGTCGACGCCGTGATCGTTGACCATGCCGACGGCCTGCATGAAGGCGTAGACGATCACCGGGCCGACGAAGGTGAAGCCGCGCTTCTTGAGCGCCTTCGACAGGGCCTCGGATTCCGGCGTGGCCACGGGCCGGGCGTCGCCGTCGGCCCATGTGTTCTGGAGCGGGGCGCCGCCGACGAAGGACCAGAGCCATGCGGAGAAGTCCTCTCCGCCGTCGCGCATCTCCAGCCAGATCCTCGCGCCCTTGATGGCGCTGTTGATCTTGGCCCGTGAGCGGATGATGCGGGCGTCGCCCAGCAGCCGCGCGATGTCGGCCTCGCCGTAACGGGCGATGATCTCGGGATCGAAGCCGTCGAAGGCGTCGCGTATCCCTTCGCGCTTCCGCAGGATGGTGATCCACGCCAGGCCGGCCTGGAAGCCGTCCAGCACCAGCTTCTCCCACAGGGCGCGGGCGTCATACTCGGGCACGCCCCATTCCTCGTCGTGATAGGCGACGTAGAGCGGATCGGTCCCGCACCAGGCGCAGCGGTGGAGTGAGTCGGCCATGGGCGCAGGGTAGCGGATCAGGCGCAAAAAAGGGCCGCGTCCCGGAGGACGCGGCCCTGATCTTCATCCGACCGAAGGATCAGCCGGCGGTGTAGCGATACTCGGTGATCTGGCAGACGTTGATGCGGTAGCGCTCCAGCACGTCGCCGTCCGCGAAACGGGCCTTGAAGTCATAGATGCAGGCGCCCGAACCGTCGTCGATGTTGATCACGACGGAGGCGCCGTTGGCCAGCACGTCCTGGCCGAGGATGTCTTCCTGCCAGTCGTTCTCGCCCGAGTTCGAGGCGTAGAAATGGGTCATGGTGACGCCGGTGACGTTGATGATGCGAACCCGACGGTCCTGACCATCGTTGGACTGGAAGCCCATCGTCCCCAGGGCGACGGCGGAGATAGCGGCCGCCAGTACGGCGCGGCGTGCGATAGCCTTGAACATTTTACGGATCCTTTGAGGGATGCGCCCCCTGCGCCCATCCCGCGTATCACCGATGGGCGAACCGCGTCGAGAAGGTGGCGCAAAAATTCAGCAGACGGTGAAGCCCTCCCGCTTCGCGCCTAGACGACCTCCGCGAACGCCCTCACCGGAAACGTGCCGAAGGCCTTCACCTTCGGCGGGGCCGCTGTGAACCGGAAGCCCTGCTCCGGCAGCAGCTCCAGCCCGCGCATGTGCTCGCAGATCGGGATTCCGGCGCCGAGCAGCAGGGTGTGGGCCGGCCGGGCGCGCGTGCGGGTGTCGTCGATATTGTGGGAGTCGATGCCGACAAGCGCCGCGCCCGCCTGGACCAGCAAGGCGGCGGCCGCCTCGGTCAGGAAGGGATGGTCCTCGAAATAGGCGTCGGTGCGCCAGTGTCGCGCCCAGCCGGTGTGGACCAGGACGGCCTTGCCGCACACATCGAGTCCGTGGAACCGGTCGGCGCCGATCGCTTGAATGTCGGGCGTGCGGACAACAAGGCCGGGCAGGGCGGCGACGCGGTCCAGACCGACGTCGTTCAGGTCCTCGCCGTGGGCATAGCGGTGGAAGGGCGTGTCCAGATAGGTGCCGGTGTTGCCGACCATCTCGATCCGCCCGATCTGGAATTCGGTCCCGGGGTCATAGTTGTCCCGCGACGCCTCCCGGCTCAGGTGGTCGCACACCAGCGGCGCGGGCAGACCCTTGTAGGTGATCATGCCGGCCTCGATGGTGTGGCTGAGGTCGATCAGGCGAGGACGGGAGTCGGTCATTCCGGCATTCTGACCGCTCCGGGGGCTTTTGTCCTCCGGCGGCGAGCGGGGTCGGAACGGCGGGTTGGACGTTCTTCCCACAATCGCGGTAACCCTGCTGTCGGCGGCGCTCGATCCGCCGCCAAATACCGGGAGACGCGCCGATGAGATCAGTGCTGTTCTGTCTGGCGAGCCTGCTGCTGACCGCGTCGCCCGCGGCGGCCCAGTATCCGCCGCCCGCCGACTATCCTCCGCCGCGGGGCCATGCGCCGGTCGGGGCGTGCGAAGTCCGGCCGGACGCGCCCTACATCAATCCCCGATTGCCGCTGGGCCGTGCGGCCTACGCCCATCGCCCGGCCTGCCGCACGACCTGGGCGCCGGGGCCCGCGGGGCCGGGGGTCTATGTCCAGGGGCCGCCGATCCAGGTCGAGGGTCCGCCGGTCAGCGTCGGCGGCCTGATGATCTATCTGGTGCCGCCCGAGATCGTGGTGCAGCCGTCGGAGGTGACCGTCGAGCCGCCCGAGGTTCACCACGGCGAGGCCCTGACGCCGGAGCGCCCGGTCCCGGATACCGGAGCCTGAGGCCGATCAGGCCGCGGCCGCCATCCACGCCGGCCAACGCACCGTGACCGGCCGCCCCTCGACGGTGAGGGCGCCCTCCAGCCTGTCCAGTCTCAGCAGGGCGATGGCTCCGCCTTCACGCCCGCCGAGGACCCCGCCGGCCCGCAGGTCGCCGTTCAGAATTTCGGCTCCGAAGGGCGGCGGAGGGCCCTCGAAGGCGATCGGAAGCATGCGGGTCTTGATGGTTCCCCGGCGCTTCATGCGCGAGGTCGTCTCCTGGCCGACGTAACAGCCCTTCTGGAAGTCGATGCCGTTCAGCAGGTCGAAATTGGCCTCGATCGGATACGTCTTGTCGGACGGCGCATCGGCGGCGGGATCGGGAACGCCGACGGAGAGGCGTTGCGCCTGCCAGCCGTCTTCGGTCGCATCGACCGTGACCGCGCCGCCGAGGCGTCGCCCGCCCAGGCCGGGCGCGCGCGGGTCGGCCACGAAGCCGTCGGGCAGGTCGCCGCCCCAGGCCGCGAACACCGGCCGATCGTCGCCCTCGATCGTCACCTGCGCCCGGAGCCTGTACATGGCCAGGCGTTGCAGCAGGGCGTCGCGGCGGTCGGCGGCGACATCCAGCACGACGGCGTCGGTCTCGCCCCACAGGAACAGGTCGAACAGCAGCCGTCCCGGCGGCGAGAGCAGGGCGCCGAAGCGCAGTTCGCCCGGCGTCAGGGTCTCGACGTCCCGGGTCAGCAGATTGTGCAGGAAGGGTCGGGCGTCGGGGCCCGAGACCCGGATCAGGGCGCGACTGTCGAGGCGGGCGATGCGGGCGGTCATGGGCCCTAGATAGGGCGCGTCGCGGCTGTGGACCATGGCTGCATGCCGTCTGCTGCGACGAGAGAATCCGTATACGGTGCATCCATGACGGGACGGTTCCCCATCCTCTACATCGCCGAGGCGGACGCGAGCGACGCGATCCTGTCGTCGGGGGTGCTCGCCTGTATGGTCGAGGCCATGCCGCAGGCGCGCTTCACGGTGGTCGGATCGCCCAGGAGCGCGCCGCTGTTCGCCGATACGCCGCGGCTGGACCGGCTGATCGTGCTGGAGCGCGACAGCCGGCTGGACTGGCTGGGCCTGTGGAACAAGGTGCGCGAGACGAAATGGGGGCTGGTGGTCGACATGCGCGGCACCACCCTGTCCAGCAAGCTGAAGCGGCAGAAGCGGGCTGTGCGCGGGGCGTGGGAAGCCGGCGTTCATGCCGTCGAACAGGCCGCGCGGGTGCTGCAGCTGGAGGATGTCCCGGCGCCGAAGCTGTTCGTGTCGGAGACGACCCGGGCGGCCGCGGACGCCCTGATCCCGGCGGAAGAGGTTCCCATCCTCGCCATCGGTCCCGGCGCGGACTGGATGGGCAAGGTCTGGCCGTCCGAACGCTTCGCCAAGGTGGCGGTGGCGCTGGTCGGAGACGGCGGTCCGCTGGAGGGCGGTCGCGTGATCGTGGTCGGCGACGAGAACGCCCGCGATGCCGCCCACGTCATCCGCCTGTCATTGCCGCGCAACCGGGTCACCGAACTGCAGGGGCGGCTCGGCCCGCTGGAGACGGTCGCAGCCGTCGGGCGGGCGGCGCTCTATGTCGGGGCGGACACCATCTGGACGGACCTCGCCGTGGCGGCCGGCGTGCCGGTGGTCGCGGCGTTCGGACCCTCGGACGAGGCCGAGCACGGGCCGTGGGGCGGGATCGCCGTGCGGGGACCGCGTTCGGTCGACGAGTTCCGCAAGATCGATCCCAATCTGAACCAGGCGATCCTGCATATGCATGACCTGCCCGCCGACCGGGTGCTGAAGGCGGCGAAAACCCTGCTCGAGCGGCGCGCGACGGCCTAGATCGTTCGACCGCGCGGGGCTATGGGACGCGCATGACCCAGACATACGACCTGATCGTCCGCGGCGGCGAAGTGGCCAATCACGCGGGGCGCGGCATGGCCGACGTCGGCGTGATCGACGGGCGGATCGCCTTCATCGGCGACCTGTCGCAGGCGAGCGCCGGCGAGACCATGGATGCGAAGGGCCTGACGGTCCTGCCCGGCGTCATCGACACCCAGGTCCATTTCCGCGAGCCGGGACTGGAGTGGAAGGAAGACCTCGAGAGCGGCTCGCGCGCGGCGGCCCTGGGCGGGGTCGTCGCCGTGTTCGAAATGCCGAACACCGAGCCCTCGACCACCGATCCGGACGCCCTGGCCGACAAGCTCAATCGGGCCCGCGACCGGATGTGGACCGACCACGCCTTCTACATCGGCGGCACCCACGACAATGCGAAATACCTCGCCGAGCTGGAGCGGCTGCCCGGTTGCTGCGGGGTCAAGGTGTTCATGGGCGCCTCGACCGGCACCCTGCTGGTCGCCGACGACGACGGGGTGCGCGAGGTGCTGCGCCATGTGAAGCGGCGGGCCACCTTCCATTCCGAAGACGAATACCGGTTGGTCGAGCGTCGCCCGCTGGCCCGCGCCGGCGACTGGACCAGCCACCCCGAGGTGCGCGACGCCGAGAGCGCCATCATGAGCACCCGCCGCCTCGTCCGGTTGGCGCAGGAGACCGGCGCCCGCATCCATGTGCTGCACGTCACCACCGCCGAGGAGATCGCCTTCCTCGCCGATCACAAGGACGTCGCCACCGTCGAGGTCACGCCGCAGCACCTGACGCTGGAAGGGCCGGAGGCCTATGAGCGGCTCAAGGGCCTGGCGCAGATGAATCCGCCGATCCGCGACGCCCGCCACGTCGCCGGCCTGTGGCACGGGATCGAGCAGGGCGTCGCCGATGTGCTGGGCTCGGACCACGCCCCGCATACGCTGGAGGAGAAGGCCCGGCCCTATCCGGCCTCGCCGTCGGGCATGCCGGGGGTGCAGACTCTCGTGCCGGTCATGCTGACCCATGTGGCCCACGGGCGGTTGAGCCTGGACCGGTTCATCGACCTGACCTCCCACGGCGCCAACCGGGTGTTCGGCATCGCCGGCAAGGGGCGGATGGCCGAGGGCTATGACGCCGACCTGACCATCGTCGACCTGAAGGCGAAACACGTCCTCAGCCACGCCGACATGGCCAGCCGCTGCGGCTGGACCCCGTTCGACGGCTTCGAGGCGACCGGCAAGGCCCTGGCGACCATCGTGCGCGGCCGTGTGGTGATGAAGGATGGCGAGCTGGTCGGGACGGCGCACGGCCGTCCCGTCCGCTTCCAGGAAACCCTGGCCTAACGCGGCTGCAGGATAAAGCCGGCCACGTCGTCGACCACGCCCGGCGCCAGCGGCAAGGTCGGATTGCCGTAGGTGGCGATGTTGCCGGCGCGATCGGCGGGGGCGAGTTTCAGGACGTGGTTCACGCCCTCCCAGACCACCAGATGGGCCGTCGGCCGGGCGGCTGACAGGGCGTTGGCGTCGACCATGCCGACCTGGATGTCGGTCGTGCCCTGGCCGATCATGATCGGACCCTCGTAGCGCCTGATCAGGTCGGTCGGGTCGAGGCCGATCCAGGAGATCAGATAGGGCTGGACCGAGGGCCGGAAGAGGGCCGCCAGTTCCGGCGGTGCGTCGGTGACCGTGCGCCCGGCCTCCAGTTCGTCGAGGGCGGCGAAGGCGGGGGCCTGCAGGGCCTCCGGCAGGGCGGCCCGGAACTGCTCGCGCAGGACGACCCCGGCGGGACGGCCTGCGCCGGCCAGAAGCACCAGACCGCAGACGGACGGGTTGTCGTCCTGCGCCGCCGCCAGCGCGATCTGCGAGCCCTCGCTGTGGCCGATCAGCCAGACGCAGGGCTGGCCGGTGATACGGGCGGCCTCGGCGGCCCAGGCGCGGGCGTCGTCGATATAGGTCTGGAAGGTCAGATCCTGCTCGGCGACCATGGCGAAGGCGCTGGCGCCCACGCCGCGCTTGTCGATGCGGACCGTGGCCACGCCCTGTTCGGCCAGCCCCTCGGCCAGCAGGCGGTAGGTCGAGGCGACGAGGCCGCCGGGGCTGTTGCCGTCGCGGTCGGTGGGGCCGGAGCCGGGCAGGATGACGGCGACGGCGCGGGTCGGGCCTTCGGGTGTCAGCAGGGTCCCGTGCAGGGCCGCGGGCTCTGAAGGCAGGACGACCGGCGTGGCGGTTGGATCCATGAGGGCGGCGGCGAGGATGAGGCTGAGCATGGCGGGTTTCCGGTGATCGGGATCAGAAGGGCTGGCGGTCGGGATCGGTGCGCCAGACGCGCCAGCTTTCGATGACGCCCCAGACGACGGCGATCATCAGGCCGGTGAGCAGGGCGACCAGTCCGGCGGGCTGGGGCGCAAAGGTCGAGGCGACGAGGCCGAACAGGCCGAGGAAGAAGAGCAGCCGTCCGGCGAGGCGGTTGCTGCGATCCCAGGCCAGCCGGCTCTTGAAGGTCCAGGGCGTGCGCAGACCGACGAAGGGATTGGGGCCCACCCGGCCCAGAAAGGCGCCGATGCCGACGAGCATCAGGCTGAGGGCGATCATCGGCAGGCCGCCGGCGATCGAGGTCGTCCCGCTGAGGCTGGCCCCGCCCGTGAACAGGACGGCGCAGAGGACGGCGATGAACACGACCAGTCTGGCCGCGCCGAGGGCGCGGCGACGCGCCGGATCCGTCGATCGCGCCGCAGCCAGACCCAGACCGGCGCCAAGCACCGCGAGCAACAGGCCGAGACCGGCGATCAGGCCGCCGACCTCGACCCGGCTGCCCCAGCGGTCGACCTCGCCCGTCAGTCCGTAGTGGACGGGCATCAGCCCTGCGGGGCCGGAGACGATGACCCAGGCGCCGGCGCCGACGATCATCAATCCGACGATCCCCGCGGCGACGTCGGCGAGGGTGGGCTTCATCGGCGTGGTCATCGCAGATCCTCCTTGTCAGCGTCGTCGGCGCGGGCGCCGGTCATGGCCAGAAGGAAGGCCAAGGCTTCCTCCACAGCCGAAATCTCGAGCCGGTAGCGGATCGAGGCGCCTTCGCGCTCGGGTGAGACCAGTCCGGCTTCCTTGAGCGCATTGAGATGGCCGGTGATCGTCGGCCAGCTCATGTCGAAGGCGGCGGCGATGTCGCCGGACGCCATCGGTCCCTTGCGCAGCATGTCGATGATGCGGCGGCGGACCGGGTGGGACAGGGCTTTGAACAGGGCGTTCATAAGGCAGGACGCTAATTAGGAATATCGCTAAATGCAAGCCGCTTTTGTGGCGCCGGTCGGGAGGCATGGCGGAGCGCCCGGGCCGCCCGGATGAGTAGATGGAAATACCGTTTCGGCGAAAGACAGACGCTCCGCGCGGCGGGTTATCCGGAAGCTTGCGTCGGGTGGCCGTGTTCAGGCCTTACCGCAATCGCCTCCGGCGGGCAGGCCGCTCCGACGAGGCAGTCCCTGGAACGGCCTGGGTATCCCCCTGGCCCTCCACCCCGGGCGGGCGACCCTCAGGAGGTCCCCACTCCGGTCCGGCCTCCCTGCTTGCGCAGCGAGATCCCGCTCCATCCGCTTCGGTTCGCCGGCCGAGCCTCCCTTGCGACGGGACGATGGGAGTCCAGGACGGGCCCCCGCTATGGCGGGCTGGTGACGCTGTATTTTGTGGAAGGTGAGCGAAATTCGCGGTTTGGCGGCGCGGGATATGCTGACAATCGGCGGATTGTAGGCAAGGGGACGCACCCCGTCCCGCTATCGTCATTCCGGCGAAGGCCGGAACCCAGCGGCGCCGAAGGCGAAATGCTTCACCCGCCGGTGTCCGCGACAGGTTCGCGATCCCGCGCGCCGCCGGGTTCCGGGTCTTCGCTGTGCTTCGCCCGGAATGACGATAGAGGGAGGGCATGACCGCTTCCCGCCCATAGCGGACTCATCACGACACCGGGCGGGTTCGCCCTCAGATCGAGAAGCTGACGCCGCAGCCGCAGCTGGAGGCGGCGTTGGGGTTGCGCACCACGAACTGGGCGCCGGCCAGGTCATCGACGAACGCGATCTCGGAGCCCTTGAGGAAGGGCAGGGAGACGAGGTCGACGACGGCGGCCTGACCGGCGGCCTCGATGCGGATGTCTTCGGGCTCGGGGGCCTCGACCAGTTCGAACCGGTACTGGAAGCCGGAACAGCCGCCGCCGTCGACGGCGACGCGGAGCAGGACGGGGCGGCCCTCGGCCGCGCCCAGTTCGGCCAGACGTTTTGCAGCGCTGTCGGACAGCGACAGGCCGTGACCTCCGGCGGAGGGGGTAATCTGGAACAGGGGTGCGGATTGGACGGTGCTCACGGGGGGTATATGAGGCGTACAGGGCCGATCGCAAAGGCCCGGACCCGAAAGAGCGGCTGACCTTGATCCCCGAACGCGCGCCCTATGCCGAATACCCCGAACACAGCCGAGGCCGGCTGACGCCCGAGCCGATCAGCCGGACGCGCAATGCCTATGCCCGCGACCGCGACCGGATCATCCATGCAACGGCCTTCCGGCGGCTGAAGGAGAAGACCCAGGTCTTCGTGGCGCATGAGGGCGACCACTATCGCACCCGCCTGACCCATTCGCTGGAGGTGGCGCAGATCGCGCGGTCCCTGGCCCACGCCCTGCGGCTGGACACCGACCTGGCCGAGACGGTGGCCCTGGCCCACGACCTCGGCCATCCGCCGTTCGGCCACGCCGGCGAGGATGAACTGCAGGCCCAGATGGAGCCGTGGGGCGGGTTCGACCACAACGTCCAGACCTTCCGCGTCGTGACCAAGCTGGAGGAGCGCTATCCGGGCTTCGACGGGCTGAACCTGAGCTGGGAAACCGTCGAGGGGGTGGTCAAGCACAACGGGCCGGTGTCGCACCGACTGCATGAGCCGGCGTGGAAGGCGATCGCCGACTATGCCCCGGGATGGGACCTGCGGCTCGGGACCTTCGCCTCGCTGGAGGCCCAGGCAGCGGCGATCGCGGACGACATCGCCTACAACAATCACGACGTCGACGACGGCGTGCAGGCGGGGCTGTTCACCCTGGACGACCTGGCCGATGTGCCGCTGATCGGGCCGGTGCTGCACGGGGTGCGCAAGGACTGGCCGGACATCGACGACCGGATGATCCGCATCGAGGCGGTGCGGCGCATGATCGGGGCGATGGTCGAGGACGTGCTGGCCGAGACCGAGTCCCGGCTCGAGGCGGCCGGTATCCGCTCGACCGAGGCGGTGCGGACCGCCGACCGGATGCTGGTGGCCTTCTCGCCGGCCATGCTGGCCGATCTGGGCGTGCTGCGGAAATTCCTGTTCGAGCGGATGTACCGCCACTATCGCGTCAACCGCACCCGCAGCCAGGCGCGGCGGATCCTGGCCGAGATGTTCCAGCTGTTCATGGCCGACCCCGGCACCCTGCCGCCCGAATGGTCAGGCCGGGCGGACGTGGCGGATCAGGCGAAGCGGGCCCGGGCGGTGTGCGACTATATCGCCGGCATGACCGACCGGTACGCCATCGAGGAACATCGCAAGCTGTTCAGCCTCGATCTGGCGCTGGACCTCTAGCTTGTCATCCCGGCCGAAGCGAAGCGGAGAGCCGGGACGGGCGGGGCCATTCTCGCTGCCCTCCCGGACGGCCTGTGGGCCGAGCCGGGAGAAGGGTGTGGGCCGCTGGCTTTCTCCCGGATAAGCGCAGGCGCTTTCCGGGAGGGGATGGTGGTGATGCTGGCGTCCCCGATCTCCGCTTCGCTACGTCGGGGATGACAAAGCTGCGGAGATGCTTCTGCGCCTGAAAAAGGACTCGGACCGGGATACAGTGAGGGTTCCGCGCGCCGATTCGCGTGGATTCATGAGGCGCGGTCATGTCCAACGAAGATCCCTATCGTCCGAACCAGGGCCGCGACCGGGGCGCCTATACGCCGCCGACCGACGACGACCTGCCGTTCAACCGCGGCGGCTATGACGCACGCCGGGCCGGCGGGGGCGGGGGTGGGTCCAAGGCGCCGCCGATGACGCTGATCATCTCGGCGGTGGTCCTGCTGCTGCTGATCATCGTCGTGGTGGTCTATTACCGCGCCGGGCCGCGCTCCTCGAACGACGCCCCGCCGGCGGTGGGCACGCCGGTCGTGCAGATGAAGGCCGACGCGCCGCTGGAGGCCCAGCCGGTCGATCCGGAGGCCGGCATCGACGTCTATGACGCCGCCGAGGCTCCGACCGCCGCCCCGACCTTCACCCCGCCGCCGGAGACGGCCCAGCCGCGTCCCGCGCCGCTTCCGGCCGGAACGACCGCGCCCGTCGCGCCGCGCCCGACGCCGGTGACGCCGCCGGCCGCCAAAACCGAGCCCCGCGCGCCCGCCACCGTCGGCGGGACGTCCGGCGTGCAGATCGGCGCCTTCTCGACCCCCAGTATCGCCGACCGCGAGTTCGCCAGCGTCGTCGGCCGCTATCCGCAGTTCACCGCCGGCGCCGACAAGCGGGTGCAGGAGGTGACGGCCTCGAACGGTTCGACGGTCTATCGCACCACCGTCACCGGCCTGAGCCGCGACCAGGCGACCGGCCTGTGCAGCGCCATCAAGGCCGCCGGCGGCGACTGTTTCGTGCGCTGACCGATCGGTGACCACGGCGGCGATCTACGGCTGTAGCGGCCATCGGCTGACGGAGGCGGAACGCGCCTTCTTCGCCGAGGCGCGGCCGTGGGGGTTCATCCTGTTCCGCCGCAACATCGACAGCCCGGAGCAGGTGCGGGCCCTGACCGACGCGCTGCGCGACAGCATCGGCGACGCCGCCGCCCCGATCCTGATCGATCAGGAGGGCGGGCGGGTGCAGCGGATGGGGCCGCCGCACTGGCCGAAATATCCGCCGGGCGAGGCCTATCTGAAGGCGACCAACGACCTGCTGACGGCCCGCGAACTGGTCCGTCTGGGCGCGCGGCTGATGGCGCATGACCTGAAGGCGGTCGGGATCAATGTTGATTGCCTGCCGGTGCTGGACGTTCCGGTGCCGGGCGCCCACGACATCATCGGCGACCGGGCCTACGCCCACGATCCGGCGACGGTGGCCCAGTTGGGGCGGGCGGCGGCGGAGGGGATGCTGGCCGGCGGCGTCCTGCCGGTGATCAAACACATGCCGGGGCACGGCCGGGCCTTCGCCGACAGCCACCACGACCTGCCGGTGGTGCATGCGGATTTCGCCACCCTGGACGGCTGGGATTTCGCGCCGTTCAAGGCCCTGTCGGACATGCCGCTGGCCATGACGGCGCATGTGGTGTTCGACGCCATCGATCCGAAACGGCCGGCGACCACCTCGAAGAAGGCCGTCAGGCTGATGCGGGCGCATCTGGGGTTCGGCGGCCTGATCATGACCGACGACCTGTCGATGAAGGCGCTGTCGGGTTCGCTGACCGAGCGGGCCGAGGCGGCCTTGAAGGCCGGGTGCGACGTGGTCCTGCATTGCAACGGCGCGCTCGACGAGATGCGTCAGGTGGCCGAGGGCGTCGGCCGGCTCAAGGGCGCGGCGGCGAAGCGGGCGGCTTCGGCCATGGCCCGCGTGGTCCATACGCCCGAGCCGCTGGACGACCGTGAGGCCCGCGAACGGTTCGCCGCCATGCTGGCGGGCCGGCTGAACGCTGCGAAGGGGCCGGACGTCGGGGAGGCGCAGGCATGACCGACGCCTTCCAGCCCAACCTCGACTTCACCGCCGCCGAACAGGTCGATGAGCGTGAAGCCTTCGTCGTCGACCTGGACGGCTATGAAGGGCCGCTGCACGTGCTGCTGGCGCTGGCGCGGACGCAGAAGGTCGATCTGCTGAAGCTGTCGATCACCCGGCTGGCGGAACAGTATCTGGCCTTCGTGCATGAGGCGCGGCGGAGGAATTTCTCGCTGGCGGCGGACTATCTCGTGATGGCCTCCTGGCTGGCCTATCTGAAATCGCGCCTGCTGCTGCCGCGCACCGAAAAGGGCAAGGGTGACGAGATCCCGGCCGAGGAGATGGCCGCGGCCCTGGCCTTCCGGCTGCAGAAGCTGGAGGCCATGCGCAAGGCGGTGGAGGCGATTACGGCCCGGCCACAGCTGAAGCGCGACGTGTTCAGCCGTGGCGATCCGCAGGCGACGGTGATCGTGCCGTCCGATCGCGTCGACGCCAGCCTGTACGAGCTGATGGCCGCCTATGTGACCCAGCGTCGTCGCGAGGAGCAGCGCCACTACAACCCCGGCCAGCGGATCGAGGCCTTCGGCCTGGAGGCGGCGCGGGACTGGCTGCGGGAGGTTCTGCCCCGGCTGGAACAATGGACGCCGCTGGAGCAGGTGGCCCCGGCGCACAGCCAGGCCGACGGCCCGACCCAGGCCAGCTTTACCGCCTCGACCCTGTCGGCCAGTCTGGAGCTGGTGAAGGAGGGGGCGATGGATGTGAAACAGGCCGAGGCCTTCGCGGACCTCTATCTGAAGCGGCGCGGGCGGGGCCAGGTGCTGGAGCTGGCGCCGTGATCCAGTTCGCACCCGACCACGGAGAGATCGAGCGGCGGGTCGAGGCCCTGCTGTTCGCGGCGGCCGGACCGCTGTCGGCGGCCGAGATCGCGCGGCGGCTGCCCGAGGGCGCGAATGTCGGCGGGGCCATCTCGGCCCTGCGCGAGCGGTATCACGGGCGCGGCGTCGAGCTGGAATGCGTGGCCGACCGCTGGCAGTTCCGCACGGCGCCCGACCTGTCCTTCCTGATGACCGAGGAGCGCGAGGAGCCGCGCCGACTGTCCAAGGCCGCGCTCGAGACCCTGGCCATCATCGCCTACCACCAGCCCTGCACCCGGGCCGAGATCGAGAGCGTGCGGGGGGTGTCGCTGTCGAAGGGGACGCTGGACCTGCTGCTGGAGATGGGGTTCGTGCGGCTGCGCGGACGGCGGCGGACCCCGGGACGGCCGGTGACCTACGGCACCGCCGACCGGTTCCTGGAGCATTTCGGCCTGTCCAATCTGTACGATCTGCCCGGCGTTCAGGAGATGAAGGCGGCAGGGCTGCTGGACCTGTCGATCCCGGTCGGCTTCGAGGTGCCGGATCCGTCGCGCGCCTCTGACGAAGACGATGCGCCGCTTCTGCCGGGCGAAGAGGACGCGCCCGAGTTCGCGCAGGATTTCGTGGCGGAGGACTGAGGGCGGGTGAGGCGACGCGGCCGAATTCCGTCGGCCGGTGCGGCGAGGTGGTTGGTGATTGGTGATGGGTGGCTGATGCCGCCGCCGTCGGCTCCAGGGGTCCCACCACCACAGACGTCGCAACCACCAATCACCGATCACCAGTCACCTTCCGTCCCACTGAACGCAGGTGATGCATTCCGCCGCGACCCTTGCTAATCCGCTGGGATGATCGCTCGCCTTCGCCCCGTTCCATTCGACCTCGGCCCCGTGCATTTCGTGGGCATAGGCGGCATCGGCATGAGCGGCATCGCCGAGATCATGCTGAAGATCGGCTATTCGGTGCAGGGCTCGGACGCCAAGGCGTCGGCCAATACCGAACGGCTGGAGAAGCTGGGCGCGCGCATCTTCATCGGTCACGACGCGGCGCACATCGGCGAGGGCGTCTCGGCGGTGGTCTATTCGACGGCGGTCAAGGCGACCAATCCCGAGATGATGGTCGCCCGCGAGCGGCGCATCCCGCTGGTGCGGCGGGCCGAGATGCTGGCCGAGCTGATGCGGCTGCAGTTCTCGATCGCGGTCGGCGGCACCCACGGCAAGACGACCACCACCTCCATGGTCGCCGCCATCCTCGACGCCGGCGGGCTGGACCCGACGGTGGTCAACGGCGGGATCATCAACGCCTATGGCACCAACGCCAAGGTCGGCGACGGCGACTGGATCGTGGTCGAGGCCGACGAGAGCGACGGCAGCTTCCTGCGCCTCAAGTCGACGGTGGCCATCGTCACCAATATCGATCCGGAACACCTCGATCACTACGGCGACTTCGACGGCGTGCGGAAGGCGTTCGTGGACTTTGTCGAGAACATCCCCTTCTACGGCTTCGCCGCCGTCTGCCTCGACCATCCGGAGGTGCAGCGGCTGGTGGCCTCGATCGATAACCGGCGGCTGGTGACCTATGGCGTCAACCCACAGGCCATGGTCCGCGCCGACAATGTCGAGATGAAGCCGGACGGCTGCCGTTTCGACGTGGTCATCCAGCCGCAAGGCCTGGCCGCGGCGGACGAGCCGGTCCGGATCACGGGCCTGCACCTGCCGATGGCCGGCTGGCACAATGTCGCCAACGCCCTCGCCGCCATCGCCGTGGCGCGAGAACTGGATGTGTCTGACGACTCCATCCGCGCCGGCCTGGCCGGTTTCGGCGGCGTCCGGCGGCGCTTCACGACCACGGGCGTGGTCGGCGGGGTGCGGATCGTCGACGACTACGGCCACCACCCGGTCGAGATCGCCGCCGTGCTGAAGGCCGCGCGTCAGGTCGCCGAGGGCCGCGTCATCGCCGTGGTCCAGCCGCACCGCTTCACCCGGCTGGAATCCCTGATGGAGGAGTTCTCGACCTGCTTCTCCGACGCCGACGCTGTGTTCGTGGCCGACGTCTATGCGGCCGGCGAGACGCCGATCGAGGGGATCGACAAGGACGCCCTGGTCGAGGGCATCCGCCGCTTCGGCCACCGGTCGGTGCAGGCCCTTGAGAGCGTCGAGGCCCTGCCGGGCGTGATCGCCGCCGAGGCGAAGGACGGCGATCTGGTCGTGCTGCTGGGGGCAGGGGACATCACCCAGTGGGCCTATGCGCTGCCGGGGCAGCTGGAGGGGCTGGGGTGAGCGCCTTGCCCGAGGTCCGCGGCAAACTGCTTCGCGATGAGCCGCTCGGGCCGTTCACCTGGTTCCGGGTGGGTGGAAACGCCGACGCCCTGTTCATCCCGGCCGACGCCGATGATCTCGCCGACTTCCTCAAGGCGCTGGACCCGGCGGTGCCGGTGACGGTGCTGGGCGTTGGCTCCAACGTCATCGTGCGCGACGGCGGGGTCGAGGGCGTGGTCATCCGGCTGGCCGGGCGGCCGTTCGCCGGCATCACGACCGAGGGCGAGACGATCACGGCCGGCGCAGGCGCGCTGGACTCGATGGTGGCCAAGGCCTCGGCCAGGGCCGGGCTCGGCGGGCTGGAGTTCTACGCGGGCATTCCGGGCACCGTCGGCGGGGCCCTGACCATGAACGCCGGCTGCTATGGCGCGGAGACCAAGGACATTCTGGTCTCGGCCTGGGGGCTGAACCGTCAGGGCGAGCGGGTCCAGCTGACGCTGGCCGACTTCGGCTACACCTACCGCCACTC
>CAYNNT010000043.1:0-22248 GCA_964398675.1 uncultured Brevundimonas sp.
GCCGCGCCGGGTTGCCTCTGCTCCGCTTTGCTCACGGGCAACCACACCGCCGGGACCGGCCGTTTGGTGCTCCCCCCCTTGCTGGCGCCCCTCAGATCTTCTTCACGATTTGCACGATATCCTGCACACCCCAGGTTGCACGCCAGGTGGTCAGTCGGGGCAGCGCTGGGGCGCGCCATAGCCTACGCGGTTCACGTCCGGCAGCCGCCCTGGCGCGCTCATCGCCGCCCTCCCCTTGCGGGCGCGCTGGGTCGCGCGCCTCTCCGTTGTTCGAGGGCGAGCGTGGCCTCGGCTATCCGAGGGAGCGGGCCGAGATCATGCGCAAGAATCGCGGCATCCTGAAAGACCTCAAGGCCGTCACCTGCCATGACATGCTGACCGTCCTGAAGACTGTGGACCAGGACCTGCTGAAGGCCGCCGTCGCCGGCGAACGCTTCCAGGAATATTTCTTCGCCAACGCCACCGACGCCGCGATCCGCGACCATGTGAAGGGTCTCGTCAGCCACTGACGCAGGTTGGTCAGGCCGTCGCCAGCGCCTGACGGACGGCCAGGCCGAGTTCGGCGAGGCGGAAGGGCTTTCGCAGCACGCTTTCGGTCGGCATCACCCGATCCACGGCCTCCATGTCGGCATAGCCCGTGGCCAGGATGATCGGCACGCCCGGCGCCACCGCCCGCGCCCGCAGCACGACATCGACCCCGGTCATTCCCGGCATGGCGTAGTCAACGATGATCAGGTCGGGCGGCGACCCCTGCAATACGCGCAGGCCCGCCTCCCCGTCCGCCGCCTCGTCGACGCTGTAGCCGAGCGTCTGCAGACTTTCGACGATGAAGCGCCGCACGGCCTCGTCGTCGTCGACGACCAGGATGCGCTGGTGCGGCGTCTCCGCATCGGCGTCCGCGTTGAACAGGTGCTCGGGGGCCGCGGTCGTCGCCTCCGCCGCCGGCAGCCAGATTTCGACGGTTGTACCCCGCCCCTCGACGCTGGCCAGCCGGACCGTACCGCCGGACTGCTGGGCGATGCCGTAAACCTGGCTGAGGCCGAGCCCCGTGCCCTTGCCGATGGGCTTGGTGGTGAAGAAGGGGTCGAACACCCTCGCCATCAGGCCCGGCGGAATGCCCGAGCCGGTGTCCCTGACGCTGATCACCGCATAGTCGCCGGGAGCCAGGTCGACGCCCTCCGCCGCCCGACGGCCCGTCGAGATGGTCAGGACGCCGCCGTCGGCCATCGCGTCCCGGGCATTGATCGACAGGTTCAGGATCGCGAGCTCCAGCTGATTGGCGTCGGCCAGCGCCCAGGGACCCGCGGCGTCGAGCGCCATCTCGATACGCACCATGGGGCCGATGCTGCGGCCCAGAAGGTCGTGCATCCCCGTGACGAGGCCGTTCAGATCGACCGCCTTCAGGGTGAGGTTCTGGGTCCGCGAGAACGCCAGCAGCTGGTGGGTCAGCTTGGCCGCACGATCCGCCGCCTGCTGGGCGAAATCCACCAGCCGGGCCGTCTTCTCATCGTCGGTCCGCCGCCGGATCAGCTCCAGATTGCCGAAAATGACGGTGAGAAGATTGTTGAAGTCATGCGCGATCCCGCCGGTCAGCTGGCCCACCGCCTCCATCTTCTGCGACTGGGCCAGCGCCGCCTGGGCGCGCTCGCGCTCGGCGATCTCCTGCATCAACTGGTTGTTGGCCGACGACAGCGCCTCGGTGCGTTCTGCGATGCGCGTTTCGAGTGAGCCGTTCAGACTGGTCAGCCGTCCTTCCGCCGCCTGCAGTTCTTCCAGTCGGCGGCGCGCATCATACTGTCGGCTGCGTCCACGCATCGCCGAGTTCACGGCGCTGGCCAGGGTCTCGCTGTGCACCGGCCGTTCGAGCACGACGACATTGCCCAGCTGCTCAAGCGTCCGCAGGGCGTCGCGCGGCCGCCGCCCCGCGCGCTTTGTGGCCAGAAGCACGAACGGGAAGTCCGACCAGGAGGGCTGCTCGCCCAGCCAGGCGTCGAGGGCGGTCGTGTCGGCGTCCAGCAGCGATTCCTCGGTCACCACCGCAATGGCGGCCCCCTGCCGACCCTCATGCGCCAGCGCGGCCGGGCTGTCGCAGATCAGGCACTCGTGTCCCGATCGCGCCAGAAGTTGCTCGATGACCGCTGAGTCGCGCCCCTTCAGCGCCAGCAGCAGGATACGCCACTCCACGCGCTCACGCCTCCCGGGCGGCTGGGTCCGCGGACATGAGCGGCGTGGAGCCGCGATAGTTGGGCAGGCCGGTCAGAACGCCCTCGAAGTCCTTGAGGGGATCCCCGATCCGGATGCCGCCCCGGGCCAGACGGAACTCCCGGATGCTGGACTGATGTTCGGTCGTCCGGCTCTTGGCGACCGAGACCGCCTTCAACACATTGCCGCGCGACTCGAAATACCGGAACAGCACGATGGTGTCGGACAGATAGCTGAGGTCGATCTCCGAACGGACCTCGCCGATGATGCCGTGCTGGCCGAGGATCAGCACGGTGATCACGCCCTGCTGGTTCAGGTAGCTCAGCATCTCGTGCATCTGCAGCAGCAGGTATTTCTCGCCCGGCATGGCCTGCAGGAACGCATTCAGGCTGTCGATCGCGATGAAGCCGACGCCGTCCTGCTCGACCGCCCGACGGATCCAGCTCGCGAACTCGCCGGGCGTCAGCTCGGCCGGATCGATCTGGAACACCTGCATCATGCCGCTGTCGATGTGCGGTTGCAGGTCCATGCCCATGGCCTTTGAGCGGGCCAGCATGGTCGTGACGCCCTCATCGAACAGATAGTAGGCGGCCTTTTCACCACGCCGGATCGCTTCGAGTCCGCAGCAAACGGCTGTGGTGGTCTTGCCCACGCCCGACGGCCCGTTGAGCAGGGTGTTGGTCCCGGGCGACAGCCCGCCGCCCAGCATCTCGTCCAGATGCTCGATTCCCGTCGACACCAGGTCGGCGTTGAACTCGGCATGGTGCTCGTTGGCCACCAGCCGCGGGAAGACCGAGACGCCGCCGGTCTCGATCGCAAAGTCATGGAAGCCGCCGCGGTATTTCACGCCGCGCATCTTCACGACGCGCAGGCGGCGCCGTTCTGAGCCATATTCCTGGGCCGCCTGCTCCAGTGTGATGACGCCGTGCGCGATGCTGTGAAGCTGCAGATCGCCGGGATCGGAACTGCGGTCGTCCAGCAGCAGGACGGTGCAGTGCCGGGTCGAGAAATACTGCTTCAGCGCCAGGATCTGCCGCCGGTAGCGCAGCGAGTCCTGGGCCAGCAGACGCATCTCCGACAGGCTGTCGAACACCACCCGCGCAGGGCGCAGGCGGTCGACGCATTCCATCACCCCCGCGATCGTCTCCCCGAGCTCGACCTCCGACGGGTCGAGGATCGACTGCTCGCTCTCGGGATGCAGCCCGTCCTCGCTGACCAGTTCAAAGAGTTCGATGCCGTCCAGGGTCCAGCCGTGGCTGCGGCCGACTTCCCGCAACTCCGACGAGGTTTCCGAGAGTGTGATGTAAAGACCGGGCTCCCCGGCCTGCGCGCCCTCGAGCAGGAACTGCAGCGCAATGGTCGTCTTGCCGCTGCCGGGCGTGCCTTCGAGCAGATAGGACCGGTTTGCGGTCAGCCCGCCGCCGAGGATGGTGTCCAGCTCGGGTACGCCCGTGGAGACACGGGGCGAGGCGGAAATGGACGGCGCAGGCATGGGCCTTCTCGGCGATCGCTCGGGGGTGTGAGCCCGGAAACAACGAGCTTTGCCGGAATTGGCTCCCTGAAAAGCCGCGCTTCAGCGCCGCGCGGTCCCCGATCAGCGCCCGGGCGGCGCCGTGGAATCCCTGACCACCAGTGACGGATCGACTTCCGGCTGGACCAGGGTGGCGGGATCGAGACCGCGCAGACCGGCGGTCAGTTTCTCGGCGGCCATCCGGCCCATGTCACGGATCGGCAGGCGGACGGTGGTCAGGTTCGGCCAGACGCGCGAGGCCATCGGCAGGTCGTCGAAGCCGACGATCGACAGGTCGCGCGGCACATCGAGGCCGGCGTCGCGCGCGGCCTTCATCACCCCGATGGCCATCTCGTCATTACCCGCGAAGATCGCCGTCGGACGCTCGGGCAGAGCGAGCAATTCCGTCGCGGCCTCGACCCCCGACTCGAACGTATAGGCCGCGCGACGGGTGTAGGCGGGGTCCAGCGTCAGACCGTGCTCGGCCAGACCTTCGGCGAACCCCCTCCCCCGCTCGTGCGACGAGCGGAAGGTGTCGGGTCCCGAAATGAATGCAATGCGCCGGTGTCCCAGTTCAGCCAGGTGCCGGGCCGCCCGGGCCGCGCCGCGGCTGTCGTGCGTCACGACCATACGGGCCGGCTCGTCCAGCGAGACCGAGGCGATCCGGACATAGGGACAGTCCGCCTCCCTGAGGATCGCCACCACCCGGTCGTCCTCGGACACCGACGGCGGCATGACCACACCGAACAGCTTCTGCCGGACGATGAAGTTCCGCACCTCGTTCAGGAAGGCGTCGGAGCCGCGGTTGCAGGGGTGCACGACCAATTCCAGGCCCGCGCCACGCACGGCGTCCAGCACGCCCTGCTGCATGTTGACCACATAGTTCGGGCTGGGATTGTCATAGATCATCCCGACCAGGAACGACCGCCGGAAGGCCAGGCCGCGCGCCTGCGGATCCGGCGTGAAACCGTGCTCGGCGATCACCGCCTCGACCCGTTTGCGCGTCTCTTCCTTGACGAAGGGCGAGTTGTTGATGACCCGCGAGACGGTCTTCTTCGACACCTCGGCGAGCCGGGCGATGTCGTTGATGGTGGCAGGCTTGCCGCCGGTCCGTCGGGGTTCGTTCACTGAGGGAGTCTCTCTGGTCGAACGGTGTCCTTAGACCTTGCCGCGCGCGCTGTCAGCGGTCACGTCCCGCGCCGCACGGCCGGGCGATCCAGCACCTCGTCGCGCAGCGGCGTCATGAATCGCAGATCCCAGTCGTCGGGGTTGAAGGGTTTGCGGGTCGCCTCGACCACGGCCGGATAGCCGCCGACCTCGCGCTCGTTGTCGATGATCTCGCCACGGCCTTCGGCGACTTCGGCGATCAACAGGACATCGCGCATGTCGCGGTCCCACGGACGGGCGCCGACCTGCGACAGCACGGCCACCTGGACCTCGTGCGCCGGCATCGGCGTCAGGCCTTCCCACCAGACCGGGGGACGGCGGGTCTGGATGATCCGGGCGTTGGTGGTGGTGTAGCGGCCGAACATGCGCATCGGCTCGCCGACCTGGTCCACGGCGATATTGTCTCGGCCGTAGTATTCCACGTCTCCGGCCCCGCCGATCATCATGAAGGCCAGATGTTCGGTCGGGGTCGAGGGTCCGGCGCGCAGGACATTGCCGATCACCGTCATCTTGCCGACCTCATAGGGGTGGGCCAGCCACTCCTCCGGCGCGAGATTGTAGTGGATGGCGCGCGGGCCCGGGTCGTAGATCAGATTGTTGACGATCACCCCGTGGACCCCGCCCTTGAACAGCGGGCTGCGCTCGTAGTTGTGGGCGTACAGATTGCCGACGATCAGCAGGCCGGTGACGTTGTCGTGGATCAGCGACCCCTTGGAATGCTCGCCCTTGGCGTGCGTCGCATAGGCCAGGCTCTCGCCATTCAGATTGTTCGAGAAGGTGATGTTGTGGCTGGTGCCCTGACGCCATTCCTCGGGCGTGTCGCCGGTGAAGCGCGGCCCCGAGGCCGACAGGTTCTCGTCCGTGGCCCAGGTCAGGCTGCAGTGGTCGATGATGACGTTGTACGCCCCGATGGTGGAGATGCCGTCCTCGTCCCATCCGCTCATCCAGGTCTGCTCGGCCGAACCCGGCCGGATGCGGATATGCTGGACCACGACGTCATGCGCGGTGATGTCCATTCCGCCGCGGATAATGGTGACGCCCGGCGAGGGCGCGGTCTGGCCCGCGATGGTGATGAAGGGGTTTCTCAGCCGCAGCGTCTGGCGGCCCAGGTCGATGACCCCGCCGACCTCGAACACCACGATCCGGGGCCCCTCGGCCTCGATCGCCTCCCGCAGCGAGCCGGGGCCCGCGGCGTCCAGATTGGTGACCCGGATGATCCGTCCGCCGCGCCCGCCCGGCGTCTGCGCCGCCCAGCCCATGGCTCCCGGAAAGGCCGGCAGCGGCGCTTCCGCGGCTGACGGCTCCGGCGCGTTGTCACGGCGCAGGAAGTCGAGGATCTGGGCGTTGGCGGCGGGGGGCGCGCCGGCGATGAGCGCGATGGCGAACAGGCCGGCGACGAGGCGGTTCAGGGTCATGGCTTCCATCCTATCCGTCGTCGCTGTGTTCCGCGACGTTCCCGGGACGCTCGATCATGGCGTCGCCGGATTCAAATTGACACCGGTTTCCTTCCTGCGCAATGTCTGCCGCAACAGGGAGGCTGCGTGAGCCACGCACACGATAATTCAGCGACTTCGCCGATCGCGCACGCCTTTGTCGGCGCGCGTCGCAGCGGTCGTGCGCTTGCGGCCTATCCGGGCCTGCAACCCGAATCGCTCGAGGCGGCGTACGCCATCCAGGACGAGGCGATATCCGCCTGGCCGGACCGCATCGCGGGCTGGAAACTCGGCCGGATCAACGCTCCGCACGATGTGCGTTTCGGCGCCGGTCGGCTGGCGGGACCCATCTTTTCGAGGAACGTCTGGACGGCCGCCCACACCCCGACCCGGTTCGGCGTGATCGAGGGCGGCTTCGCGGCGGTCGAGGCGGAATATGTGCTCGAACTGGGCGAAACCGCGCCGGATCGCGATGACTGGACCGTCGATAGCGTGGCGCCGCTGGTGTCCAGGGTCTTCATCGGCGTCGAGATCGCGGGCAGCCCTTTCCCGGGCATCAACGAACACGGTCCTGCGGTCACGGCGTCGGACTTCGGCAACAACGCCGGTCTGATCCTCGGCGGCGAGATCGCCGGCTGGCGCGAGCGTCTGTCCGGCCTGACCTGCGCCATGTCCATCAATGACATCGTCATCGGGCGCGGCGGGGCGACGGCCATTCCCGGCGGACCGCTCGATTCCCTGGCCTTCCTGCTGAACCTGCTGCACCGGCGCGGGCGGCGCCTCGAGGCGGGACAGCTGATCTCGACGGGCGCCGCCACCGGGGTGCACGATATCTTCGCCGGCCAGTCCGCTTCGGCCGATTTCGGTCCCGATGGCCGGATCGACTGCCTCGCGGTCCCGGCGACAGGAGCCAGCGCATGAGCCTGACCCGTCGCACGCTCGGCCTCGCGGGCCTGTCCGGCCTCGGCCTGGCGTCCTGCGCGCCGCGCCCGGCCGCCAACGGCCAGACCATCTTCAACGCCGTCGACGTCCATCCCGCCGACTATCCGACCGTCACCGCGGTCAAATGGATGGGCGAGGAGCTGGGGCGCCTGACCGACGGCCGCCTCGGCGTGCGCCAGTTCCCGGCGGGACAGCTGGGCAATGAGGACGATTCCATCGGCCTGACGCGCTTCCAGGCGGTCGATATCTGCCGCGTCGCCGTGGCCGCGCTCAACAACGCCTTCCCCGAGACCCGGCTTCTGGCCCTGCCCTATGTCTATCGCTCGGTCGCCCATGTGCGCGCCGTGGTCGACGGCGCCATCGGCACCGAACTGCTCAACGTCTTCGAGGGCCGCGGTCTGGTCGGTCTGGCCTATTACGACGCCGCCCCGCGCTCCTTCTACAATGTCCGCCACCCGGTCACCGAGCCGGGGCAGATGCGCGGCCTGAAGATGCGCGCGCCGCAGTCGGACATCTTCCTCGACTCGATCCGCGCCATGGGGGCCAATCCGACGCCCCTGACCTTCGGCGCCGTCTTCTCGTCGCTGCAGACCCATCTGATCGACGGGGCCGAGAACAACTGGCCCAGCTATCAGTCCAGCCGCCAATTCGAGGTCGCCCGCTTCTGGAGCCAGACCGAGCATTCCTTCGCCCCCGACGCCCTGCTGATGTCGAAAGCCAGCCTCGGGCGGCTCAGCGCCGCCGACCAGGAGCTGGTCCGGGACGTCGCCCGCCGCTCGGTGCCGGTCATGCGCGCCCTGTGGGATGAGCGCGAGGCCAAGGCCCGCGCCACGGTCATCGCCGCCGGAACGCAGGTGGCCGAGGTCGACAAGGCCGCTTTCGCCGCCACCGTCCGGCCGGTTCTGGACAAATATCTCGCCGAGCCGCGCCTGCGCGCGCTCCACGAACGGATCGCAGCGGTCGCCTGAACGGCCGCGCAAACCATCGGCGCTCAGGGAGGGCCCGAAAATGTCTGAACCTCGACGCGGCTTTTCCCGCGCGCTCGACGGCCTCGCGGTCCTCGTCATGGCCCTCGCCGGGATCGCCCTGGTGCTCATGGCCCTGATCCAGGCCTGGCAGGTCTTCGCCCGTTATGTGCTGAACGACAGTCCCGGCTGGACGGAGCCCCTGGCCCTGCTGCTGATGAGTTTCGCCGTCATGTTCGGGGCCTCGGTGGCGGTCCGGCGCGAGACCCATTTCTCCTTCCAGTCGTTGCAGCACGCCATGCCGGCGCCGATGCAGTGGCTGATGAAGTCGATGTCGCGCCTGATCGCGGCCGCCGCCGGCGCCGGGTTGATGGTGCTCGGCGGAACCCTGATGGTCGATGACTGGCCGGTGCCGCTGGCGGGCGCGCCCCTGCCGTCCGGCCTCAAATTCGCGGCCCTGTGCGTGGGTGGAGGCCTGATCCTGATCTTCGCGCTCGAACGCCTTCTGACCGGCGACTACCGCGCGCCCGACGCCGACGCCGCGACGGAGGACTGAGCATGGAATACATCATCCTCTTCGGCCTTCTGGCCATCCTGCTGGCCATCGGCGTGCCGGTCGCCTTCTCCCTGCTGGCGGCGACCCTCGCCACCGTCCTCTATCTGGCGCTGCCGCCCATCGTGGTCTTCCAGCAGATGGGGTCGGACATCACGTCCGTGGCCCTGCTCGCCATTCCCCTGTTCATCTTCACCGGCGAACTGATGATGAAGGGCGGCCTGTCCGACCGGATGATCGCCCTCGCCTCGTCCATGGTCGGCCATATCCGCGGCGGCCTGGGTCAGGTCACGGTCGTCGGCTCGACCCTGTTCGGCGGCGTCTCCGGCAGCGCCATCGCCGACGTCTCGGCCATCGGCGGCACCATGATCCCGCAGATGCAGAAGCGGGGCTATGACGCCGACTACGCCGTCAATGTCACCATCTCGGCGGCCCTGGTGGCCCTGCTGGTGCCGCCCTCGCACAACATGATCCTGTATTCGGCCTCGGCCGGGGGCGGGGTGTCGATTTCCGACCTGTTCGCGGCAGGCATCCTGCCCGCCGCCCTGCTGGCCGTATCCCTGATGGTCACCGCCTATGTCCTCGCGCGGCGCCGGGGCTATGCGGCCGAGCCCTTCCCGGGCTTCGGCACGGTTCTGACCCGGCTGGTCGCGGCCATCCCGGGCCTGCTGCTGGTCGGCATCATCTTCGGCGGCATCCGGGCCGGCGTCTTCACCGCGGTCGAGAGCGCCTCCATCGCGGTCGTCTACGCCACGGTCGTCACCGGCATCGTCTACCGCCACATGAGCTGGACCGCCTTCAAGGCCGCCTGCACCGGCGCGGCGCGAACCTCGGGCGCGGTGCTGTTCATCATCGGCTGCGCCGGGGCCTTCGGCTGGCTGATGGCCTATATGCAGGTGCCGACCATGATGGTCAGCCTGCTGCAGACCCTGACCGACAACCCGATCCTGATCCTTCTGCTGATCAACGTCATCCTGCTGGTGCTCGGCACCTTCATGGACATGGCGCCGCTGATCATCATCTGCACCCCGATCTTCCTGCCGGTGGCCAAGGCCTATGGCGTGGACCCGGTCCAGTTCGGCGTCATCCTGCTGCTCAATTGCGGCATCGGACTGATCACTCCGCCGGTCGGATCGGTGCTGTTCGTCGGCAGCGCCATCGCCCGGGTGCCCATGACGCACAGCCTGCGTTCGATCTGGCCCTTCTATCTGGCTTGCACCACGGTCCTGATGCTGGTCACCTTCGTCCCGGCGCTTTCGCTGTGGTTGCCCTCGCTGATGAAATGACCGACCTGCTGGCTGTCCGACCGGCCGAAGACTGCCGCTGGGACTGCGTCGCCCTGGGCGAGGTCATGCTTCGTCTCGATCCCGGCGAAGGCCGCATCCGCACGGCGCGCAGCTTCCAGGTCTGGGAAGGCGGGGGCGAATACAATGTCGCTCGCGGTCTGCGGAAGACCTTCGGGATGCGCACCGCGGTCGTCACGGCCCTGCCGCGCAACGAAATGGGGGCGCTCGCCGGGGACCTGATCCTGCAGGGCGGCGTCGATACCGGGCATATCATCTGGCGCGAGGCCGACGGCATCGGCCGCAACACGCGGATGGGGCTGAATTTCACCGAGCGCGGTTTCGGCGTCCGCGGCGCGCTCGGCGCCTCGGACCGGGCCAATTCCGCCGCTTCGCAGATACGCCCGGACGAGGTCGACTGGGACGCGCTGTTCGGGGCCGAAGGAGTCCGCTGGCTCCACACCGGCGGCATCTTCGCCGCCCTGTCCGAGAGCACAGCCGCGACGACCCTCGCCGCCATTCGCGCCGCCAAACGCCACGGCGTCGTGGTCAGCTATGACCTCAACTACCGCGCCAGCCTCTGGGCCAGCCATCCCGATCCGGATGCGGCGCGCAAGATCAATCGCGAGATCGCCGGCCTCGCCGATGTGCTGGTCGGCGACGAATACGCCTGGGACTCCTGCCTCGGCATCGGCGGCCACGCGGCCCGCACCGACCCGGCCGACGCCGGCCCGTTCGACGCCCTCGTCGCCCGGGCGTCAGCAGAGCTGCCCAACATCAAGGTCTTCGCCGCCACCCTGCGTGATCCCGTCTCGGCCTCGGTCAACCGCTGGGGCGCGGTGCTGTGGGCCGGCGGAAAGCGGTACGAGACGCCGGTGCGCGAGATCGCCATCCTCGACCGCGTCGGCGGCGGCGACGGCTTCGTCTCGGGTATGGCCTGGGCCTTCCTGCACGACCTCGGCCCGCAGACGGCCGTCGACTACGGCGCCGCCCACGGCGCGCTGGCGATGACCACGCCCGGCGACAACGCCATGACGTCCCTCGACGAGGTGAAGGCCCTCGCCGGCGGGCGCGGCGCGGCAGCGATCCGCTAGGGCCTCACGCCCGCTCTTCCTCGGCGCCGCACAGCGGGCACTGGAACCGCGCGACCCGCGTTTTGGACGGCATCGGCCGGAGCACGGCGGTCCGCCCGAATTCGAAGCGGCAGCGTTTGCACTCGTCGGCCTGGGGCTCCCGGGCGGCGTGCACGCTGGCGATGGCCGCCTCCTTTTCGGCGACCCGGGCGCGCGCCCTTGCCTCATCCGCCCGGGCGCGGGCGATCTCGTCCTGGGCCGCCCGCTTCTCCCGCTCGAGCCGTTCGATCAGCTGGCGTCGGTAGAGGTCATTGTCCGCCATTCCATTCTCCCCGCTGACTTCCAGCGAGAAACAGATGGACGGGAGAGTCAACGGGGCCAAAGAAGTCGAACGGTTTGGATGTCCGTACTGGCCAAGCGCGGACGCACTCGCTAATCCCCGCTCTGTTAAACTGAAGGACGGACTTCAATGCGCGTGGCGATGATTGGTACAGGCTATGTGGGCCTGGTCTCGGGAGCCTGTTTCGCCGACTTCGGCCATGACGTGACCTGCGTGGACACGGATCCGTCCAAGATCGAGCGGCTGGAGCGGGGCGAAATTCCGATCTTCGAGCCGGGTCTCGACGATCTGGTGGCGGCCAATGTGCGCGGCGGCCGGCTGAGTTTCGCCCTGGACGGCTCCGAAGCGATCCGGACGGCGGATGCGGTGTTCATCGCCGTGGGCACCCCGTCGCGGCGGGGCGACGGTCACGCCGACCTGTCCTACGTCCACGCCGCTGCACAGGAGATCGCCGACCGGATCGAGGGTTTCACCGTGGTGGTGACCAAGTCCACTGTCCCGGTCGGGACGGGCGACGAGATCGAGCGGATCATCCGCGAACGCCGGCCCGACGCCGACTTCGCCGTGGTCTCCAACCCGGAGTTCCTGCGCGAAGGCGCCGCGATCGAGGATTTCAAACGGCCTGACCGGGTGGTCGTGGGCACCGACGACGCGCGCGCCCAGGCGGTGATGCGCGAACTCTACCGGCCGCTGAACCTCAACGAGACGCCGATCCTGTTCACCGGCCGGCGCACCTCCGAGCTGATCAAATACGCCGCCAACGCCTTCCTCGCGATGAAGATCACCTTCATCAACGAGATGGCCGACCTGTGCGAAGCCGTCGGCGCCGATGTGCAGCAGGTCGCCCGCGGCATCGGCCTGGACAAGCGGATCGGCGGCAAATTCCTGCACGCGGGCCCCGGCTACGGCGGTTCGTGCTTTCCCAAGGACACCCTGGCCCTGGTCCGCACCGCGACCGACGCCGGTTCGCCGGTCCGCCTGATCGAGACCACGGTCCAGATCAATGACGCGCGCAAGAAGGCCATGGCCGGCAAGGTGGCCTCGGCCCTGGGCGGCGACCTGACGGGCAAGACCGTCGCCCTGCTGGGCCTCACGTTCAAGCCGAACACCGATGACATGCGCGATGCGCCGTCGCTGGACGTCGCCCCCGCCCTGATCGCCATGGGCGCAACGGTCCAGGCCTTCGATCCGGAAGGCATGCACGAGGCCGCCCGGATGCTGGAAGGCGTCCAGTTCAAGGACGGTCCCTATGAGGCGGTCACGGGCGCCGACGTGGTCGTGATCCTCACCGAATGGGACCAGTTCCGCGCCCTCGACCTCGATCGCGTCAAACTGCTCATGCAGCAGCCCGTCATGGTCGATCTGAGAAACGTCTACCGCCCGGACGAAATGCGTAACCGCGGCTTCCGCTACGCCTCGATCGGCAGGGCCTAGCGGGTCGCAGATCAAGGACGTCTCCATGAGCGCTCCCGACCTCTACCCCGTGCCGTCCGAGTGGGCGCACCGCGCCCGCATGACCACGGCGGGATATGACTCAGCCCGGGTCGCCGCCCGCGAAACGCCCGAGGCCTTCTGGGCCGAACAGGCGCGGCGCCTCGACTGGATGACCGCGCCGACCTCGATCAAGGACGTGTCGTTCGACAAGGCCGACTTCCGCATCCGCTGGTTCGGCGATGGCGTGCTGAACGTGGCGTACAACTGCCTCGACCGGCACCTCGAGACCCGCGGCGACGCGACCGCCATACTCTGGGAAGGCGATGAGCCGACACAGTCCGGCGGCCTGACCTACCGGGAACTCCACGCCGAAGTCTGCCGCATGGCCAATGTGCTCAAGGGCCTGGGCGTGGTGAAGGGCGACCGCGTCACCCTGTATCTGCCGATGATCCCGATGGCGGCTGTCGCCATGCTGGCCTGCGCCCGCATCGGCGCGGTCCACTCGGTCGTCTTCGGCGGCTTCTCGCCGGACAGTCTGGCGGGCCGGATCGAGGACTGCGGCTCGAAGGTCGTCATCACCGCCGACGAGGGCCTGCGCGGCGGCAAGCGCGTGCCGCTGAAGGTCAATGTCGACGCCGCCTGCGAGAAGCTGCCGGCCGGCGCCAAGGTCGACCACGTCCTGATCGTCTCCCACACAAACGCCGACATCCCGATCGTCGAGGGCCGGGACGTCCGCTACGGCGAGGCGAAACGCGGCGTCAGCGCCGACTGCCCGTACGAGCCGATGAACGCCGAGGACCCGCTGTTCATCCTCTACACCTCGGGTTCGACGGGGAAGCCCAAGGGCGTGCTGCACACCACGGGCGGCTATCTGTTCTGGGCGGCCTGGACGCATGAGCTGGTGTTCGACTACCGTCCGGGCGAGGTCTTCTGGTGCACCGCCGACGTCGGCTGGGTCACCGGTCACAGCTATTGCGTCTATGGCCCCCTGGCCAACGGCGCCACGACCCTGATGTTCGAGGGCGTGCCCAACTATCCGGACTACAGCCGCTTCTGGCAGGTCATCGACAAACACCAGGTCGAGATCTTCTACACCGCCCCCACGGCGCTCAGGGCCCTGATGCGCGAAGGCGACGGGCCGGTGAAGGCGACCAGCCGCAAGTCGCTGCGACTGCTGGGCAGCGTGGGCGAGCCGATCAATCCCGAGGCCTGGCGCTGGTATCACGAAGTGGTCGGCGAGGGCCGCTGCCCCATCGTCGACACCTGGTGGCAGACCGAGACCGGCGGCATCCTCGTCTCCCCCCTGCCCGGCGCCACAGACCTCAAGCCCGGGTCGGCGACCAAGCCCCTGCCCGGCGTCGAGCTGCAGCTGGTCGACGCCGAAGGCGTGGTGCTGGAGGGCGCGACCTCGGGCAACCTCGTCATTACCGACAGCTGGCCCGGCCAGATGCGCACCGTCTGGGGCGACCACCAGCGCTTCTTCGAGACCTATTTCAGCGCCTATCCGGGCAAGTATTTCACCGGCGACGGCTGCCTGCGCGACGAGGACGGCTACTACTGGATCACCGGCCGGGTCGATGACGTCATCAACGTATCGGGCCACCGCATGGGCACGGCCGAGGTCGAGAGCGCCCTGGTCCTGCACGGCGCCGTGGCCGAGGCCGCGGTGGTCGGCTACCCCCACGACATCAAGGGCCAGGGCATCTACGCCTATGTCACCCTGAACGCCGATGTCGAACCGCACGACGACCTCAAGCGGGCCCTCGTCGCCCATGTCCGCAAGGAGATCGGCCCGATTGCGGCGCCCGATGTGATCCATTGGGCGCCGGGCCTGCCCAAGACCCGCTCGGGCAAGATCATGCGGCGCATCCTGCGCAAGATCGCCGAAGGGGACGTCGGGGCGCTGGGAGATACGTCCACCCTCGCGGACCCGGGCGTGGTGGAGGACCTCGTCAGGGGGCGTACCGGCGGCTAGATTTCCGCACCTTCGGCTGTCAGGACCAAGCAGACGTCATATATCGTCATTACCTGACAGGCCGCCTTTGCCGCCAGTTGGGTAAGGGCGAGACCGCAGGCCACACTTTGCGCACCTCGCCACGCAACTGGAATTGGAGTTCCCGCACGACCCCGCAGCTGAACAATAATATTGAATCATCGAACAATATCAGTTAACTGAGCGCCGCAAAGAAAAACCAGGCGAGGCCCTCCGACAGGGGGAGTGAGCATCCCGGCGAACCCGTTCTCTCAGTATTGATCAGATTTACAGATCACCGACTTCCACTTTTGTACTGCTTATTTTGTGTTGAGATCCCAAGCTTGGGATGAATAAGGCAAATATGATTTGACCTATATAATCAAATTTGTTGCTCATATTGCGCTTGTAATTGCCTCGTTTATTCTTGCTTACAGCCTTCGGCGGGGATTGGGCGTTGACTGGTGGTTGAGCGACCCCGGCGCCTTGCTGATCATGCAGTGGGCCCTGGTGTACGGCGCTATCGCCGGCGCGTTTGAAATTGCGCTGAGGAACGAACGCAGCGCCTGGTCGTATGCCTCGATCGCCGACGTCGGCCGTCTGGTGCAGGCCACGGCCCTGACGGCCCTGTCCTTCCTGGCCCTGATCTTCATCTCCAACCGCGGCATCACCCTTCCCCGCTCGACCCTTCTGCTGTCGTGGATGATCTCCCTGTTTGCGCTCGTCGGGGTGCGGGTCGGCTCACGTCTGATGACGGAGCATTCGATCCGAGGTTTCGTCCTTGGCCTGAAGAAGCCCCTGTCCAGCGGCAAGCCGCTGGTGCTGGTCGGCGACCCGGCCGCCGCCGCGGCCTATCTGCGCCGCCACGCCGCCGACCATGCCTCCGACTTCGAACCTGTGGCGATCGTGGTCGGCGTCCCGGGTCTGGTGGGCCAGGCCATCCATGGCGTTCCGGTGCTCGGCCGGTACGAGCAGCTCGAATCCATTCTTCAGTCCGCGGCCTTCCAGCCCGCGGACCGCACAGCGGTTCTCTTCCTGGAGGATCCGGTCACCGACCTCGGCCTGGACGTCGCGCTGATCGGACGCCTGCGCATCGAGAAGCGACCGCTGCTTCGCCAGCCCAGTCTCGTCGAACTCAAGGCGGGCAAGGACACGCTTCGGGAGATCGACCTGGAGGAGTTCCTGCCGCGTGAGCCGGTGGACATCGACCCCGCGCCCCTGGCGCAGTTGATCGCCGGCAAGCGTGTGCTGGTCACCGGCGCCGGCGGCAGCATCGGATCGGAAATCTGCCGGCAGCTCGTCATCCAGGGCTGCGCCCATATTTCGCTGCTCGACCACTCGGAATTCCTGTTGTTCGAGATCGACCGCGGCCTCGCGGACCATGACGGCCCGGTCAGCAAGCGCGCCTTCCTGTGCGATGTCCGGGACGCGGCGCGCCTGTTCCAGATCTTCGAAGAGGAACGCCCGGAGATCGTCTTCCACGCCGCCGCCCTCAAACACGTCACCCTGGTCGAGCAAAACCCCCGGGAGGCGGTGCTCACCAATGTGACGGGCACCTGGAACGTCTCGGCGGCCGCGCAACGGGCGGGCGCCTCGCAGTTCGTCCTGATCTCCACGGACAAGGCCGTCGATCCCACAAGCTTCATGGGCGCGACCAAGCGCGTGGCGGAGTCCATCTTCCCTCATTCGACCGACGCCCTGCGTTACTGCATCGTTCGCTTCGGCAATGTGCTCGGATCGGCCGGTTCGGTTATTCCGATCTTCCGCAGGCAGATCGAACGCGGCGGGCCGGTGACGGTCACCGACCGCGACGTCGAGCGCTATTTCATGACCATTCCGGAGGCGGTGCAGCTGGTGCTGCACGCCGCGGCGATCAGCGCGGCGACCACCACGGCGCAGACGCGGAAATTCCTGCTCGAAATGGGCAAGCCGGTGAAGATCTACGACCTGGCGCGCCAGATGATCGAGCTGTGCGGCCTGCGGCCCGACCATGACATCCCCATTGTCTTCACGGGTCTCAAACAGGGCGAGAAGATCACCGAGAAGCTGGTCGACGCCAATGAAGTGGCCAAGCCGCTGGGGATGGGTCTGGCGGAGATCGAGACCCCCGTCGGCCAGTCCACCCTCGCTGAGAGCCAGCGAAACCAGATGCTCGAGGTGGCGCTCCGGGACCGGGTCGATGAAATCTGCACGGAGGTGATGGCCACCGTCGCCCTGATCCGCGGAGCCGACCAGACCGCACCGGCCGCAACCCGCCGGTCCGGACGCCAGGACGCCTGACCCTGGCGTCCGAGCGGCCAAGGTCTGTTGAACAAGGGATACCCGGTTTGAAAATTTCAGTGGTGACAGTGGCATGGAACGCGGAGGCGACCATCGCCGACACGCTCGCTTCTGTCGCCGACCAGCGCGGGGCCGACTATGAGCACATCATCGTCGATGGCGGCTCCACGGACGCGACCCTCTCCATCGTTTCGAAGTATGAGCGCCAGAGCCTCAGACTGCTGAGCGAGCCGGATCGCGGCATCTATGACGCCATGTCGAAGGGGCTGCGGATGGCGACCGGCGACGTCGTCGGCTTCCTGAACTCGGACGACTTCTATTGCCGTACCGACGCCCTGAAGATCATTACGGAGGCGATGCGGGCCGCGCCCGACTGCCAGGCGGTCGCCGGCGCCGTGGCGATCGTCGCCAAGGACAACCCCGGCCGGATTGTTCGGCACTATCCGGCCAGGGGCTATCGGCGCTGGATGGCGCGGTTCGGCCATATGGTTCCCCACCCCGGCCTCTATGTCAGAAGAGCCGCAGCCGAGGCCGTGGGCGGCTTCGAGAGCGGCTACCGCATCAGCGGCGACTTCGACTGGCTGGTGCGTTTCATGTACCAGCACAATTTCAGCATCAGCTATCTGGAAGACATTCTGGTCGGCATGCGCGAAGGCGGCGCCAGCTCCGGCGGTCTCTCGACCCTGAAGGTCCTGAACGACGAGATCAGCCGCTCGCTCCGCGCCAATTCCGTCGCGAGCGTGCCGGCGATGGTCTGGTCCAAATATCTTCTGAAGAGCCGCCAACTGCTGAGCTGGTCGGTCGACTATCCGGCGCCGGAGGCCGTCCGCTGGCCGACCAACCCATGACGGGGCGCGCACAGACCGCCGCCATCCGGTGCCTCGACATCGCCGCAGCCGGCGCCGGGTTGCTGGTCCTCACGCCCGTGCTCTTCGTCCTCGGCCTCTGGATCCGTGCGTCTTCGCCGGGCCCCGCCATATTCGCCCAGACCCGCGTCGGGCGGTTCGAGCGAACCTTCACCTGCTACAAGCTTCGCACCATGAGCGCCGATACCGTTTCCGTAGCGACCCATGAGGTCTCCGCGAGTTCCGTGACCGGCCTCGGCAGGGTGCTGCGCAAGCTCAAGCTCGATGAACTGCCGCAACTCTGGAACGTCCTGACCGGCGACATGAGCCTGGTGGGGCCGCGGCCTTGCCTGCCGGTCCAGCACCAGTTGCTGACGGCGCGGCGGCTCCACGCGGTGTTCGCTGTCCGGCCGGGCATCACCGGCCCCGGGCAGGTCAACGGCGTCGACATGTCCGAGCCGGAAAAGCTGGCCGCCCTGGATGCGGAATGGGCCGCTGCGCCGAGCGTACGCGCCTATGTCGCCTTCATCCTTCGCACGCTTGTCGGCCACGGGCAGGGAGACCGCGTCCGTGAAGCCTGAAGCCACGGTCGCGATCGTGGGGGCCGGTGGATTTGTCGGCCGGGCGCTGGTCGACCATTTTGATCAGGACCCGTCCACCCGCGTCGTGCTTTTCGGGCGCGCCGCCGGCGTGCTGTCCGGCCACCCGGTGTCCCCGATCCCCGTCGCCCCTGGGGAGCTGAAGGGCGTCGATGTGGTGGTTCACCTGGCCGGCATCGCCCATCAGCGCGCCACGGAGGCCGACTATCAGCGCGTGAACATCGATCTCGCGCTTGCGGTCGCCGCCGAGGCGATGAGAGCGGGCGTACCCCGCTTCATCTTCGTCAGTTCGGTACAGGTGCACGGCCAGTGGAGCGCCACGCCGATATCGCCGGACAGCGCCTTCCAGCCGGCGTCTCCCTACGGCTGGTCGAAGGCCGAAGCAGAGCGCGCCCTTGCATCGCTGCTGCAAGGGACCTCGACGGAACTCGTCGTCATCCGGCCGCCCCTGGTCTATGGCCCCGGAGCCAAGGCGAATTTCGCCGCCCTGATGAAGGCCGCCGGCCTGGGTCTGCCGCTGCCGCTCGGCGCCGCGTCCGCCCGACGCAGCATGATCTCCATCGCCAACCTGGTCGACGCCATCCACACGCTCGCCCTTGCCGGCCCCCGCTCCACAGCGGGCGGCGTCCTGCTGCCGGCTGACGCACAGGACCTGTCGGTGCGGGATCTCTATTCGACGCTGTGCCGCGCCTCGGGTCGACCCGCGCCATTGGCGCCGGTTCCCGCCTGGATCCTCGGCCCGGCCCTCGCCGCGGTCGGAAAGCGCAGGATGTTCGACAGTCTGTTCAGGCCGGCGGTCATCAACCGCGCCCATTGGGCGGACATGAACTGGTCACCCCGGCAGACCGCCGAAGACGGTCTCCGCCACGCCATGACGTCGGTCGGCTAGAGCGCCTCGCAGGGGACCTTGTAGGCCGTCCCTGCCGCGTCATACAGGATCAGGAACTTGTTCGGCGTGACCGTGCCCGCCATCGCCATCTTGTGCGTCTTGAACTTGGCCTGAATCGTGGCGAACGGTCCGTCGCTGTAGATCCGCGCCTCGAACGCGCCGGGCGATGAACGGTAGAAGAAGGCGTCCCGCGCATTGTCCCCCGGGCCGAAACTCAACGAGGGCCGGTTGGCCCCGTCGAGGCCGAGGAAGATCTTGGCCCAGCCCTGGTCGACCAGCTGCACGATATAGCCCGTGGTATCGCCCGCCTCGCCCGTGGCCTCGACGTAGGAGGCCAGACGGATCGAGGGCACGTGCAGGTTTCCCGAGCCGTCAAACCGGGCCTTGGTGACGTAGGCGAAATTCTCGGCGTCCCAGGTGCACAGGTGCAGCGTGTCGTAGGCGACATCGGACACCGTCATGGAGACGAGCGGGTTGGCGCTGGTCGGGGTCTGGCCGATATTGTTGAAGTCGATCGTCTTGCCGATCGCCGAGCCGGCCTCATATCCCACCCAGTCGAGACGCTCGGTCCCCAGGCCCTCCCACTCGTACCGGCCGTTGCCCGCGATGTGGACCAACGCGGCGTTGCTCTCGATCGAGAAGCGGTTGGTCCCCATGCCCCGAAGCACGGACGTGCTCCCTTCCGCCGAACCGATGGGGCCGGTTTCCCAGTAATAGCGCAGGACATGCGCCGGCGCGCCGGAGTTGGGATCCAGCTGCGACGTAAGCCCGATCTCCCCGTTGTTGCCCGCCACGGTCATGCCCCCGAACGAGGTGCCGCTGGCGTTGTTGATCCAGAAGCCGCCATCCTTGGCGACGCTGAACACGCTCGACCCGTTCACCAGCATATCGAGTGGCAACGATCCGGGCGCTGATGCGACATCGGTGATGTCCATCTTGATCGAGGTATAGAGGATGCCCGGATCGCTCCAGGTGTCCGTCATGTTGAATATTTCAGCCATCAGAACCTCAAAAGAATGAGCTGACCCGAACTGTCAACAATCGGTGAAGCTGTATGATCGCGTATTGCGAACGGTGAAATATCTTCGTCAGGTGTTTCGGCCACGGCGGGCGTGGACGGCAATCCGGCCACCGCCAGAGTTGCACCGGCGGTGAATAGACCGACCAGATTCCGTCTGCTCAATGAGGGCATGTACGATCCTCAAAATCTGGCCGATCCCCAGGAAGCCAACTCTAGACGTCCTGGAGCGCCCCGACAAAGTTAAAAGCCTGGCCTAACGCCTCACGCGCTGAACTACGCGCCAGCTTCACCGTCGGACGCAGCCGCTGACGCTGTCAGCGGCTTCAGGCCGGGGGCTCCCCGCTCAGCGGTTCTGGGACAACAGGCCGTCAAAATAGGCAATCGTCTTGGTCAGCCCCTCGCGCAGCGGCAAGGTCGGTTGCCAGTCCAGCAGGGCCTTGGCCTTGGTGATGTCCGGCTGACGCTGGCGCGGATCGTCCTGGGGCAGCGGCCGGTGGACCAGTTCCGACTTCGAGCCCGTCAGTTCAACGACCAGTTCGGCCAATTGCCGGATGGTGAACTCGTTGGGATTGCCGAGATTGACCGGACCGGTCACTTCGTCGGACGTGTCCATCAGGCGGATCAGCCCTTCGACAAGGTCGTCGACGTAGCAGAACGAGCGGGTCTGATCGCCTTCGCCGTACAGGGTGATCGGCTCGCCGCTCAGGGCCTGGACGATGAAATTCGAGACCACCCGTCCATCATTGGGGTGCATCCGCGGGCCGTAGGTGTTGAAGATCCGGGCGACCTTGATGCGCAGGGCGTGCTGACGATGATAGTCGAAGAACAGGGTCTCGGCGCAGCGCTTGCCTTCATCGTAGCAGGAGCGCGGGCCGATCGGATTGACGTGGCCCCAGTACTCTTCCGGCTGCGGATGGACCACGGGGTCGCCATAGACCTCGGACGTCGACGCCTGCAGGATCTTGGCCTTCAGGCGCCGGGCGAGGCCCAGCATGTTGATCGCGCCATGGACGCTCGTCTTGGTCGTCTGGACAGGGTCGAACTGGTAGTGAACCGGACTGGCGGGGCAGGCCAGGTTGTAGATCTCATCGACCTCCACATAGAGCGGGAAGGTCACGTCGTGGCGCAGCAGTTCGAAGCCGGGATTGCCCAGAAGGTGAGCAACGTTTGATCGCGCCCCGGTGAAGAAGTTGTCGATGCAGAGAACCTCGTCGCCACGCTCCAGCAGGCGTTCGCAAAGATGCGATCCGACGAAGCCGGCCCCGCCTGTAACCAGAACCCGACGTGTGGTGTGCATGCAGTCTCTCCGAGGCCCGTTGGCCCGTTCCTATAGCGGCACGCCGGTGGCCTTGGCCAGCCTCGGCCCGGGGTCGGGGTCTGATTGGGCCCTGCGGCCGCCCGAACGGGATCCGGAAGCGTTCCGGGTTCCCGGTCAGTTTGAGGCCGCGCCCGGTTGCTCGTCCTTGATGGTGCGATACCGATCGAGACTGGCCGGCACGCCCCGATAGATCCCCCGCGCCTCCAGCGACTTGCTGGCCAGGCTGGCGAGGCCGAGTACGGCGCCCTCGCCGACCACGACGCCGGGGGCGACCACGGCGCGAGCAGCGATCCAGGCGCCCTCTTCAATGACGATCGGTGCGGTCACGAGATCAAACGTGGTCCGCGACCAGTCGTGACTGCCCGTACAGAGGTACGCTTCCTGGGACAGGCAGCAATGCGCGCCGATTTTCACCTCGGCCA
>CAYNNT010000044.1:0-21966 GCA_964398675.1 uncultured Brevundimonas sp.
CTCGGCCCTTGCCGAGCGGCTGACGGGGGGGCGCTACGTCGATGTCCGCATCGACCGGGCCGCCGCCGCGCGCTACGGCCTCAACATCGCCGACGTGCAATCCATCGTCGCCGGCGCCATCGGCGGCGAGACCATCGGACAGACGGTCGAAGGCCTCGCCCGCTACCCCATCAACGTCCGCTATCCGCGCGAACTGCGTGACAGTCTCGAGGGGCTGCGCGACCTGCCGGTGCTGACCCCGTCGGGGCAGCAGATCACCCTGGGCACGGTCGCGGATGTCCGGATCGCCGACGGTCCGCCGATGCTGAAGACGGAGAACGGCCGGCCCTCGACCTGGGTCTATGTCGATGTCCGCGGCCGCGACCTGGCCTCGGTCGTCGCCGATCTGCGCACGGCGGTGGCCCGCGACGTCCGTCTGACGCCCGGGGTCAGCCTCGCCTACGCCGGCCAGTTCGAATATCTGCAACGCGCCGCCGCCCGGCTGATGATCGTGGTGCCGGCGACCCTGCTGATCATCTTCGTCCTGCTCTATGTGACGTTCGGGCGGCTCGACGAGGCCGCCCTGATCATGGGGACCCTGCCCTTCGCCCTGACCGGCGGAATCTGGATCCTCTATCTGCTGGGCTATCACCAGTCGATCGCGACCGGGGTGGGCTTCATCGCCCTGGCCGGCGTCTCGGCGGAGTTCGGCGTGGTCATGCTGATCTATCTCAAACACGCCCTGGCCGACCGGGGGCCCCATCCCTCGCCGGATCAGGTCGCGGAGGCCGTGCGCGAGGGCGCGCTGTTGCGGGTGCGCCCCAAGGCCATGACGGTGGCGGTGATCCTCGCCGGCCTCTTCCCTATCCTGGTCGGCCACGGCGCCGGCTCGGAGGTCATGAGCCGGATCGCCGCGCCCATGATCGGCGGCATGCTGACCGCCCCTCTGCTCTCGATGCTGGTGATCCCCGCGGCCTACCTGCTCCTGAGACGCCGACGTTCCCCACCCACCGCTTCAACCCAAGGAGACTCTCTATGAAACACCTGATCCTGACCGCCGCCCTCGCCTCGACCGCCCTGCTCGCCGCCTGCGGCCAGCCGGCCGACAAGGCCGCCGCCCCGGCGGCGGAACCCGTGGCGGCGGAAGCCCCGATGGCGGAGATGACCCCGGCTCCCACGGCCGCAACGACCGGTCATGGAACGGGCGTCGTGACCGCGATCGACCCGGCCGCCGGCACGGTGACCCTGGACCACGGTCCGATCCCGGAGCTCGGCTGGCCGGCCATGACGATGAGCTTCAAGGCGACGCCGGCGCTGCTGGCGACGACCAAGGCGGGCGACCGGGTCAAGTTCGACCTGGTCATGGCCGACGGCGCCGCCGAGATCACCGCCATCAGCCCGGAGTAGGCCTGGCGCGGTCAAACGGCGCCGTCAGTCGAGCATGGCTCCGGTGCGGGTCCAGGCGACGGCGCAGTTGTGCGTTCCGGCCTCCCCCCGCCGCGGGGCGGGCCTCGGTCGATCACGGCCGCGACCTGGGCGCGGCGTCCGACGGAGGGAGCCTGGACGAGACCACGTCCGGCTCCTTCCAGGGGGCGCTGCTGTCGACACCCCCGTGGTCGCCTCTGCGTACACGGCCGGGAGAGACGTCGGGCCGATGATCGTGCGAGCCGTGTTGCGCCTGATACTCAGCCGGGCTGAGGCCTCTGCCGGTCATATGTAGGCCTGGTCTCTCAGGGGGCTCACGGCCGTCGCCGGAGTCGACGTCGACGCGAGCGTTCGCCGCCGCGGACGCTCGAAGGTCGCCTCGGGCCTCCGGCCGATCGTCAATCCCGTCGTCCACGGCCGCTCTCCTGAAATCGCCTCTGCGTGGCTGGCGTCATATGCGTGCAATACGTCAACGAAGGCAGGGTTGCCTGGCCCCGAGCGTCCCCTGTCTTTCGCGCTGGCGCGCCTGTCGGAAAGGGGTGTGTCTCCGCTCGGGCGGCGAGACCGCTCGCACTGAGGCGACGCAAAGCGAAAGGCCAGGGCGCGACACTCCGCCCGTCGCCAAAACCGCCGGCGCCCGCCATGGTGCGGGTTCGACTCCAGAGGAGCGTCCAACCTGGCCCAGACCCGCCCTTCCCCATCCCGCCGCGCCTTGCTGCTCGGCCTCTCCCTGACCGCCGCTGCCGGCCCGGTCCTCGCCGCGCCCCCGAAACGGATGACCGCCTACAAGACCCCCTGGTGCGGCTGCTGCGGCGGGTGGATCGCCCACATGCGCCAGGCCGGCTGGACCGTCGAGGTCGTCGAGCGCGAGGATCTCGCGCCGATCCGGGCCCGGCACGGGATTCCCGACCGGCTGGCCTCCTGTCACACGGCGGTGGTCGACGCCTACGCCATCGAGGGCCATGTTCCGGCCGGCGACGTCGACCGGCTGCTCAGCGAGCGTCCGGCCGCCCGGGCGCTGAGCGCGCCGGGCATGCCCGCGGGCTCGCCGGGCATGGAGGCTGCCGGGCGCGAACCCTATACGACCGTCCTGATCCTCAACGACGGTTCAACCCGGGTGTTCGGTCGTCACAACGGCGCCTGAGGGCGGCCCTCCCGTCCGGAGACCCTGTCGTCGAGCTAGTGACGCGGCGTCCAGCGGAGCAGTCGCATGGCGTTGGCGGTGACCAGAACCGTGGCCCCGGTGTCGGCGAGGATGGCGGGCCACAGACCGGTCACCCCGATCACGGTGGTGACCAGGAAGACGGCCTTCAGCCCCAGGGCGATGGTGATGTTCTGGCGGATATTGCCCATCACGCCCTGCGACAGGGCGATCATGTCGGGGATGTCCCGCACGCGGCCGTGCAGAACCGCGGCGTCCGCCGTCTCCAGGGCCACGTCAGTTCCTCAGCCCATGGCGATGCCGACATCGGCCTGGGCCAGGGCCGGGGCGTCATTGATGCCGTCGCCGACCTTGGCGACCACCAGACCCTCGGCCTGCAGGGCCTTGACGATGACCAGCTTGTCCTGCGGCAGCAGCTCGGCCCGGGGCTCGATGCCGAGTCCCGCGGCGACCGCCTCCGCCGTGCGGCGATTGTCGCCGGTCAGCATGATGGTGCGGACGCCCCGCGCTTTCAGGTCGGCCAGACCCTGGACCGCGTCGGGCCGCGCCTCGTCGCGCATGGCGAGGAACCCGGCCACCTCGCCTGCGGCGACCAGGACGGAGACCGTCTTGCCCTCGGCGTTCAGGGCGGCGATGGCCGCGTCCTGAGCCGGCGAGATCGGCGCACGGCGGGCCGCGGCCTGCGGCGAGCCGAGGAATATGCGTTCGCCGCCGACCTCGCCTTCGACGCCCTCCCCCGCAATGGCGTGGGTGGCTGAAGCCTGCGGCGCCACGATCTCGTCCGCGTCGGCACGCGCCAGGATGGCGAGGGCGAGCGGATGGCTCGATCCCGTCTCCAAGGCGGCCGCCAGCGTCAGCAGGGCCGAAGCGGTCCGCGTTCCGGCGACGACATCGGTGACGACGGGCTTGCCGGCCGTCAGGGTTCCCGTCTTGTCGAATGCGATCGCCGTGATCTTGCCGAGCGTCTCCAGCACGGCCCCGCCCTTCATGAGCAGACCGCGCCGGGCGCCCGCCGACAGGCCGGCGGCGATGGCGGCCGGCGTGGAGATGACGAGGGCGCAGGGACAGCCGATCAGAAGCACGGCGAGGCCCTTGTAGATCCATTCGTTCCACGCGCCGCCGAACAGCAGCGGCGGCGCAACCGCCACCAGGGCCCCGAACACGAGCACGCCGGGCGTATAAACCTTGGAGAAGCGGTCGATGAAGCGTTCGGTCGGCGACTTGGACTCCTGCGCCTCCTCGACGAGACGCACGACCCGGGCGATGGTGTTGTCCGAGGCCGAGGCCGTCACGCGAACCCGCAGGACGCTGCCGCCGTTGATGGTGCCGGCGAACACGGGATCCCCGACCACCTTGCGCTTCGGCACGCTCTCGCCCGTCACGGGGGCCTCGTCGAGGTCCCCCGCGCCCTCGACGATCTCGCCGTCCGCCGGAACCCGGTCACCCGGCCGGACCAGGATGATCGCACCCACCTCCACGGCCTCGGCGGGGATTTCGCGGGTCACCCCCTCGATTTCGACGAAGGCGGTCTTGGGCACCAGGGCGGCGAGGCCCTGGATGCTCTGGCGCGCGCGTCCGGCCGCCACCCCCTCCAGCATCTCGCCGATGAGGAACAGCAGGACGACGGCGGCGGCCTCCTCCTCCGCACCGATGAAGACGGCGCCGACGGCGGCGATGGTCATCAGCATTTCGATGGAGAAGGGGGTGCCATGGCGCGCCGCCGACAGCGCGCGGGACGCCACCGGGACCAGTCCCACGGCCAGGGCCGCCAGGAAGGCGTACCGTTCGATCGCGGGAAACAGGGTTCCCAGCCCGTAGGCGGCGAGCAGCGCCAGGCCGCAGAGAGCCGTCAGACGCGCCTTGCCGGTCCACCACCACGGCCCGCCCCCGGCCTTTGCGGCCGCAGGCGGCAGGTCGGCGGCGGCCGCGACGGACGCGGGCGTCGGCGTGGCCGCTTCCCCGCTGTAGCCGAGGTTGCGCAGTTGCTGCAGGACCGCCTCGTCGGCGAGGTCTCCGCCATGCCGGATCTTCAGCACGCCGGTCTGCACCGCCACCGAGACGTCCTCGACACCCGGCAGCCTGCGGATCGCCGTATCGATCTTGCGGCCGCAGCTCGCGCAATCCATCCCGGTGACACGGTATCGGCTTTCCAGGGTCTGCGCCGTCATGTCCGCTCCTTGTGGTCTCTGGAGAGCAAGGCTACCTCCTCCAGCGACTGTAGATGCAAGCGAAAAAGCGACGTACCGTTCCAATGAATGAAGAGCGCGTCCGCTGGATTCCCGAGGCCGGACCCTCCGCCTGATGACCTCGCCTTGCCCGCACGAGCGGGAGGCCGCGCCGACGACGGCCGCACAGGTGGACCACGCCCTGGCCGCAGCCGCCGCGCGCGTGACCGCCGCCGGCGAAAGGCTGACGCGGCCCCGGCGCAGGGTGCTGGAGCTCCTGCTCACCGCCGGCGCCCCGGCCAAGGCCTACGATCTCGTGGCCGACTTTCACCCGGGGTCTCGCGTCGCGAAGCCGGCGACGGTCTATCGGGCGCTCCGGTTCCTCGAGACAAGCGGGCTCATCCGTCGTCTTTCCACCCTCAAGTCCTATGTGGCGTGCGATCCCGAATGGCCCTGTTCGCCAGCGGCGTTTCTTCTGTGCGACTGTTGCGGCGCCGGGCGCCAGATTGCCTCGCCCGGCATGGCCTCGTTGAGCGCGGCCGCAGCAGCAGCGGGTTACCAGATCGAACGGATCACGCTCGAAGCCCAGGGACTGTGTGCGGCCTGCCGCCCACCGCGAGCTGGCGCGGCCGATGATCCCGCCGTTCAGGCCGGGCCGAAGTCCGCCGCTGGGTCGTGGCCAACGGGGGCCCAGCCGCGGTCCTGATCAAGGCCGCTGAGGATCGAGGACGGCTGGGCCCGGGAGGTCCGCCGCGGCGGGGACGCCGGGGACCGCGACCCGTTCCGGGGCGGCGGCCGCCCCCCTGTTCGACCGCGCCGCACCGGAGGGATTGAGCCAGACCTGCACCGGGCGGTCGAAGCCGTACCGGAACACCGCCGCCGCCACGAAGGCGCCGGCGAAGCCGATCGACCACAGCGCCCAGCGGAGGCCGGACGACAGGGCGTCCTGACCCAGGGCGTCGAGCAGGCCGAACCAGACGATGCGGGTCACCTCATTGGTGAGGAACATCGAGAACGACATCAGGGCCAGGTGCTCGACCAGGCGAGACGGCCTGAGCACCGGAAGGGCGCCGGCGGCCCAGATGATCACGGTCATCAAGCCCAGCGACAGCAGGCTGAAGGCGCCGAAAGCCTGAAGGACGACCAGGGCGACGGCGGCGCCGACGCCGATCGCCCCGGCCCGGCGGGGCGAGACATGGACCCGCGAGCCGTAGAAGGCCGCCGCGACCCCGAGCAGGAACAGCGGCAGGGCGCGCAGGATGCCGTAGCGCATCGGCAGGCGGTAGATCGGATCCCCGAGCCAGACCGAGGCCGCGACGTCGGCGGCGAGGACCAGGAGCGTCGCGCCGATCACGACCACGACCGGCGGCCAGCGCCACAGGGCGCGGCAGATCCAGGGCAGCAGGAGATAGCAGCCGATGAGGGCCGAGAGGGTCCAGGTCGGGGCGTTCCACCCCTGCCCGCCCGGCACGCCCCAGGCCTGGACCAGCAGGATCTGGGCCGGCAGCTGCGACCAGTCGAACCAGCGCGGATTGCTTGGCGTGACGCCGGCCAGGGCGGCGCCGCCTACGAGGGCCACGAGGATCAGGCTGACAACCAGATGGGCCGGGATGACGCGCAGCAGGCGCTGGCGCGCATAGGCGCGCAGCGAGGCCTGTCCGGACGCGAGGCGATCCCCGTAGATGCGGGCCAGGACGTAGCCGGAGTCGATGATGAAGAAGTCGGTGAGCAGATAGCCGCGGTCGAACACCGGATGCAGCTGCGGCAGCGGGACCGGCGAGGCCTCGCGGAAATGGTAGAGGATGATCAGCGCCCCGACGATGAAACGGAGCGCATCCAGCCAGCCGCCGCGGGCGATGCGCGGCGGGAGAGGTTTCATCGGCTCGTCGTCGGCGCGAGGCATGCCGGACCCTAGGCCAGGAGAAAGCAAGGAAGGGTTATCGCCACGGCGGCCCGCCCGGATGGAGCAGCGTCATCCCGGCCACGAGCGCGATCGCCAGCCCGATGGCGGTGATGCGCCGGGGCCAGCCGCGCCGGGCGCTGACGAGGCAGGCGGCGCCGAGCAGGGCCAAGGTCGCCCCGTAGCCGACGGGAAGCGGTAGCCTGAAAGCGCCTGCCATCCTCAGCCCGAAGAAGAGGGCCCCACCGACGGCGAGCGTCAGGCTGATGAGGGCCGCGACGAGGTCGAGCACCGGCCGGGGCGCCTCCGGCCGCCTGGGCCGCCCGGCGCGGCGTTTGCTGTAGGGCCGTTCAGACCATCCGGGGCTGCGTCCGCGAACCGTCAGTCTCTTTCCGCCCATGTTCCACCCTCCTCAGGCTGACGCCGATCCGGTCAACGGTGAGCGTCCTCGACGTCGCCGCAGGGTTCGGTCTCGGTCTGGACGGTGGCGTGATGGATCGCGAACCGCGCCTCCAGAAGCGCGGCGACGGCCCGCCGCACGGGTTCGGCGTCGGCGCCCGTTTCCAGAACCACATGGACGGTGCAACTCGGCTGATCGGCGCCCGAGACCCAGACGTGAAGATCGTGAAGGCTGTCTACGCCGTCGACCGCTTCGATGCCGCTGCGCACCTCCGCCAGGACCACGCCGCGCGGCGCGCCTTCCAGCAGGATGTGGGTGGTGTCACGCAGCAGGATCCAGGTGCGCGGCAGGACCCACAGGCCGATGCCGATGGCGACGGTCGGATCCACCCAGCGCCAGTCGGTCAGAGTGATCACGATCGCCGCGACGATCACGCCCAGCGAGCCGAGCATGTCGGCCCAGACCTCCAGATAGGCGCCCTTGATATTGAGGCTCTTGTCCTTGCCCGCCGCCAGCACGCGCATGGCGATCAGGTTCACCACCAGGCCGATCGAGGCCACGGCCAGCATGCCGATGGAGCCCACCGGCTCCGGATCGAAGATGCGCTTGATCCCCTCGTAGAGGACGTAGCCCGCGACCAGAAAGAGCAGTACGGCGTTGAAGGCCGCCGCCAGGATCTCGAAGCGGCGGTAGCCGAAGGTCCGCTTGTCGTCCGCCGCCCGCTGCCCGATCTTGATGGCCAGCAGAGCGATGCCCAGGGCGGCCGCGTCGGTGAACATGTGCGCGGCGTCGGACAGCAGCGCCAGGCTGTTGAAATAGAGCCCTCCGATGATCTCGGCGACGAGGAAGGCGCCGGTCAGGCCCAGGGCGATCGTCAGCTGGCGCGAATTGGCGCCCGCCGTGTGGTCGTGTTTGCCGCCGTCCGTGTGATCGTGACCCGCCATCAACGTGCCGCCTCTTCCCGGGAGTCCTTCGCGTCTTTCAGAATTTCCAGCCCGCCCTTGACGGCCACGAGCGCCACGAGGGCGCCGACGACCAGGTCGGGCCATGACCGCCCCAACCACATCACCAGACCGCCCGCGACGAGGATGCCCCCGTTGGAGATGAAGTCGTTGAAGCTGAAGGTTTCGGCCGCCCGCATGTTCACATCGTCGGTCCTGATCCGTTTCAGGAGGAGCAGGCACCACAGGTTCACGCCTGCGGCCACGACGGCCATGGCCATCATGGTCGGCCCGAGCGGTTCGGCCCCGGTCAACCATCGTCGGGCCACATCGGCGAGAACCCCCGCCGCGAAGACGAGAAGCAGAATGCCGGACGCGCGCGCGGCGCGGGTCTTCCAGGTCGGGGACCGCCCGACCGCGAGGAAGCTGATCAGATAGACCGCGCTGTCCGATGCGTTGTCCACCGCATTGGCCAGAAGAGCGCTTGAATCGGCCAGCCATCCCGCGACGCCGAGACCGACGAACAAGGCGGCGTTAAGCGCCAGGACCAGCAGCAGAATCTGTCGTTGGCGGCTTTCGTCGTCCTGGACGGCCATGGTCTTGCTCTCCTCGTGCGGGAACCAGCGTCTAGACAGCGTCGGTCGTTGCATCGGGCCAGCGCAGAACTTCCACGGCCTCGAGGGTGATCGGGCCCAGATGCTCCAGATCGGACAGGGTCTGGACGAAGGCGCGAAGTTTCGATTCCTGGTCGAGCACCTCGACGATCAACGACTGGTCGTCGTCCAGAAGATGCCGCCGATGGGTATGCGGCGTGTGACCGAACCCGATCAGGGCCCGCAGAACGGTGACGCCGGCGACGCCGGCCCCCCGGGCCCGTTCGGTGACGATCTCAAAGACCTTTCGGTCGCCGAAATAGGCGGCCTCGTCGGTGTAGATGCGCATCAGTTTGATGGGATCGGGCATGTTCGCCTCCTGAAGGGGAGTCCCCGCCGCCGAGACGACGGCGGGGACCGGGACTATTCCGCCGGGACCGGCTCGGGGGCCGGCGCATCGATGGGTTTGGGATGCCGCCCCTCGGTCAGGCCGAGGACCAGCCGGCTCATGGCCGGCAGGACCAGCAGCGTCAGCAGGGTCGCGGTGATCAGGCCGCCGATGACGACCATGGCCAAGGGCTTCTGCACCTCGGCGCCGGTGCCGTGGGCCAGGGCCATGGGCACGAAGCCGATGGCCGGGACCAGACCGGTCATGATGACCGGCCGCACCCGCTCCATGCAGCCCTCGATAATGGAGCGGGAAAGCTCCATGCCGTCGTCGAGCCGCTGGCGGATCGACGACATCACCACCAGGCCGTTGAGCACCGCGACGCCGGCCAGGCAGATGAAGCCGACCGCCGCCGACACCGAGAAGGAGATGCCGGTCAACGCCAGGGCGAAGACCCCGCCGGCGAGACCCAGCGGCACGGTCAGGAAGACCGCCACCGCCCGTCCGAGCGTCCCGACCGCGAGGAAGAGCACCGCGAAGATCGCCAGGAAGCAGATGGGAACCACGAGGGCGAGACGATCCGACGCCGCCTTGAGGTTCTGGAACTGCCCGCCCCATTCGATCCAGGATCCCGCGGGGAGAGGGACCCGCTCGACCTTGGGCGTCACTTCGGTGACGAAGGAGCCGACGTCGCGACCGCGGACGTTGGCCTGCACCACGACGCGGCGCTTGCCGTTCTCGCGGCTGATCTGGTTCAGCCCTTCGGTGAAGCGGAAGGACGCCACCTGCCGCAACGGCACGGAGGCGCGGACGCGACCCTCCTGTTCCGGCAACATGACCGGGATCGCGCCGATGGCGTCGAGGTCGTTGCGGCTCGCCCCCGGCACGCGGACCACCACGTCGAAGCGGCGGTCGCCCTCGAACAGCTGACCGGCCTCGCGCCCGCCCATGGCGGCGGCCACCGTATCGGCGACCTCCTCCACCGTCAGGCCAAAGCGCGCGATGGCGGCCCGATCGAAGGTGAGGTCCAGCGCCGGGGCGCCGTCGGTCTGTTCGACCTTGACGTCGGCCGCCCCCGGAGTGGCGTTGAGCTGGGCCGCGATCAGGTTGGCCGTGGCCGTCAGCCGGTCGAGGTCGTCGCCATAGATCTTGATCGCGACGTCGCCGCGCACCCCGGCGATCAGTTCGTTGAACCGCAGCTCGATCGGCTGGCTGAGTTCATAGCCCTGACCGACCTGGGCGTTCGCGGCCGCCTCGACCCGTTCGATCACGTCTTCCTTGGTGTCCACCCCGTCCGGCCATTCGTCCTGCGGCCTGAGGATGATGAAGCCGTCCGAGATGTTCGGCGGCATGGGATCGGTGGCCACCTCGGCGGTGCCCGTCTTGGAGAACATCAACTCGACTTCGGGCAGTTGAGTAATGGCCCTCTCCACCCCCACCTGCATGCGCACGGACTGTTCCACCGCCGTCGAGGGTACGCGCTGGGACGCCAGGGCCAGGTTGCGCTCGTCCAGGGTCGGGATGAATTCCTGGCCGAGCATCGTGAAGACGACGCCGGCGACGGCGAACAGGGCCAGGCCGCCGCCGACGAAGGGCCAGGGCCGGTCCACGGCCTGACGCAGGACGGGTTCGTATTTCGCCTTGATCCAGCGAATGACGAAGACGTCCTTCTCGGAGACCTTGTTGCGCATCACCAGGGCGACCATCGCCGGGATGAAGGTGATGGACAGGATGAAGGCCGCGACCAGGGCCAGCATCAGGGTGATGGCCATGGGCGAGAAGGTCTTGCCCTCGACGCCCTGGAAGGTCAGCAGGGGCGCGAAGACCAGCAGGATGATGGCCTGGCCGTAGACGGTCGGCTTGATCATCTCCTGGGTGGCGATGGTGGTTTCCTCGAGCCGCTCGCGCAGGCTCAGCAACCGGCCCTCGTGGTGTTGTCGCTCGGCCAGCCGCCGCAGACAGTTCTCGATGATGATCACCGAGCCGTCGACGATGAGGCCGAAGTCGAGCGCCCCCAGGCTCATCAGATTGCCCGACACCCCCATGAAATTCATGCCGATGGCGGTCATGAAGAAGGAGATCGGGATGATCGCCACCGCGATCAGGGCGGCGCGGACATTGCCGAGCAGCAAGAACAGGGCGATGGCGACCAGGATGGCGCCTTCGATCAGGTTGCGCTGGACGGTCGAGATGGTGGCGTTGACGAGTTTGGACCGGTCGAGGACCGGGGTGACCTTGATCCCCGGCGGGAGAGACCGAACGGTCGTTTCCAGCTGTTCGCCGACCGAACGGGCGACCGTGCGGCTATTCTCGCCGATCAGCATCAGGGTGGTGCCGATGACGACCTCGTGGCCGTTCATCGTCGCCGCGCCGGTGCGCAGATCGCCGCCGAGACGGACGGTCGCGACATCGCGGACGGCGACGGGCACGCCGCCGCGCGTGGCGACGATCGCCTCCTCGATCTGGCTCAGGCTGCGGATGCGGGCGTCGCCGCGCACCAGATAGGCCTCGCCCCCGCGCTCGACGAAGTTGGCGCCGACCGACAGGTTCGCGGCCTCGAGGCCTTCCGCCAGTTCGCTGAAGGAGACTCCGTACTGGGCCAGGCGCGTCGGGTCCGGCTCCACGACATACTGTTTCTCGAACCCGCCGATGGTGTCGACGCCGGCGACGCCGTTCACCGTTCGCAGTTGCGGGGCGATGATCCAGTCCTGCACGGTCCTGAGATAGGCCGCGCGGGACACGTCGTCCGTCAGACGATCACCTTCAGGGGTGAGGAAGGATCCGTCGGACTGCCAGCCAGGCTGGCCGTTGCGCACCGTCGCGCCGCGACCGCCAGGATTGGCGTAGTCGATGGCGTACATGAACACTTCGCCCAGGCCCGTGGTGACGGGGCCGATCTGGGGCTGGACGCCCTCGGGCAGGCTCTCCTGGGCCTGGACGAGGCGCTCGCTGACCTGCTGACGCGCGAAATAGAGGTCGACGTTCTCCTCGAAGATCACCGTGACCTGCGAGAAGCCGTTGCGGGACAGGGACCGGGTCGAGTGCAGGCCGGGGATGCCGGCCATGGCGGTCTCGACCGGGAAGGTGACGCGTTTCTCGATCTCCACCGGGGAGAGCGAGGGGTCCTGGGTGTTGATCTGAACCTGGTTGTTGGTGATGTCGGGGACGGCGTCGATCGGCAACTGCGTGAGCTGCCAGGCGCCATAGGTGGAGACGACCAGCACGAGCGCGATGATCATCCATCGCGCCCGCACCGAGAGGGCCATGAGGTTGGCGATCATGGGCTAGTGCTCCACTTCGCCGGCGCCGAGCGCGGCCTTCAGCAGGAAGGCGTTGCGGGTGGCGACAACCTGGCCCGCGGTCAGGCCGGAGGTGATCTGGGCCCGGCCGGCGCTGCGTTGGCCGACGATGACCGGCGCAGCGGTAAAGCCCTCGGCGGTCCGGACGAACACCACTTCGCGGCCTTCGACGGTCTGGATCGCCTCCTCGGGCACCGAGAGGCCGCCCGTGGTCCCCGCGTCGCGGGTGTAGATCCGCACGGCGATCGCCTGGCCGGGACGCAAGCCTCCGACCCCGGCGACGTTGAGCAGCACCGTGGCGGCGCGGCTTTCCGCGTTCACCCCCGGCGTGATCGACCGGACCGTCGCCTGCACCTCGCCCTCGGGCAAGGTGATGCTGGCCCGGTCGCCCGGGGCGATCCGTCCGGCGTCCTCGGCGGAGACCGAGGCCTGGATCTCGATCTGGCCGGCGTTGGCGACGTGGAACAGTTCGCTCCCGGCCGTCACGAAGGCGCCGAGCGTGGCGTTCGATTCCGTCACCCGGCCATTGATCGGGCTGACGACGCCCGTGCTGCGTCCGTCGCCGGAAACCCGGGCGGCGGCGGCGGCGGACGAGGTCCGTCGCGCTTCGGCCTCGGCCTCGGCCATGACGGTCTGGGCCGCCTCGAGATCCTGACGGGCGGTGATCTGGGCGTCGAACAGTCGCTGCTCGCGGGCGAGGGCCTGCCGGGCGGCGGTGAGCCGGGCCTGGGCGGTCGCCCGTTCGGCGGCGATGGTGGAGGCCTCGCGGCTTTCGATCAGAGCCACGGTCTGGCCGGCGCGAACGCTGTCGCCCAGCCGCAGCGAGACCCGGGTGATCACGCCGTCGGCGCGGGCCGCGAGCACCGCCTCGCCCTGGGGCGTGCCGACGACCGTGCCCTGGGCGACGATCTCGGCGCTCAGCGAGCCGCTGCCCACGGGCGCCAGGACGATGCCGGCCGCCTGAATGCGGGCGGCGTCCATTTCAAGGGCCTCCCCCGCGCCGTGCTCTTCTTCCGCCTCGGCGCTCGCTTCCGGTGCGGTCTCGGGACCGCGAGTCATGCTCCAGACGGCGAAGCCGCCGCCCAGCAGGATCACAGTCGCCGCCGCTCCCGCCAGAAGACGCTGCTGGTTGGTCAATCGCTTCATTGGGCGGATCCTTCGGTTTCGGTGGCGCGGGTCAGGGCGGCGACGGCTTGCGCCCGCTCCAGCTCGGCGGTGATCATGTCGGCCTGAACGGTGTTGAGCGCCTCCTCGGCGTCGAGCACGTCCAGCAGGGTGAAGCGGCCGGCCGAGAAGCCTTCGCGGGCGATGCGCACCGCTTCGATGGCCTCGGGTTCGGCCTGGTTTTCGAGGAAGGCGAGTTGCGCCTCGGCCGTGCGCAGCGCGGCCTGGGCGTCGCGCGTCCGCCGGATGGCGCCGGCGAGGGCCGCGTTGCGGCGGGCCTCGGCTCCGGTCCGTTCGGCGTTGGCGGCGGCGATATTGCCCTGGTTGCGGTCGAACAGACCGATCGGCATGGAGGCGCCGAAGACCAGGGCGGTGTCGTCCGTGCCCCGGAACTGGCGGGCCCCGACGCTCACGGTCACATCGGGGCGGGACAGGGTCCGTTCCCGCTCGACGACGGCGACCGAGGTGGCCACTTCCGCCTCGGCGAGACGCACGTCCAGCGCGCTGGCCGGATCGATGACGGCGGCCGGGGCCGGGAGGGCGTCGAGCGCGGTCGGCTCGGGCAGGTCTTCGCCGCCGCCCCACAGAGCGGCGAGCGCCCGCTGGGCTTCGGCGTATTCCGCTTCGGCGGCGCGGACCCGTCCGACCGCTTCGAGGGCGGCCGTCCGCGCGCGCAGAGCCCGCAACGGCGGCTCCCGGCCGGCGTCCACCAGTTCGGTGGCGATGGTCTGCAGATTGTCGGCGCGCAGGAACTGGTCGCGGGCCAGTTCGACCCGGCGGCTGTCCGCCCAGGCCTCGGCGTAGGCGTCGCGCACCTCCTGCTCCAGATCGGCGCGGGCGACGGCGAGGCGCAGCCGGGCGGCGTCCACCTCGGCCTGGGCGGCGCGCTCGCGCGCAGGCCGCTTGCCCCCAAGCTCGAACCGCTGCTCGACGCTCAGGGTGCTTTCGGCGTCGTCGACGCCGGAAAAGCCGCCGGTGCCGGCGAAATTCTCGACCTCGAGGCCGAGTTCGGGATTGGGCCGGAACCCGGCCTGTTGCGCGCGGCCGACGGCGGCGGCGACATCGGCCTCCGCTGCCGCCAGGGCGGGCGAGGAGGCCGCGGCGCGCGACAGCGCCTCGGCCAGGGTGACGGGTTCGGCGAAGGCTGACCCTGGGGCCAGCATGGCCAGGATCGCCGCGAGGGCGACCGCGGCTCCGCCGGCCGCGGGGTGCGGCAGACGGCGTTTAGGGGATGGCATAGGTCCTGTTTCCCGGATGGTTGACGTGGAAGGCGCGCGGTCGCGCGCAGTCCCGTCAGCCTCTGGGCGGGCGTTCCGGTCCGGTGGGCATGCGGGACGGCAGGCCGTTCGTCAGAGGGCGGGCGTTCAGGTCCGCCCCGGCATGGCTCACGACCGGCTCCAGCGCCGTCTCGGCCACGGCGACGCCGCTATGATGGCAGTGGCCGTGCGAACAGATCGCATGGTTGTCCGGGCCGCCGCCGCCGCCGCCCTGATCTGCGGGGACATCGACAAGCGCGCTGGAGAGGGGGGGTGTCGCCGCCTCAGGGCCGCAGGTCGCCGCATCGACGGCGGAGACCAGGACGAACAGGGACAGGAACGCCGCGAGCAGCGCCGTCATCAGTCCATGTCTGACCGAAGGGAATCCCATGCGGTCCCATACCACGCGGCGCCGCGACATCAATCGTCTCATCGTCGCACCGCCGCCGATGCGGCGACCGGAGCCGCACGCTCAGCCCGATAGAAGGAAATCGATCCGGTCGGGGTCGGCAGGACATGAACTTCCCGAACGTCGATGAAGCCCGCCTCCGCGATCAGATCCAAAAGGACGCCATCGGCGTTGGGCTGGGTGTTCTCGTAGCCGTCGAGCGACTGAACAATGCGGAACAGGGTGCGCATTGCGCCCCGCTGACGCCCATAGTCGGCGATATGAAGCGCCCCCCCGGGCTTGAGCGCGCGCCAGCTCGCCGCCAGGCCCCGGCGCTTCTCCTCCATCGGCAGTTGATGGAAGACCAGGCTGGACACGACCGTGTCGGCGACGCCCTCGCCCACGAGCGCGGCCACATCGCGGGCGAATCCCTGGAGGAAGCGGACGCTCTGGCCGGCGGCCTCCGCCTTCCTGGCCGCGCGCGCGAGGATGTCGCCGTCAGGATCGAGTCCAACGACGCGCGCGCCCGGCGCCCGCCGCGCGAGGGAAACGGCGAAGGATCCGGTCCCGCAGCCGAGATCGATGAGGGTCTCGCCAGCACGCGGCTCCACCTGGTCGAGCAGCCGGGCGCGCCACACCCGCTCCCGCGTCAACAGGGCGATGGCGGGATCGTAGAGGCCGCTCAGGGCGGCGTGACCGAGCGCGGGGGTGAAGCTCGCGGTCATGCCGCGGCCTTCGCTTTATCGCGCGACGGCTGCAGGATCGGTCCGGCCGACTGCAGGACAATTACCGTCAGGGATGCGCCGCGGCCGCAGCCGGACGCCGTCGGTCCGGAGGAAGAGAAGCGTTCGGTCATGGGTCGGCACCTTTCACCGCCAGGATGCATCCTCCAGTCACTCGAGGATCAAGACGAAAAATGCAGCCGCCGCTGAACGGGCGACCGTCCTGGACGCCAGGCCTTGATCCTCTAGTGGCTAGAGGGTCTACAAGAAGGCGAGACCCACAGGAGACGTCATGATCACAGTGCTCCCCACGCGGCGTGGCCCCGGCCGCCTGCAGGCCGCAGCGTTAGGGCTGGCGGCGACGATCGCGATTCTTGATCAGGCCGCCAAGGCGCTCGCCCGCGCCCGGCTTGAGACCGATGTGGATATCACCCCCTTCCTGGCGCTGCGTCTGGGTTTCAATCCCGGCGTCACCTTCGGGCTGTTCGCCGGCTCCGGCGCCTTGGGGCGCTGGGCGCTGAGCGCCGTGGCGTTCCTGATCATCGGCGCATTGCTGGCGTGGATCTGGCGCACGCGGAGCGCCATGACGGCGGCCGCCGCAGGCCTCATCGCCGGTGGAGCGCTCGGGAACCTGCTCGACCGTCTGCGCTTCGGCGCGGTCACCGATTTCGTCGATCTTCATTGGGGCGAGGCGCACTGGCCGACCTTCAACCTCGCCGATGCGGCCATCGTTTGCGGCGTGGCCCTGCTCCTCCTGACCGTCCGGGGCTCGGACAGCCGCCCGGCGCCCTCGACCCTGGGACGGGCGGCGCGATGACCTTTTCCGCCGAACAGAAGGCGATCGCGGTCCGCTCGGCGCTGGCGATTCTCATCACCGCCGCGGCGGTGGCGTCGGCCTGGCTATGGCTTTCGCCGCATCTCCTGGGCGCCGCGCCGGACATGGCGACAGCCGACCGGCTGGCCTATACATTGAAGGCGGACCTCCCTGTTTTCCTGTGGCTCGCCGGTTGTTTGAGGGCCGTGGCCAGCATTCGGTTCCGGTCGGACGCCGACCGGCCGGGTTCGGCCTACGGGGCGCCCAGCTCCAGGCTCGCCGTGCCTGCCGCCGTGCTTCAGAACACCCTGGAGCAGACGGTCCTGGCGGTGGGTGCTCACCTGGTGCTCGCCACCGTGCTGCGCGGCGAGGAGATGGTCGTGCTGCCGGTGCTGGTCGTCCTCTATCTGATCGGCCGGGTGTTGTTCGCCCTCGGTTATGCGCGGGGCGCGGCGGCCCGGGCCTTCGGCATGGCCGTCACCGGCGCCTCCACGATCGCCGCCCTCGGCGCCGCCATCGTCCTCATGGGTCTGGGCCGATGATCCCTCCCCCGCCCTGCGCCTTCCGCCCTTCAGCCCGCCGCTGCGAGACGGTGCGATGACCCTGCCCTCCCCGGCCTCGTCCGGCCTGCGCCCCATCGGCAAGCTCGCCGCGGCCACCGGCGTCAAGGTCCCGACCATCCGCTTTTATGAAGAGATCGGGCTGCTTCCCGCCCCGCCGCGCACCGCCAGCGACCGGCGGATGTATGACGACGCGGCGGAGCGCCGCCTGTCGTTCATCCGGCATGCGCGCCAGTTGGGCTTCGATCTGGACTCCATCCGCTCCCTGCTGGATCTGTCCGATCACCCCGACCGGCCCTGCGCCGAAGCCAGCACCCTGGCCGAACGCCACCTGGCCGAGGTGAAGCAGAAGATCGCCCAGCTCCGGGCCCTGCAGGGCGAGCTTTCGCGGATGACAGCGGAATGCGCCGGCGGCCGGGTGTCCGCCTGCAAGGTGATCGAAGCCCTGCACGACCCCTCGGCCGCGCTTTAGGCGCGACAGTCTCGCGGCCCAGGTGCTAATGCGAGACGATCACAACTAGGTTCTCCATGCGCCCTCTGCTCCGTCTGCTCGCCCTGCTGTTCGCCATGGGGCTGGCCGCTCCCGCCCTCGCCCAGGCGCCGTCCGCCTCGGAGGCCCAGGTCGCCTGGCGGCTGCTGGACTATGTGGCGGTCGACTACGCGGGCGCCGTGGCCGACGGCCAGGTGACCAATCCGGCCGAATACGGCGAAATGGTCGAGTTCGGCGGCCAGATCCGGACCCGTCTGGACGCTCTGCCATCGAACCCGGCCAAGGCCGGTCTGGTGCGCGACGCGGTCGCCCTGCAGGCGGCGATCCGCGACAAGGCCGATCCGCGTGTCGTCGGCGACCGAGCGAAGGCCCTGGCCGGCGCCGTGCTGACGGCCTATCCGAGCCCGCTGGCGCCTTCCTTCCCGCCCGACCTGGCCAGGGGCGCGACACTCTATGCCGAGCAATGCTCGGTCTGCCATGGCGTCACGGGCCGCGCCGACGGCCCGGGCGCCGCGGGGCTGGATCCGCCTCCGATCGCCTTCGCCGACGTCGAGCGCGCGCGCCAGCGCAGCGTGTTCGGCCTCTATCAGGTGATCGACCAGGGCCTCGACGGCACGGCGATGGCCAGCTTCGCCCATCTGCCCGCCGAGGATCGCTGGGCCCTGGCCTTCTATGTAGGCCGGTTCGCCTTCACCGACGCCGAGGCCGCCGAAGGCGAGCGACTCTGGAAGGCCGACCCCGCGATCCGCGCCGCCTATCCCGATCTGGCCGCAGTCACCCAGGCCACGCCTTCGGACCTGGCCTCACGCATCGGCGAGACAAAGGCCCGGGCGGTCACGGCCTATCTGCGTCGTCACCCCGAGGCCACGGCCCGTCCCCAGGGCTCGACCCTGGCCCTGGCCCGGACGCGTCTGGCCGAAAGCGAGGCCGCCTATCGCCGGGGCGACCGCAAGGCCGCCACCGACCTCGCCCTCTCGGCCTATCTCGACGGCTTCGAACCGGTGGAGCCCGCGCTCGGCGCCCGCGACGGCGCGCTGCTGCGTCGGGTGGAGACAGCCATGACCAACCTGCGCGCGTCGATCGGCAAGGGCGCGCCCGCCCAGGAGGTCGCGGATCGGGTCGCCCGTCTGAACGCCCTGCTGGACACGGCGGAGCGCGCGCTCGCGTCCCAGGAGGCGGACAATCTCGCCAGCTTCCTCGGCGCCTTCACCATCCTGCTGCGTGAGGGGCTGGAAGCCCTGCTCATCGTGGTGGCGATGATCGCCTTCCTGAGGAAGGCCGAACGGCCCGATGTGCTGCGCTACGTCCACGGCGGCTGGGTGGCCGCCCTGGTCGCCGGCGGGGCCACCTGGGCGGCCGCGACCTTCTTCATCTCCATCAGCGGCGCCAGCCGGGAACTGACCGAAGGGTTCGGCTCGCTGCTCGCGGCCGTCGTGCTCGTCTCGGTCGGCATCTGGATGCACGGCAAGTCGCACGCCGACGCCTGGCAGACCTATATCCGGGACAAGCTCTCCCACGCGCTGTCGAAGCGATCGGCCTGGTTCCTGTTCCTGCTCGCCTTCGTCGTGGTCTACCGGGAGGTGTTCGAGACCATCCTGTTCTATGCGGCGATCTGGAGCCAGGGCGGCCACCTCGGCATGCTGGCCGGCGCCCTGACCGCCGTGGCGATCCTGGCCGTGGTGGCCTGGGCCTTACTGGCCTACAGCAAGCGCCTGCCGATCGGCCGCTTCTTCTCCCTGAGCTCGATCCTCATGGCCGTTCTGTCGGTCATCCTTGTGGGCAAGGGGGTGGCGGCGCTGCAGGAGGCCGGCTGGCTCGATGTCCATCCGCTGGCCTGGATTCCCCGCGTGGAGATCCTTGGTCTTTACCCGACGGTCGAAGGCGTGGCCGTTCAGGTGCTGACGATCGTCATCCTCGCGATGGGCTTTGCCCGGACCTCCGCGCCGAAGGCCGCCCCCGCCCATTGAGCGGTCGTCTGCGGCCCTGAGGCCTCCGGCCCGTCGGCAAAGGCCTGGGAGCCGCCTTGGGGACGAAGGCGCCGATAGCCGCACGGTCGGCGGATACCGAAGGTGCGGCTGCAGCCGGCGGGGTGCGAGAATCGAGCCTCACGTCGAAGCCGGTGTGCGGAGATTAAGAGCCCCATTCTCCGCATTCAAAGCGGAGAATGGCCTTGGCCTTGCGGGGAAAAACCCCCATATTCTCCGCAAGGAGTGCGGGAATGGCGCAACACATCCACGCGGTCGAAGGCTGGCCGGCTCTGGACTGGCGCGCAGACGCGCTCGTCGATCGGCTCGCCGCCGTCCGTCACCGCCAGGGCTTGCTGCTCGGCCGGATGCACCCGCTCCGCTTCGACCTGCGCGCCGAAGCGGTTCTCGAAACCCTCTCCGAAGACGTCCTGAAATCCAGCGAAATCGAAGGCGAGTTGCTCGACAAGGATCAGGTGCGATCCTCGATCGCTCGCCGCCTCGGCATGGATATCGGGGCCCTCGCTCGCGCGGACCGCACCGTCGACGGCGTAGTCGAAATGATGCTCGACGCGACCCAGAACTTTGCGGCTCCGCTCACAGAGGAACGGCTGTTCGCCTGGCACGCCGCCCTGTTTCCAACCGGGCGCAGCGGCATGACGAAGATCGTCGTCGGCGCTTGGCGCAACGAGAGCTCCGGCCCGATGCAGGTCCTCTCGGGCCCTTTCGGACGAGAGCGCGTGCACTATGAAGCGCCGCCCGCCGCCCGTCTGCACGATGAGATGCGGGCGTTCCTCGGCTGGTTCAATGACGAGCCGCGGACGGATCCGGTCCTCAAGGCCGCGATCGCCCACCTGTGGTTCGTGACCATCCACCCGTTCGACGACGGGAACGGCCGGATCGCGAGGGCGATCGCCGACATGACGCTGGCCCGCTCCGAGAAAAGCGCCGAGCGCTTCTACAGCATGTCCGCCCAGATCCGGCTGGAGCGCAAGGACTACTACGCCACCTTGGAGAGGACCCAGAAAGGCGCGCTCGATGTGACCCTCTGGCTGGACTGGTTCCTCGGCTGTCTCGATCGCGCGTTCGACGGCGCGGAAGCCACGCTGGCCCATGTGATGCGCAAGGCGCGCTTCTGGGAGGCGCTCGCCGGTCAGAGGTTGAGCGGGCGCCAGAGCATGGTCATCAACCGGCTGCTCGACGGCTTCGAAGGCAAGCTCACCTCGACCAAGTGGGCGGCGCTGACAAAGTCCTCGCCAGACACGGCCTTGCGCGACATCAACGATCTGGTGGACCGGGGCATCCTCGTGAAGGATGACGGCGGCGGGCGCAGCACAAGCTACTCCCTGGTGGATCGACGATAGGCGCCCCCACGGCGCCGGCGGGGCTCTGGGCCGGGCGGCTCCGCTCAAGAAGCGGATCTCAACAGGGAGGATCGCAATTCGCCACTTCTGGCGAGTTACCGCCAAAAACCCGGCCTATTTCGCCAGAAGTGACGCCTTACGACCATCGCCACGCCCGCGACGCCTCAAGACGCCGCCGACGACGCCTCAGGCCTGACGCGCGATGGCGATGGCCGAGAGATCGGAGGCGGCGTCGACTGCGATCCCGGCCGCCTTGCGCTCGGAATAGCGGTCCACGAGCTGGGTCGCGTGGGGCCGGGTGAGGAGGGTGAAGCGCACCAGTTCCTCCATCACATCGACGATGCGCTCATAGTAGGCCGATGGCTTCATCCGTCCGGCCTCGTCGAACTCCTGGAAGGCCTTGGCCACGCTGGACTGGTTGGGGATGGTGATCATCCGCATCCAGCGACCCAGCAGGCGCAGGGTGTTGACGGCATTGAAGGACTGGGAGCCGCCGCAGACCTGCATCACGGCCAGGGTCCGGCCCTGGGTCGGGCGGACACTGCCGATTTCCAGGGGAATCCAGTCGATCTGGGCCTTCATGATCCCGGTGATGGCCCCATGGCGTTCCGGACTGCACCAGACCTGCCCTTCGGACCAGAGGGACAGGGCGCGCAGTTCCTGGACCTTGGGATGGTCCGGCGAAACGGCATCCGGCAGCGGCAGGTCGCGGGGATCGAAGATGCGGGTCTCGGCCCCGAAACGCTGGAGGATCCGCGCGGCCTCCTCCACCAGAAGTCGGCTGAATGACCGCTCCCGAAGAGAGCCGTAGAGCAAGAGGATCCGGGGCGGATGGGTCGAGACCCGGGGCGGCTCCAGCTTGTCCAGGGTCGGGGTGTCGAGAAACCGGTCTTGCAGGGCGGGGAAGTCGATCATGGGGGCAGAAATACCGGAAGCTAGGAGCGGCAAAGCAGTCTTTGAACTGTCTTACATTTCCTCTATCATGGAAATAT
>CAYNNT010000045.1:0-6495 GCA_964398675.1 uncultured Brevundimonas sp.
GGGGCGCTGGATCCGACGCCCTCCCCACCGACGGGATGGGCAGGAGTCTGACACGCGTCCCGGCGCGGATGGTTCGTGACGCTGTAATTTTTGAAAGTTGCGCAGAGTCAGGAGGTTGGCGGCGCGGGATATGCTGACAATCGGCGGATTGTCAGCCGTGCGAGTCTCCTCCCCATCGGAGGTGGGGAGGAGACGGAGAGGCCTAGCCCGCCCGCCGGATCAGCTCATCGGCCAGGTCAGCCGTCAGATAGCCGTCGGCCAGCCGGCCCTCGGCGATCTGCCAGCGGCGCAGGGCGGCGCGGGTGTTGGCGCCGACGACGCCGTCGATGCCCTGGGTGTCATAGCCGAGACGGGTGAGGGCGGCCTGGGCGCCGATGCGCTGGTCGCGGGACAGGGGGGCGTCGTCCGGCCATGCGGCGACCAGACCGGGGCGGCCTGCGATGCCGTCGGCGGTCAGGCCGATGGCCAGGGCGTAGCTGACCGAGTTGTTGTAGCGGCGGATCACATAGTGATTGGGCAGGGCCAGGAAGGCCGGGCCGCGCGCGCCCTGCGGGAGGATGATGACCGCCTCTTCCAGCGCCTCGGCGGCGTTGGGCGCGCCGCCACGGGCGAGGCTGACGCCGCGCTGGGCCCAGTAACGCCAGGGATGGCGCGGGCCCTCGGCCTCGGCATAGTCGAAGCCGGCGGGCAGGGTGACCTCATAGCCCCAGGTCTGGCCGGGCTTCCAGCCGGCGCGGGCCAGCAGATTGGCGGCCGAGGCGAGGGCGTCGGCGTCCGAGCCCCAGATGTCGACCTTGCCGTCGCCGGTCTGGTCGACGCCGAGGCGCAGATAGGCGTCGGGCATGAACTGGGTCTGGCCCATGGCCCCCGCCCAGCTGCCTTTCAGACCGGCGCGGTCGCGGCGGCCGTCGACGACGATGTCGAGCGCGTTCTTGAGCTCGCCCTCGGCCCAGTCGCGGCGGCGGCCGTCGTAGGCGAGGGTGGCGAGGGAGCGGATGACGTCATAGTCGCCCTGGATTGAGCCAAAGGCGCTCTCATTGCCCCAGACCGAGACAAGGATTTCGGTGGGAACGCCGAACCTCTGGGTCACTTCCCACGGCACACGGTCGGTACGGGCGCGGCCCTGGGCGATGCGCGTGGCCGAGGCGGCGGACTGGACATAGGCGCCGGCGGGGCGGCTGAATTCGGGCTGGTTGCGGTCGAGGCGGATGACGGACGGATCGGGCGTCAGGCCCTCGAGCTCGCGCTCGTACTCCGCGCGGCGGGCGCCGCCGTGGCGGGCGAGGAAGCCCTGTTTCCAGCCGTCGAAGCCGGCCTGGTCGACGACGACGGGCGCGGGCGTCGCCGGGGTCGGCGTCGGCGTGACCGGGACGGGCGGCGCGCGGGTCTCGGCCACGGCTGTCACCGGCGGCGCCTCGGGCAGCATGGGCGCGCAGGCGGCGACGGAGGCGATAAGGATGAGGCGAAGGCTGATACGCATGGTTCTGATCATAGGTCCCCGACGGCGTTCGCGTCATGACAAGTACGCGAGGGCGACAGGCCTTGCTGCAATACCGGGGCCAAAGCGGGGCCGTGGCGTCAGCGGGGCGTTGCAAACCGGACAAGTCGCAACCTACCGGTCTGTGAAGGGTTGCGACCGTCAGGGCGTCATGCCCCAGGGCGACAATGATGATGAAGGACCTGTGCAGGCTGGTCTATCGAAGCGAGTCCCGGATCGATCACAACGATGCTGCGGGGCTCGACAGGATTTTCAGAACATCGGTGACGAACAATCTTCGGGACCGGATCACCGGTGCGCTTGCGCTGCCGGACGGCAAATTCGTTCAGGTCATCGAAGGCGCCCGGCGGGACGTCGAGGCGCTGATGGTGCGGGTCCGCGCCGATAACCGGCATTTCAATGTCGTGGTTCTGGGGGACTGGTCGATCACGGCCCGGCTGTTCGAGGGCTGGGCGATGGCGCGGCCCGATCCGGAGCCGCTGAGCAACCAGGCGTTCCGCATCGTCACCGAGGACGGCAGCGGCGTGCAGGTGACGGGCATTCTGCTGGGCATGATTCAGCAGCCCGCGACGGCCTGGCTGTAGGGCGGGGCGAGGGCGTATGTCGCGTGTGACGGGACACGGGCCGCCCGGTTTCCCTGTTTTGCGTCGTTAACCCTCAATATCATGGAATATTTGAGAGGTCGGGGCGCACAAGGGCGTCAGCTCTGAGACCCGATACCGATGGCCTGGTGGCGGAGGGGCGACGCGACGGCGGTGCAACGCCGTAGACCCTCCGTTCAACTCGGAGGCCAGGCCTCCAGAGTTTTTGTGGCGCTATCGCTCGCTGCGGTCCCGGCCTTCGCCGGGATGACGGGTTCGCTGCTTGAGCGCGGGTGAGTTGCGGATGTTGCGGGGGACCGCTTCCGTCCGTTAGCCGCCGTTCGCTGGGTCTCCTCGTTGTCTCCCGAGACGGTCAACGAAGCGGTTCCACGCATACATGTTGATCGCGTAAACTGCGGCCAGAACAGCCAAACCAAACAAGGCGTTGACCAGCTTCACCATTATCCCCGACCCGGAGAACAGACTTACTGCCACGAAGAGGATTCCGGCGAGGACGAAACAAACTCGGATTGCGATCGTGATAAATCTGAGCAAGCGACCTCTCCCTGACCGCGATATAATGACGGTAGCATGATGCTGATGTCCGCTTTCCACACTTAGCCGACCTCTGGCCACGCCCGGCTCGCAGACACCGCCAGTCCCCGGTTGACGATTCCCGGAAGCCTCTCTATACGCACCGCTCCGCCGCAGGTCCGTCCCGCGGCTTTTCTGTTTTGCTTTTGCCTCAGGACGACGACCATGAAGGTCCGTAGCTCGCTCAAGTCGCTCAAGGGTCGCCACCGCGACTGTAAAGTCGTTCGCCGCAAGGGCGTCGTCTATGTGATCAACAAGACCGACCCGCGCTTCAAGGCGAAGCAGGGCTAAGGCCTTTTTGCGCTAACGGCCGCGACGCGGTCGCGGCCTGCTTGAGCGCGAAAGTTTCAGGGCTGCGGACTTGTCCGCAGCCTTTTTCGCGTCTGCCCCCGACGGTCGTTGAGTCGCGCGGGGCGACGTGGTTAGCGTCCCTCTCAAATCCCCTTCGCTCTCCGACGGCCTCCCGCCGACCCGGAGAGCCGTGTTCCGGAGTTCTCCCTTGGCCGACGACGCTTCCTTCGATTCCTCGCCCGACGTCCTGACCTCGGCCGCCCAGGGCCGGCTGCGCACCGTGATCGAGCGGCTGGAGCGGCTGGAAGAAGACAAGGCCGCTGTCATGGCCGACATGAAGGAGGTCTTCGCCGAGGCCAAGGGCGAGGGCTATGACGTGAAAATCCTGCGCAAGGTCATCCGCATCCGCAAGCAGGACAAGGCCAAGCGGCAGGAGGAGGATGCGATCCTCGACCTGTACCTCTCGGCGCTCGGCGAGATCTGACACTGAAGAGAACCGGTTTCGGCGGGGGCAAGGGCGGCGCGAAGAAGCCGCCCGCCGGCCCGTTTGAAGCCGAACGCAAGGCGGCCCAGCGGGCGGCCCTGAACGCCCTCAGACGCGCCCGCCGCTCGGCAGAGAAGGCGGGCGTTTCGCTGTCTGAATGGGAGGGCGAGTTCCTCGACTCGGTGTCCGAGCGGGTCAAGACCCACGGCCGCGCCTTCGGCGACCCCGAACTGGGCGCGCCGGGTCAGGCCCTGTCGGCCATGCAGGGCCGCAAGCTGAAGGAGATCGCCGCCAAGGCGAAAGGCGAGGAACCGAAGCGGCGGTGGGGGAAGAAGAGCAGGGAGTAGGGCTTAGGCCTAGAAGAGGATTTTCCGGAACGTCAGGCTGACCACCCGGCCCTGGGGGTCGAGGTAGTCGGGCTGGTAGTTCAGCGGCGTGGCGCCGGCGCTGGCGGTGACCTCGGGGCGGGTGTCGAACAGGTTCTGGACGCCGAAATTGACCCGCGAACCCTTGAGCCAGGGGAATTTCGCCACCCAGTCGGTCTGGGAGTTCAGATCGATGAAGACGTTCAGATTGACCGTCGCCTGATCCGCGAAATTGAGGTCCGGGCCGGTTCCGCCGTCGACGCGGGTGCCCTCGCGCCAGTTGGCGTTGACGAAGGCGCCCATGCCGTTGCGGAAGACGCCGCCCTGGGCCTGGATCTCGTTGCGGGGGCTGCCGCCGCGCGAACCGGTCGCGGCGCCGTCCAGCAGGTCGAGGATCGGCAGGCCGGTGGCGATGACGATCTCATCCTGGATCCGGTAGGTGTGGTAGATCGACAGGTTGAAGCGGCCCTGGCCGGGCTGCATGCCGCCCATGCCGCCGCGACCGCCACCGCCGCCGCCCATGCGGAACTGACCGCCGCCGCCGCCGGGAGGGCCGCCGGCGCCGGGGGGAGGCCCGCCGCCGTCACGGATTTCCACGCGCATCGGCATGCCGCCGCCCATGGGCGGGCGCGCGCTGCCGGGGGCGCCGGGCAGGGGCGCGGCCGCCGGATTGGCGGCCCCGAAGGCCCGCGAATAGTTGAAGCCGGTGCGGATGTCCTGGCGCTCGAACCGCTCGAAATTCAGCGGACGGGCGTCGAAGGAGACGAGCGTGCCGCCGACGCGGTTGAAGCGGCCGGGCAGGGCGGCCTCGAGGTCCGGCGTCAGGGTCGGGAAGGCGGCGATGGCGTCTTCCGTCAGGCTGTAGGTCCAAGTCGAGCTGACCCGGAAATCGGTCTCGGACCAGGGCTTGAGGTTGAAGCCGGCCTTCCAGACCTGACGGTTGTCCGAGTTCAGGTTCGGATTGCCGCCGTCGATGCGGGTGACCAGCACCGTCTGGTTGGTGGCGAAGTCGAACACCGGGGTGTTGGGGGTGGAGATGGTCGGATCGTTCAGCTGCGAGATCGTCGGGGCGCCGTGCTCGTTGGTGTAGCTGAGCTGGAGCGACAGGGGCTCGATCGGCGACCAGTTGACGCCCGCGCCGAGGGTGGTGAGGCCGCCGAAGTCCGAGAGCTCCTCATAGCCGACGTTGAAATTGGCCGACAGGTCGCCGAGCACGGGCAGGACGTCGCGGCGGCGGCTGGCGATGGGGATGCTGAAGCTGGCCTGGCTGTTGAAGCGGTCACGCGACTGGGAGCGTTCGGTGGTCGCGCCCGAGCGGAAGCTGGTGGAGTCCAGCGACCGGGTGTCGGCGCCGATCCGGAAGGTGGAGGAGATGCCGCCGGCCGGGAGCTCGAACACGTCGCCGTTCAGCACCAGCTCGGTCGACAGGACCTGTGAGACGGAGTTGGCGGTGTCGTTGGACAGGCGGACGAAGTCGTTGGGCGACAGCATGCCGTACGGGTTGGCCGTCGGGTCATTGGCGTTCAGGCGGGTCTGGAACGGGCCGGTGATGTCGAAGCCCCGGCCGCTGAGGGAGTCGGTTTCGACGCGGTCGTAGTTGCCGGACAGGGTCCAGCGCCAGTCTTCGCCGAGGAAGCCGTCGACGACCAGGCCGAGGCCGCCGGTCAGGCTGTCCGTCTCGCGGTTCAGGGGGAGGGCGTCCAGAACGCGACTGACCCGCGTGGGCGAAAGCGAGGTCGAGAACGGATTGCCGGCCGGAATCGTCAGGATGACGCCCGGCAGGCCGTTGAAGCTGAGGCTGGAGCGGTCCTCGAGGCTGGCGCTGACGGTGGCCTGGGTGGTGTTGTTGAGGTCGCGCTTGTAGGTGCCGCGCACGGTGGAGCGTTCGCTCTGGCCCAGCAGGGTGCGATAGGCGTCGACGTCGTCGAACACGGTCGCGCCCGCGTCGCGCTGGATGTCGCGCTCGGATTCGTACAGGGGGCTGGAGCGTTCGTATTCGGCGTCCACCGACCAGCGGATCGGGCCCGAGATGGTCAGGGCGTTGCCCTTGATCTCGGTGGTGGTGCGACCGCCCTGGGTGGGCAGACGCGCGGAGACCTCGCCGGTGAGCGAGCGGAAATTGGCCTTGAGCACGAAGTTCACGACGCGCTGGTCGGCGGCGTAGCCGTATTCGAGCGCGACCTCCTCGGGGAGGATGTCCATCCGCTCGATGGCTTCGGGCGGCAGGCCCTGGATCTCGCGGAAGCCGGAGATGCGGCGGCCGTTGACCAGGAAGACCGGCTGGCCGTCGGCGCGGCCGCGCGAGCTGCGGGTCAGCGGCTCCAGATAGGTGAGCAGTTCGGCGATGTTGGAGGCGCCGTAGGCCGCGATCTGTTCCGCGCTCAGGGTGACGTCGGGCGGGATGTCGGAGTTGACGCTGCCGCGCGGGCGGGCGCCCGTGGTGACCACGGTGTCCAGCTCATAGGCGTCCGAGTCCGGGGCGGCGACCGGCGCCGGCGTCGCCGGCTGTTGCGGCGGCTGCTGCGGCGGAGGCGTCGGCGCAGTCTGGATCAGGCCGGCCATGAGGCCGGACAGGGCGGTGGTGACGAGCAGCATGCAAACGGGTCCCGGGGAGAATCTAGCCCTGCAACGTGCCCGGCCAGTATTTCCGTCGCATTACAGAACAGAAACCGAAGGTTGAGC
>CAYNNT010000045.1:6505-21303 GCA_964398675.1 uncultured Brevundimonas sp.
CTTCGGGGTCAAACCCGTCGCTGGCCAATGAAACTTTGGTCAGACGGCGGGCTTTGCAGCGGCGTTGCCGGAATGTCTCAGCCGACTTCCTTGAGAATGCCTTCCAGACCCTGTTCGCGGACCTTGCGGTAGAGGGTCGAGCGCCCGATGCCGAGGCGACGGGCGATCTCGGACATGTGGCCGGCATAGACCTCGATGGCGTGCTGGATCAGGTCCCGCTCGATCTCCTCGAGCGTGCGCAGGTGACCGCGCTCGTCGAGGATGCGGATCGGGGTGTCGGGCAGGGGCGGGAGGTCGATGGACAGGGCGGCCGTATCAGCCCTCTCCGTCTCGCGGCTGTCGCCGCGATCCACCTCCCCCACAGGGGGAGAGGAGAGGCCCGAGATGGCCGGGAAGTCGTGCGGTTGCAGGAAGGGGGCGTCGGCCAGGACGATGGCGCGATAGACGGTGTTCTCCAGCTGGCGCACGTTGCCGGGCCAGTCGAAGGCGCACAGCAGGGCCAGGGTCTCGCCGGAACAGCCGGCGACGCGCTTGCCCTCCTCGACATTGAAGCGGGCGATGAAGTGGTCGATCAGGGCCGGGATGTCCTCGCGCCGCTCGCGCAGGGACGGGGCCTCGATCGGGAAGACGTTGAGGCGATAGAACAGGTCTTCGCGGAAGGCGCCGGCGCGGACCTGCTGGGCCGGGTCGCGATTGGTGGCCGAGACGATGCGGACGTCGACCTTGACCGAGCGTTTGGCGCCGACCGGATCGACCTCGCCCTCCTGAAGGGCGCGCAGCAGCTTGACCTGCATGTCGAGCGGCAGTTCGCCGATCTCGTCGAGGAACAGGGTGCCGCCGTTGGCTTCCTGGAATTTGCCCAGGTGTTTGTCGTGGGCGCCGGTGAAGGCGCCCTTCTCGTGGCCGAACAGGATCGACTCGATCAGGTTCGCGGGCAGGGCGCCGCAGTTGACGGCGACGAAGGGCTTGCCGGCGCGGTCCGAGGCGCCGTGCAGGGCGCGGGCGATGACTTCCTTGCCGACGCCGCTCTCGCCGGTGATCAGGACCGGGATGGAGGATTTGGCGGCGCGGGCGCCCAGCGACTTGACCATCCGCATGGGCGGGCTGGTTCCGACCAGATCGTCGAAGGAGGTGCGGCCGGAGACGTGCTTCTTGAGCCGTCCAACCTCGGCGGTCAGGCGGGTCAGCTGCAGGGCGTTGGAGACGCCGACCAGCAGTCGCTCAGCGGAGACCGGTTTGACGAAGAAGTCCTGGGCGCCGGCCTGCATGGCCTTGACCACCGCGTCCACGCCGCCCGAGGCGGTGAGGACGATGACCGGGGTCGTGACGCCGGCGGTGCGGATCTCGGCCAGGGCCTCCATGCCGCTCATGCCGGGCATGACCATGTCGAGCAGGACGACGTCGGCGCCGCCGCCCCTGGTCAGGCGGTCGATGGCCTCGCCGCCGGACTCGGCGTGGACGACGGCATAGCCCTCGCGCTCCAGCACGGCCTGCGCAAGGCGGCGCTGGGTGGGATCGTCGTCGACTACGAGAACGGTCTTCGCCATGGGTGCAGCCCCTTCAACATCACGGTTGCGGCCGGTCCTCGTTGAAGCGGGACTGGCTCATTCCGGGACGTTTTAACCGTCACAAGGTGACGATCGGGTTGGGGGGCCGGGTGAGTGGGGGGTTAACGGGGAGGGTCGAGGGTCGAGGGTCGAGGGATTAGGGATTAGGGATTAGGAAGGGGACCGCTCGGCGAAAGATGGTGAGCGTGATTGGTCTGGCGCTCAGCCTGTGATCCCCGAGCTCATCCCTAATCCCTAATCCCTAATCCCTCGCCTCCCGGACTTCGGCTTCTACCCGCCCACAAAACTCTGCCGCGCCTGCATCATGGCGGTGATCAACGCCTGCTCACCTTCCGACAGCGCCGGGTTCCAGATGTCGAAGATCAGGATGACCCGCATCTCGTCGGCGTCGTTCCAGGCCTCGTGGTCGATGGTGTCGTCGAAGACCCACGCCTCGCCCATCTTCCAGTCGCGCACCGTGTTGCCGACGCGGAAGCGGGCCGGGCCGGGCAGGATCAGCGGCAGGTGGGTCAGCAGGCGGACGTTGGACGAGCCGGTATGGGCCGGGATGTGGGTGCGGGGCTGGAGCGCCGAGAAGACGGCGGTGGGGGCGAAACCGTCCTGACGGCACATCGGCAGGGATTCGAGCAGGGCGGCGGTCTGCGGACAGCGCTCGCACACGGCGTCCTGACGCGCGCCGTCCTTCCACAGCCAGAGCGAGCTCCATTTGCGGGAGTGGTTCAACTCGCCCCACTGATTGACCGGCGCGCCCTTGGGGTAGGCGATGTAGGGCGCGAAATCGTCCATGCCGCCGGCCAGAAGGGCCACCAGCTCGGCCTTGATGACCGGGGTGGCGGCCTCCAGCGTCTCGAGCCAGGGGAAGAGGGCGCGGTCGTGGAAAGGGATGGCGGGCAGGCGGGGGTAGTCGAGCAGGAGCGGCTCCTGCTTCGGCGCGGTCTTGAGACCGGCGTAGATCTCCAGCCCCTCGTCGAAGCGGTCGAGCGTGGCGGCGTCGACCTTGCCGCGGAGGGCGGCGACCTTGCTGCGCATATGGTCGCGCAGGGCCTCGGCATTGCGGCGGACGACGCCGGCGGCGTGGTCGATCTGGGTCTGGATGACCGGCGGGCAGCGCTCGCGCGGCGGGGCGATCTTCAGGGCGTTGCGATAGACGTCGGCGGCGGACTGGCCCTGGCCGATCTGTTCCAGCATGGACGCCTTGCCGAGCAGGGCGGCGAAATCATAGGGCTGCATGGCCAGGGCGTCGTCGAGCACCGCCAACGCGCCGTGGAAGTCGCCGAGCAGCCGCAGGGCCAGCGCCCGGTTCAGGGTCCCGTCGTGGGTCGCGCCCATGGCGTCGGCCTGATCGATCAGGCCGAGGGCGGACTGCGGATCGCGACGCGCCAGGGCCTCTACGGCCCGGCGCAGCAGATCGTCCTGAGCGCTTCCGCCCGACTGGTTCACGTGGGGTCCCCCGATCCCGTTTATGAACTCAGTGTAATGTTACGTCGCGGCGTTCGGTCAAGGCCCTTCCGGGCCTGCCATTTGCGGACAGGGGCGCGGCCCTACATGCCGCCCGGGAGAAGCCGTCCGTGGTTTTCTCCTCCGACAACGGCGGGCCCCGGCAGGTCCGGCGCGGCCGGGCATTCCGGATCGCCCTCCAGATGGCGCAGGCGGACGCCGCCCACGATCAGGTCGGGGAAGGCCGGAGGCGCGGTCTCGAACCGACCATCCCGCAAGGCGGCGGCGGCGTCGGTGGCGTCAGGGGCGCACAACGGCGGGGTATAGTCGGCCCATTCGAACCAGCGGCCGTCCGGCTCCCGCTTGAACACAGAGACGGATCGGCGATCGGCGACCAGCACCTCCGCGGCGCCGTCGCGGTCGAGATCAAGCAACCGCGCTTCGCAAACGGCCCCTGTGCGGCAGTCGCCGAGCACGCCCCCCAGGCGCGGATACTGTTCAGTGAAGGTGGCTGGCAGGACGGCGCCTGCGGGGTTGGCGTGGATGCGGATGTCCGCCGGCGTGGGCGCGGTCCCTGCGAGGTCACTGGCCAATTCGTAGCGGTCCAGGTTGGTTTGCGCCGTCTTCGCTCGCGCGGCGATGTCGGCGTTGCTCGACCGGGTCAGCCGCGCCAGCGCAGCCTGTCCGGCCTTGCCGCTTTCGAAGCGGAGGAAATGGTAGTCAAACCTGTCCGGCGTGACCGCGCCACGCTCCAGCCGGGCGACCTGATCGGTGACCGAGAGCCGGGCCGGGTCCAGCGCCGGGCTGAACAGCAGCAGGATGACGGCAACGGCGAGGACGGCCGACCCGATGGCGGTCGGCTCCAGCGGGCGCATCCAGTCGCCCTTGCGCCAGAAGGGGCTGAGGGCGGCCCAGCCGTAGCCGGCGGCGAAGGCGGCGCCGACGAGGGCGCAGGCGCCGGCGATGATCCGGTCCGGCGTCAGGCCATGCTGGCCGATGCGCAGGGCCAGGCCCCAGACGGCGATGATGATCAGGGGGGTGATCAGGACCGCGGCGACGCGCACCGCGACACGCAACACGGCGGGCGGGCGGTTGTCGGGGCGGCCGTCCTGATAGGCCGCGTTGATAAGGATGATCAGGGCGGCGGCGGCGGCGAGGACCAGCGATGTGGCGCTGCCGGTCTCCCAGAGGCCGTCGAGGCCGGTGAAGGGCAGGGCAGCCACGAAGCCCGCGGCCAGCACGGTCATGACCAGCAGCAGCCACGACAGCAGCATAAGGCCGACCGTGCGCACGCCCCGGATCAGACCGTCGCGGACGTCCGTCAGGTGCACCGCCGTGGCGAAGACCAGGAAGGTGACCGGGATGGCGAACCACGCCTTGCGGAGCAGGTCCTCGAGGAAGCTGAGGCCGATGACCTTGAACAGGGCCGACCCGAGCGTGAGCAGAATCCAGAAGGCGCCGGTGAAGCCGATGGACAGGGCCAGCTGAACGACAGCCTTGGAGGCGGTGTCGAACAGGGTGGGGAAGCCGGGAATGCGCCGCCGCTCAAGGTCGGCTGACGCCACCAGATGATGGGCGATGAACAGGGCGGCGGCCGAGAAAATCACCACCGGCGGCGACAGGAAGGGCGGACCCTGCAGGGTGTCGGCGCTCTGGCGGGCGACGTCATGCAGGCCCAGCAGGGCCAGGGCGACGCCGACGATGCCGGTCCAGATCGCCAGGGTGAGAGGCCGCAGGCGGCCGACCCCCGCCAGCAGCATGATGGGCAGGAAGGCTGTGACCAGCAGCAAAGGTCCGAACAGCAGGGGGTGAGACGCCGCCCAGTTTGCGTCGCCGTCTGAAATGCGGTGAAGCCCATAGAGGGCGAGGCCCTGCAGCAGGCCGATCCCCAGCCGGATCGGACCCAGCAGGGCCGAGGTCGCGCCGCCGAGGCTGTCGCGGCCGGTGGCTTCGGTGGTCCCGGTCATGGTCGCTCCCCTTGATGCGGGGATGTGACCCGGTTTCGCCCCGCCTGCATAGTGGCCGCTTGAGTTCTGCGCGGTTGCGTGTATAGAGCGCGCCTCTTCCGTCGCAGCTTCGGCCGCGGCGGTCCTGTCCGAGAACTTCGGGGTCTGGGGGTCACCCGGGCCATAAATGTCAGAGAGCCCTCTGACGCCGTGGGGAGATGGGGATGCAGACGACGCCAGACGTTCCGGTATCCGGGCGTCGGGGTTCGAGCTTCCTTCGGACAATACGACCGGCCTGAACGCCTCGCAGCGATGCGCGGCGCACTGGCCAATCCGTCGTCGGGAATAAGCCCGGCGGCGAATACAGACTGGAGACCGCAATGGACCGCGCACAAAAAGCCGAGTCGATCGAAACGCTGAAGGGCGTTTTCGCCGACGCGGGCGCCGTGGTCGTGACCCACAACCTGGGTCTGACCGTTGCGGATATGGAAGACCTGCGTGGACGCCTGCGTACTGCCGGCGGCACGTTCAAGGTGGTCAAGAACCGCCTGGCGCTCAAGGCGCTCGACGCCGCTGAAGGCAGCGAATACCACGGCCTCTTCAAGGGTCCTGTGGGCATCGCCTATGCCGACGACGCGGTGACGGCCGCCAAGATCACCGCTGAATACGCCAAGGCCAACGACAAGTTCGTCGTTCTGGGCGGCTTCATGGGTGACAAGGTTCTGGATGCGGCGGGCGTGGGCGTTCTGTCCAAACTGCCCTCGCTGGACCAGATCCGCGCCTCGCTGCTCGGCCTGCTCAACGCTCCCGCGACCAAGGTCGCCGGCGTCGTGCAAGCCCCGGCTTCCCAACTGGCCCGCGTGTTCAGCGCGTATGCCGCCAAGGACGCCGCGTAAGCGAACCCGCCTCTTTCATCTCTGCAAACTCTCTACTGAAACCCAATCCTCCGAAGGAAACACACCATGGCCGATCTCGCCAAAATCGTTGAAGACCTGTCGAAACTGACCGTTCTGGAAGCCGCCGAACTGTCCAAGCTGCTGGAAGAGAAGTGGGGCGTCAGCGCCGCTGCTCCGGTCGCCATGGCCATGCCCGCCGGCGGCGGCGCCGCTCCGGCCGAAGCTGCTGAAGAGCAGACCGAGTTCACCGTCGTCCTGCTGGACGGTGGCGACAAGAAGATCAACGTCATCAAGGAAGTCCGCGGCGTCCGTTCGGACCTGGGCCTGAAGGAAGCCAAGGACCTCGTCGAAGGCGCTCCGCAGAACGTCGTCGAGAACGTCTCCAAGCAAGCCGCCGACGAAGTCGCCAAGAAGCTGACGGAAGCCGGCGCCAAGGTGCAGGTCAAGTAAGACCGGGCCTCATGGCTTGAGGACGCGACCTGCGTCCCGATATCGCGGGCCCGATGGGAAACCATCGGGCCCGTTTTCGTTTGGTCTGGCATGCGCGGGAGCGACCCGCGCCGACGTCTCCCCGAACGAAGGACCTCCCGCATGAACATCCTGATGGTGCTGACCTCCCACGACCAGCTCGGCGACACCGGCAAGAAGACCGGCTTCTGGCTGGAGGAGTTCGCCGCGCCTTACTACGCGCTGAAGGATGCGGGGGCTGACATCGTCGTGGCCTCGCCGAAAGGCGGGCAGCCGCCGCTGGATCCCAAGAGCGACGAAGCTGACGCCCAGAGCGAGGACACCAAACGCTTCAAGGCGGACGAGGACGCGCAGAAGGTTCTGGCCGATACGGTCAAGCTGGACAGCGTCAGCGAGGCGGATTTTGACGCCGTCTTCTATCCGGGCGGTCACGGACCCTTGTGGGACCTGGCCGAGGACAAGACCTCCATCCGCCTGATCGAGGCGTTCGCCAAGGCCGACAAGCCGGTGGCCGCGGTCTGCCACGCGCCGGGCGTGCTGAAGTCGGTCAGGGGCGCCGACGGCGCGCCGCTGGTGAAGGGCCGCAAGGTCGCCGGCTTCACCAACAGCGAGGAAGACGTCGTCGGCCTGACGGACGTCGTGCCCTTCCTCGTCGAGGACATGCTGAAGGCCAATGGCGGCGACTATTCGAAGGGCGCGGACTGGTCGTCCTATGTTGTGACCGACGGCAAGCTGGTCACCGGCCAGAACCCGGCGTCGTCGCGCGAGGCGGCGGAAGCCCTGCTGAAACTGCTCTAGCCGACCGGGGCCGGGCCTGGGGCCCGGCCCTCATATCGTCAGCGCCGCCGCGGGGCGAAGATGTCGGCGAGGCGGTCGCGCGTGCCCTCGATCCGGACCAGGCGCGGATAGCGCAGACCGTCGTGGTACGCGAACGACAGGGTGCGGAACTCGTCGCCGCGCTTGACCACGAGGACGATCGGGTCCGCGCCGCCCTTGGCCGCCGTGACGGCGTCGCGGAGGGCTTCGGCCGAGGCGACGCGGTCGCCGACGGCGATCAGCTCCCAGCCCGCGCCGAGGCCCTGTTCAAAGGCCGGGCCGCCCCAGCGCACGCCGCCGATGCGGTTGCCGGCGCCGAGGCTGAAACCGAGCGAATACTGGAAGTCCGTGGCCCAGCCGCTGTTCATCCGCTTTTCGAGCGGGGTCAGGTCGTCCACATACGTCAGCCGCCAGCCGGCGCGGGCGAGGCCGTCCAGCGGGGCCGCGGCGTCCGGGCCGACGGCGTCGAGGCGGGTGCGCAGGAAGGTCGCCCAGTCGTAGGGGTGGACGGCGTTCAGGTGCGAGACCACGTCCGCGAACGTATAGGGCCGGGCCTCCCAGACGCCGTCCTCGACGCCGAAGAAGGCCCGGGCGAAATCGTCGAGCGACTTGCGGTCATTCGTCGCCTCGCGGATCAGGGTGTCGGCGTCGAGCCAGATCAGCAGGGCCTCGCGATAGTAGTCGCCGGTGCCGCGCATCCACGAGCCCCAGGGATTGGTGGTGCGGTAGCCGAGCAGGTTGTGGTTGGTGGTGTCCTGCAGGGCGCGCCACTGGCGGCCGGGCTGCTGATCGTAGAAGCCGGCCACCTCGGCGAGGTTGATCACCGCCTCTTCCATGGAGCCGAGGCCCGAGCGAGCGGTCAGGACATCGCCCCAGTATTCGGTCTGGCCCTCATAGACCCACATCAGGCTGTTCTGCGTGGGGACGTTGAAGTTCGGGACGTATTCGTCTGAAGGACGACGGAATTTGCCGTTCCAGCTGTGGGTGTATTCGTGCGGCAGCAGGGAGCGTGCGCCGAAATCGGGGTTGGCGGTGGAGAAGTAGGCGGGGCTGGCGGTGTTCTCGGACGATCGATGATGCTCCAGGCCGATGCCGCCCATCTTCGAGGTCAGGCCGAGCAGGAACTCATAGCGGTCATAGTGACGGGCGCCGAACAGGCGGTCGGCCTGGTCGACGAGGCTTTCGTACAGGGCGATGCGCTCGGGCGAGGCGTTCAGCGATGCGGCGGTGTCGCCGACCAGATTCAGATGCACCGGCGAGCGGCCGCCGGGATCGAGGTCGATGCGGCGGTAGTGTTTGCCGGCGAACATGGGACTGTCGGCCAGATGCTCCAGCGAGATGGGGGCGAAGGTCGCTACGTCGCCCTCGCGCGAGACGGTCTCCAGCGCCACGCCGTAGTTCCAGCCGGTCGGCAGGACGACGGACGGGGCGAAGGTGATGCGGCTGTGGTTGTAGCCCGCCGGATAAAGCAGGGCCTTCTCCCACTGGAGATTGACCATCTCGGGGGTCATGACCACGCGCCAGACGGCGTTGTCGGGCTGGGTCAGCCATTCGAAGGCGACCTCGATTTCGGTCACGCCCGCCGGGATGTCGAGGTGGAAGGCATAGGGGTCGACGGTGTCGCGGACCCATTCGATCCGCTGGCCGCCGCCGGTGACGGTGACGCCGGAGACCAGCTGGATCGGGCCGGTGTCGGCGTGGTTGCCGGGGATGAATTTCGGATACTGCAGGACCAGATGTCCGGCGCTGACCGGAATGGTCTGGCGAGTGCGGATGACCTTGTGATCGAGGTCGGTCAGGTCGACGCGGATGCCGATGACGCCGGGGTAGGCCCGGTCCTGCGGGGCCGGGATCGGCGGCAGGGCGTGCGGCAGGCTGGTCGGGGCGGGGAGGGGCGTCGCGGCTTGCGAGGCCGGAACCTGGGCCAGGGCCGGCAGGGCGGCCGAGGTCAGAACCAGGGCGAGGGCGGCGGTGCGGATCATCTTCGTGTCCCTCACGATCAACGGCGGCGGGGGGCGAGGATGTCGCCGAGACGGTCGGGGGTTCCCTCGATGCGTTCGAGGCGCGGGTAGCGCAGGCCGCCGTGGTAGTCGAAGCGGATGGTGCGGAAGCGGTCGCCCTTCTTCAGCATCATCTCGATCGGCGTGGTGTTTCCGGCGGAGGCGGTGATGGCCTCGGCGATGGTCGTGGCGCTGGCGGCGCGGCCGTTGACGGCCACAACCTCCCAGCCGGACGTCAGACCGGCCTCGAAGGCGGGCGAGCCCCAGCGGACGGCGGTGACCCGGTTGGCCGGGTTCAGGCTGAGACCCAGCGAATAGGCGAAATCAACGCGTTCGAGCTCGGCGTTCAGCGCGCGGCTGTAGGCGTTGGGCGTCGTGCTCCAGACGAGGCGATAGCCGCCGCGTTCGATCCCGGCGAGCGGCGTCTGCGCGTCCGGACCGACGGCGTCGAGGCGGGCGCGCAGGAAGGCGGCCCAGTCGTTGGCCTGCACCCCGTTCAGCGTCGAGGTCACGTCGCCGAAGGTGTAGGGGGCCGGATCCCAGTTGCCGTCCTGCACGCCGAAGAAGGCGCGGGCGAAGTCGTCGAGCGAGCGGCGACCGTTGGATTGTTCCCGGATCAGGGTGTCGGCGTCGAGCCAGATCATGGCTCCTTCGCGATAGTAGTCCTCGCTGCGCTGGAAACTGCTCCAGGGCTGGGGCCGGCGCTGGGCGATGATTGGGTCGTTGGTCGTGTCCTGCATGGCGCGCCAGGACCGGCCGGGGTTGTCCGCGGCATAGGTCGCGGCCGTGTTGGCCAGGATGTCCAGCGCCTGCTGTTTGCTCAGCAGGCCGGCGCGGGCGGTCAGAACCAGACCCCAGTACTGGGTCTGGCCCTCATAGACCCAGAGCAGGGAGTTCTGCAGCGGCTCGTTGAGGTTCGGGGTCAGCTGGTCGGCGGGCCGGCGCCATTTGCCGTTCCAGGAGTGGGTGTATTCGTGGCCCAGCAGGTCGCGGTCGCCGAGGGCCGAGGCCGGGTTGGTGAAATAGGTCGTGCCGACGCTGTTCTCGGACGAGCGGTGGTGCTCCAGCCCGATGCCGCCCAGCCGGTCGGAGACCGCCAGCAGGAAGTCGTAGTGGTTGAAGTGCCGCGCGCCGTACAGGCGGTCGGCCTGCCGGACCAGTTCGCGGTGCTGTTCGATGTGCGCGTCCGTCGCGGCCAGCATGTCGGCGTCGTCGGCGACGATGTTCAGCCGCACGGGCGAGCGGCCGCCCGGATCGAGGTCGACCTGGCGGTAGTGGGCGCCGGCGAAGACGGGGCTGTCGGCCAGATGCTCCAGGGTGATCGGCGCGAAGACCGCGACGCCGTTCTGGAATGAGGTGGTGTCCAGCGCCGCGCCGTACTGCCAGCCGGCCGGCAGGCGCAGGGTCGGCCGGACGGTGATCTGCCGCGCGTAGAAGCCGGCGGGATAAAGGATGGCCTTCTCCCACTGGATGTTGAGCATCTCGTCGGTGATGACCACCCGCCCCTGCGGCCCGTCGATCGGAGTCAGCCATTTGAAGGCCACCTCGATCGAGCTCGCGCCGGCCGGGACCTCGAGCTGGAAGGCGTTGGTGTCGGCTGTGTTGCGGACCCAGCGCAGGGGCTGGCCGTTGGCGGTGATGTGCAGGTCGGCGAGGTCGTCGACGGGGCCGACGGGGCCGTGGGCGCCGGGGATCCACTGCGGATAGAGCAGGACCAGCGGGCCGGGCGCCGCGACGGGGATGGTCTGGCGAACCGAGACGATGCGCCGGTCGATGTCGGTGGCGTCCATGTCCAGGGTGATGACGCCCGGGTAGGCCACGTCACGCGGGGCGGGAACGGGGACAAGGGCGCGATCAAGGGCCGGCGTGCCGACCTGTGCGAACGAGGGCGCGGCGCCGAAGACGAGGACGGCGGCGCAGGACGTGACGAACAGGCGGACGGCGGGGCGCATCATGTCGGGAGACTCTCGGTCGGGGGGCGGTCGCAGATCACGCCGCGCGCAGGCACGGGTCAAGCTGGACAGGAACGCGCAGCATTAAAACGCTGTCATGATCGGGTTACCGATGGCTCCAGCACAGGGGATAGCCCTCCTGCTATCGTCATCCTCCGGCAAGCCGCGCAGCGGCGCAGACCGGGGGACCCAGCGGCGCGCGTGAGCGCGAACCTGTCGGGAGCGCGGTGTTTGCGGATGAGGGTCCCTCGCGACCACCTGTGTTTCGCCGCCGTCGCGGCGCCACTGGGTCCCCCGGTCTCGCTTCGCTCGCCGGAGGATGACGAAAGCAGAGAGGTCAGGACGCCGGTTTCACTTCCAGCAGCTCCACCGTGAACAGCAAGGTGGAGTTGGGCGGCAGTTCGCCGCCGCCGACCCAGCGTTCGCCGTAGCCGAGGGCAGCGGGGATGACGAACTCGAAGGTCTCGCCCTCGCGCATCAGGGCGACGCCTTCGGTCCAGCCCTTGATGACCCGGTTGAGCGGAAATTCGGCGGGTTCGTTGCGGCTGTACGAGCTGTCGAACTCGCGGCCGTCGACGAAGGTCCCGCGGTAGTGGACCTTGACCGTATCGGTCGCGACCGGCTGGCGCCCGTTGGGACGGGCGCGGCCGACGCGGCGGTACTGCAGGCCCGATTCGGTGGTGGTCCAGCCGCGCCGGGCGCCGTTGACGACCAGATATTGCGCATTGCCGGCGGCCCAGCCTTCCAGCGTGCCGACGCCGGGCGTGGCGGCGGGCGGCGCGTCCTGCGCCGTGGCGCAGGCGGCGAGGGACAGGGCGGCGGCGGCGATGAGGAGGGTGCGGGTCATAAGGCGACGCTAGCAGCATCAGACCGCCGTCGTGAAGCCGTACGGCCATTCGTCAACGAAAGGGGGAAAGGGTCTTTATTTCGCCGTCAAAGCGAGTATATGACCCGGTTCCGCTAACTCAGTACGAGATGCGCGCGAAAGCGCCGAGGCCCGGTTTGTCGCCCTCCGACCGGTGCGAAGGCGCGCTCCTTCCCAGGGAGCCCTGCAATTTCAGACGTCCTGGCGCCGCAAGGCCCGAGGGTGGACGTCGAAACCGATGGTCACGGGTCGCCCGAGAGGCGGAGCCGTGGCTGCTGCATTGATCGTGGCCTGCCCGGGCCGCGTATTGGGAATACAGAATGGCCAAGTCCAAAGCCGAAGTCGCCGTCGCCAACGGCCAGTTCGCACACGCCACGACCTTCACCGGCAAGAAGCGCATCCGCCACTCGTTCGGCCGCATCCCGGAAGCGGTGCAGATGCCGAACCTGATCGAGGTGCAGCGCGCCTCCTACGAGCAGTTCCTTCAGCGCGAAGTGCGCAGCGGTCCGCGCAAGGATCAGGGCATCGAGGCGGTCTTCAAGTCGGTCTTCCCGATCAAGGACTTCAACGAACGCGCCATCCTGGAATACGTCTCCTACGAGTTCGAGGACCCGAAATACGACGTCGAGGAATGCATCCAGCGCGACATGACCTATGCCGCGCCGCTCAAGGTCAAGCTGCGCCTGATCGTGTTCGAGGCGGATGAAGAGACCGGCGCGCGCTCGGTCAAGGACATCAAGGAGCAGGACGTCTACATGGGCGACATCCCGCTCATGACCGACAAGGGCACCTTTGTCGTCAACGGCACCGAGCGGGTGATCGTCTCGCAGATGCACCGTTCGCCGGGCGTCTTCTTCGACCACGACAAGGGCAAGACGCACAGCTCGGGCAAGCTGCTGTTCGCCGCCCGCGTGATCCCGTACCGCGGTTCGTGGCTCGACTTCGAGTTCGACGCCAAGGACATCGTCTACGTCCGCATCGACCGTCGCCGCAAACTGCCGGCCTCGACCTTCCTCATGGGTCTGGGCATGGACGGCGAGGAGATCCTCAAGACTTTCTACGAGACCGTGCCCTACGAGAAGCGCGGCGAAGGCTGGGTCACCCCGTACAAGGCCGAACGCTGGAAGGGCGTGAAGCCCGAGTTCGACCTGGTCGACGCCGACACCGGTGAGATCATCGCCGCCGCCGGCACCAAGATCAGCGCCCGCCAGGCCAAGAAGCTGGGCGACACGACCACGTCGCTGTCGCTGGCCGCCGACGCCCTGCTGACCAAGTATCTCGCCGCCGACGCCGTGAACTACGAGACCGGCGAAATCTACGCCGAGGCCGGCGACGAGCTGGACGCGCCGACGATCGAACTGCTGGAAAGCTTCGGCTTCACCACCATCGACGTGCTGGACATCGACCACGTCACGGTCGGCGCCTACATGCGCAACACCCTGCGCATCGACAAGAACACCGGCCGCGAGGACGCGCTGTTCGACGTCTATCGCGTGATGCGCCCGGGCGAGCCGCCGACCCCGGAAGCCGCCGAAGCCATGTTCAACTCGCTGTTCTTCGACAGCGAGCGCTACGACCTGTCGGCCGTCGGTCGCGTGAAGATGAACATGCGTCTGGAAACCCCGGACGTGTCGGATGAGATCCGCGTGCTGCGCAAGGACGACGTCCTGCGCGTGCTGCAGATCCTCGTCGGCCTGAAGGACGGCCAGGGCGAGATCGACGACATCGACAACCTCGGCAACCGCCGGGTCCGTTCGGTCGGCGAGCTGCTGGAGAACCAGTACCGCGTCGGCCTGCTGCGGATGGAGCGCGCCATCAAGGAGCGCATGTCCTCGGTCGATATCGACACGGTGATGCCGCACGACCTGATCAACGCCAAGCCGGCCGCCGCGGCCGTGCGCGAGTTCTTCGGTTCGTCGCAGCTGTCGCAGTTCATGGACCAGACCAATCCGCTGTCCGAGATCACCCACAAGCGTCGCCTTTCGGCGCTTGGCCCGGGCGGTCTGACGCGTGAGCGCGCCGGCTTCGAAGTCCGCGACGTGCACCCGACCCACTACGGCCGCATCTGCCCGATCGAAACGCCGGAAGGCCCGAACATCGGCCTGATCAACTCGCTGGCCACCCACGCCCGGGTGAACAAGTACGGCTTCATCGAGAGCCCCTACCGTCGCGTGAAGGACGGCAAGGCCACGGACGAGGTGGTCTACATCTCGGCCATGGAAGAGGCGAAATACACGATCGCCCAGGCCAACATCGAGCTCAAGGACGGCATGATCGTCGAGGAACTGGTCCCGGGCCGGATCAACGGCGACTCGCAGCTGCTGATCCGCGCCGACGTGGACATGATGGACGTGTCGCCGAAACAGGTCGTTTCGGTCGCCGCCGCCCTGATCCCGTTCCTGGAAAACGACGACGCCAACCGGGCCCTGATGGGCGCAAACATGCAGCGTCAGGCCGTGCCGCTGGTGCAGTCGGACGCGCCGCTGGTCGGCACCGGCATGGAAGCGGTCGTGGCCGTGGACTCCGGCGCTGTCGTGGTCGCCAAGCGTGACGGCGTCGTCGAACAGATCGACGGCACCCGCATCGTGGTGCGCGCCACCAACGAAGCCGACGCCGGCCGTTCGGGCGTCGACATCTACCGCCTGTCCAAATTCCAGCGTTCCAACCAGTCGACCTGCATCAACCAGCGCCCGATCGTGCGCGTGGGCGATGAGGTGAAGGTCGGCGACGTGATCGCCGACGGCCCGTCGACGGACCTGGGCGAACTGGCCCTGGGCCGGAACGCGCTCGTCGCCTTCATGCCCTGGAACGGCTACAACTTCGAAGACTCGATCCTGATCTCCGAGCGCA
>CAYNNT010000046.1:0-21078 GCA_964398675.1 uncultured Brevundimonas sp.
TACGGCCAACTGGGACCGCTTCATCCGGCGCATCCGCGCGGGGGTGGTGAACTTCAACCGCCCGACCACGGGCGCCGCCGGCGATATGCCCTTCGGCGGCCTCGGCGCCAGCGGCAATCACCGGCCATCAGCGTATTACGCCGCCGACTACTGCGCCTATCCGGTGGCCAGTTTCGAGGCGAGCGCGGTGAAGAATATCGAAAGCGAGATCAAGGGCTTGATGACGTGACCTCAGCCGTTGAAGCCAATGCCGACGGCCTGATCGGGCCGACGCACTCCTATGCCGGCCTGTCGCCGGGCAACCTCGCGTCCAGCCTGAACAAGGGCGAAGCCTCGAACCCCCGCGCGGCGGTGCTGCAGGGGCTCGACAAGATGAAGACGCTGGCCGACCTCGGCCTGCCGCAATATGTCCTGCCGCCGCACGAACGGCCGAACATCCCCTTCCTGCGCAGTCTCGGCTTCACCGGCTCCGACGCCCGCGTGCTGGAGCAGGCCTGGAAGGATGCACCGACCTTCGCCGCCGCCGCCTGTTCGGCCTCGCCGATGTGGGCCGCCAATGCGGCGACGGTGACGCCCTCGGCAGACGCCGCCGACGGCCGGGTGCACTTCACCCCCGCCAATCTGGTCACCAACCTGCATCGCTCACTGGAGCACGAACAGACCAAGCGGTCGCTGGACGCCCTGTTCCCCGATCCCGACCGGTTCGCGGTCCATGACGCCCTGCCCTCGGTCGCCCACCTGGCCGACGAGGGCGCGGCCAACCATGTCCGGCTGTGCGCCGACCATGGCGAGCCGGGGGTCAACCTGCTGGTCTGGGGCCGCGAAGCCTTCGAACCCTGGGCTGACGCCTTCCCCGCCCGCCAGACGCTTGAGGCCTCGCAGGCGGTCGCCAGCCGTCACGGCGCCTCCGGCGTGGTGCTGGCCCGGCAGTCGCGCGCCGCCATCGCCGGCGGGACTTTCCACAATGACGTGGTCTGCGTCGGGGCGCTGGAGACGCTGTTCTTCCACGAACTCGCCTTCGAGGACACCGCCGGCGCCAAGGCCGCCATCCGCGCCGCCGCCGGGGACCGGTTCGAGCCGATCTTCGTCGAGGTGTCGACCGCCGACCTGCCGCTGGCGGACGCCATCTCCAGCTATCTGTTCAACTCCATGCTGGTGCGGATACCCGGCGAGGACCGGCTGACCCTGATCTGCCCGACAGAGACCCGCGACAACCCGCGCAGCCATGCCGTGGCCGAACGCCTCGCGGGTTCGAACGGGCCCATCGGCAAGGTCGAATACGTCGATGTGCGCCAGTCGATGCGCAACGGTGGCGGCCCCGCTTGCCTGCGGCTGCGCGTGGTGCTGACCGAGGCCGAACAGGCCGCGACCAACCCGGCCATGCGACTGACCGACGACCTGCACACGCGGCTGTCGGCCTGGGGCGGCCGGCACTATCGCGACCGGCTGACGCCTGCCGACCTGGCCGGTCCGGATCTGCTGGAGGAGAGCCGCGTCGCGCTGGATGAACTGACCGGCCTGCTGGGTCTCGGCGGCGGCTTCTATCCGTTCCAGCGGGGCTGAATCGCATGCCCGTCGTCCTGCGCAGGGCTGTAGAGGCGGACGCCGGGGAGCTCCTGACGCTGCAACGGGCCGCCTATGTGACCACGGCCCAGCTGTATCGCGATCCGTTCCTGCCGCCCCTTCAGGAAACCCTTCAGCAGGTCGCCGACGCGATCCGGTCGCAGATCGTACTGGCGGCGGTCGACGAACACCGTATCGTGGGCTCCGCACGTTGCCGCATTGAAGGGTCCGTGGGCCATCTGGGGCGGCTGGTGGTCGCGCCCGACCGATCAGGCGCGCGGCTCGGCGTCCGGCTGGTCAAGGCGGTGCAGGACCATGCGCCGCCGTCGGTGCGGCGGTTCGAGCTCTTCACCGGCTCTCTGAGCGAACGTCATATCGCCCTGTACTGGCTTCTCGGATTCGAGGAATTTGACCGGCGTGTTTCGGACGAGGGTATCGAACTCGTCTATATGGCCCGCGACCGGACCTAGGTCGGCACGAGGGCGTTCAGGAGCAGGACCCGTGGCCGACTTCACCCACCGCATCGCCACCGAGGCCGACATTCCGGCGCTGGTGGCGCTGGTGGCGCTGATGGACCGGTCGATAACCGGCCCGCTCGCCGCCTTCCTGACGCCGGAACAGATCGCCGCCAGCCGCAGGCTGATGGGGATCGACAGCCAGCTGATCGCCGACCGGACCTATGTCATCGTCGAGGCCGGCGGCGCGCTCGCCGGTTGCGGCGGCTGGAGCGGGCGGATTACCGAGTACGGCGGCGACCATACGCCCGGACGGATGCCGGCCCCGCTGACGCCCGGCGTCGACGCCGCCCGCATCCGCGCCATGTACACGGCGCCGGAGTTCGTTCGCCGGGGCGTCGGCCGGCAGATCCTTGCCCTTTGCGAGGAAGCGGCGCGCGCCGCCGGCTACGACCGCGCCGAACTGGTGGCCACCCTGGGCGGCGAGCCCCTGTATCTGACCGCCGGCTACCGCGAGATCGAGCGGTTCGAGGACGACCGCGGCGGGGCGCCCGTGCCGCTGGTCAGAATGGGCAAACGGCTGGATGATGCCCCGCGTTGAAGGGGAGCCGATCTTGCCGATTTCCAACCCATGGCTGCTGGCCGGTGGCGCGCTCAGCGCCGCGGCCTCGCTGGCGCACCTGGCCGTCATCGCTGGAGGACCGCGCTGGTACGCCTTCTTCGGCGCCGGCAAGCGGATGGTCCGGCTGGCCGAACAGGGCGCGCCGTCAGCGACCCTGATCACCCTGGGCATCGCCCTCGTCCTGGCGATCTGGTCGGCCTACGCTTTCTCGGGCGCGGGCCTGCTGCCGCGCCTGCCGCTGCTGCGGCCCGGTCTGGTCGCGATCAGCGCCGTCTATCTGATCCGCGCCGTCGTGTTCGTGCCCGCTGTCATGATCCAGACCGGCCAGGCCGGGACCTTCGCCTGGGTCAGTTCCGCGATTGTCCTGCTGTTCGGCGTCACCTACGCCATCGGGACCTGGATGGCCTGGGAGAGCGTGCGATGACCCCCGCCCGCCGCCTGCGCAACATCATCGGCGGCTCGGCCGGCAATCTGGTCGAGTGGTTCGACTGGTTCGCCTATGCCGCCTTCACCGTCTATTTCGCCCCGATCTTCTTCCCCGAGGGCGACAGCACCGCCCAGCTCCTGAGCGCCGCGGCGGTGTTCGCCGTCGGCTTCCTGATGCGACCGGTCGGGGCCTGGGTCATGGGGGTCTATTCGGACCGCAGGGGCCGCAAGGCGGGCCTCACCCTGTCCGTCACCCTGATGTGCACCGGCAGTCTGATCATCGCCTGCACGCCCGGCTATGCATCCATCGGCCTCGCCGCGCCCGCCCTGCTGCTGTTCGCCCGGATGCTCCAGGGGCTCAGCGTGGGCGGGGAGTACGGCTCCTCGGCCACCTATCTGTCCGAAATGGCCACGGCGAAGCATCGCGGCTTCTGGTCCAGCTTCCAGTACGTCACCCTGATCTCGGGCCAGCTGCTGGCCCTGCTGCTGCTGATCGTGCTGCAGAGGACCATGGCCGAGACCGATCTGGCGGCCTGGGGCTGGCGTATTCCCTTCTTCGCCGGGGCGGCCCTGGCGGTGGTCGTGTTCTGGCTGCGGCGGCGGCTGGACGAGACCTCGGCCTTCATCGTCGCGGATGCGAGCGAGGCGCCGAAATCCAGCGCCCTGCTGCTGGTCCTGAAACATCCGAAGGAAGCGCTGATGGTCCTCGGCCTGACCGCCGGCGGGACCGTCGCCTTCTACACCTACACCACCTACCTCCAGAAATTCCTCGTCAATACGAGCGGCTTCTCCAAGGCGACCGCGACCGAGATCAGCGCGGCGGCCCTGTTCATCTTCATGCTGCTGCAGCCCGCGGTGGGGGCGTTGTCGGACCGGGTCGGACGACGGCCGGTGATGATCGCGTTCGGCGTGGCGGGCGTCCTGTTCACCGTGCCGATCATGACCGCCCTGTCCGGCGTCGAAAGCCCTTTCATGGCCTTCCTGCTGGCCATGACCGCCCTGATCATCGTCAGCGGCTACACCGCGATCAATGCGGTGGTGAAGGCCGAGCTGTTCCCGGCCCATATCCGCGCTCTCGGCGTGGCCCTGCCCTACGCCATCGCCAACGCCCTGTTCGGCGGCACGGCCGAATACGCCGCCCTGTGGTTCAAGGGCGAAGGCATGGAGAGCGCCTATTTCTGGTACGTCACCGCCCTGATCGGCGTGTCGCTACTGACCTACGTCAGAATGAGAGATACGGGTCGCAACAGCCTGATTACCCACGACTAGGCCGCGAACCGCCCGCCTCTTGCGGCATAGGACTGCGTGCCGCGGGTGAAGACCCGGTCGGTCGGCAGGATGGCGTCGATCGCGATATCCGTCGCACCCTTGAGCCGACCGTAGATCGGGCCGAAGTCCTGCAGCGTCTCGCGTTTCAGCTGTTCGATGGTCTCGATGACGAAATAGACCTGCTGGAAATCATCGATCCGGTAGAGGGTCCGCATGACCCGTTCGAGGTCAAAGCCCAGCCGGTTGGGCGACGCATCCTCCAGCGAGAAGACGCTCTCGGTCGCCGAGGAGACGATGCCGGCGCCGTAGATGCGCAGCCCGTCCGTGTCCTGCATCAGCCCGAACTCGACCGTGTACCAGTACTGCCGGGCGAGGTTCTGGAGCACGCCGAGGGAGGCCGCCCGCTGCCCCCCCTTGCCGTAGGCCTCCATATAGTCGGCGAAATCCGGGTCGGAGAGCATCGGCACATGGCCGAAGACGTCGTGGAAGATGTCCGGCTCCTGCAGATAGTCCAGCTGGTCGGGCTTGCGGATGAACTGGCCAGACGGGAAGCGGCGGTTGGCCAGATGGTCGAAGAAGACGTCATCGGGCACCAGGCCGGGCACACAGACCACGGTCCAGCCGGTCAGGGCCTGAAGCTTGGGGTTCATCACCTCGAAATCCGGAATGCCACCGGTGTTGAGATCAAGGGCCTTCAGTCCCTTGAGAAAGACGTCGGCGGCGCGACCCGGCAGGATCTTCATCTGCCGGGCATAGAGGGTATCCCAGGTCTGGTGCTCGACCTCGCTGTAGGCGGCCCAGTCCTGCGGGATGGTCCAGTCAGCGGCCGCGCCTTCCGGGGGCGCGTCGAACACATGTTCGAAGTCGGACATGGACCTGCTCCTGCAACCTGCGGGCTCTGAAAGGCCCTTGCCGACAATCTAGGCCCGTCGAGCCGTACGCGCCAGCGCCGGCCTAGTGAATGGCGTGGGCCCGGGGCGCATGGCGGCCCCTGGAGTCCACCGTGAACCAGCGTGACTCCGCCTCGCGCGTCAGGGCGGACAGTTCCGGATCGTGCTCCAGCGCCGTCTCGGCTGCATAGGCGATGAAGCCGCCGTCCGGGCCGATGGCCAGGACCTGATAGAAGGGCTGATCCGGTGTGACCTCGCCCGTTTCGCCGGGCAGGCCGGCGTAGGAGGCGTCGATGTCGATCACCACGCCGCGAAAGGCGGCGTCGCGGTGACGAACGATCTGGCCGAGGCCGAATTTTGCGACAGTTTCCTGGGTCATGGCGAGAGATTGCCCGACCCAACCTGAGCCTTGTCCGGGTGAAGTTGTTCATTTTCGCGACAGACACGCTTGGCGCGGACCACGGCACAGTCCTAGAGTGTCCCGGACGGGCGCCGCTTCGGACCGCCCACCATGAAAGTTCGGCCAATGCCGGAGACCGACGGCGCGCCGCCACGGCGTGACGACCGGTCCCCGCTCCGAAGGCCCGAGAGGCAGCGCGCCGCGAACGGCGCCGCCGGGGACCCAGGGGCGACAGGTCGCGACGCGCCGCTGTACGGTGCGCTCGATCTCGGGACCAACAACTGCCGGCTGCTTATTGCAAAGCCGGCGCGAGACGGCTTTCGCGTCGTCGATTCCTTCAGCCGTATCGTGCGTCTGGGCGAGGGTCTCTCACGCACAGGCCGGCTCGACGACGCCGCCATGGACCGGGCCTATGACGCCCTGATGCTGTGCGGCGAACGGGTCGCGAAAAAGGGCGTCGACTCCTCCCGTCTCATGGCCGTGGCGACCCAGGCCTGCCGTCAGGCCGAGAACGGTCCGGCCTTCATCGAGCGGGTGCGCGTCGGTACAGGTCTGAAGCTGCGGATCATCGATCCGGTCGAGGAAGCCCGCCTTGCGGTCAGGGGCTGCCTGAACCTGTTCGACAATTCGGCGGAGGCGGTGCTGGTCGTCGATGTCGGCGGCGGATCCACCGAATTGAACTGGCTGTCGAAGCGTGGCGACAACTTCGTGCTGGAAGGCTGGATGTCGGCGCCGGTAGGGGTCGTCACCCTTGCGGAGCGTCATCCCGAGCCCGCCGGCGGCCTCGAGGACTGGTACGAGGCCATGGTCGTCGACATGGGTGCCGCCATTGCCGACGCGCCGGTCAATCCCGCCCTGAGAGAACTGTTTGTCAGCGGCCGCGCCCATATGGTCGGGACCTCAGGCGCGATCACCAGTCTGGCGGGCATTCACCTGGGATTGCGGCGCTATCAGCGTAATCTCGTGGACGGCCTCTGGATGACCCGCGGTGATTGCGAAGCAGCGGCAGACACCCTGAAGCGCCTCGGCGCGGCCGGACGCGCGGCAGAGCCGTGCATCGGTCCTGATCGCGCCGACCTGGTGCTGGCCGGCGCCGCCATCATGGAAGCGGTGCAGCGCGCCTGGCCATCCGAGCGGGTCCGGGTCGCCGACCGCGGCCTTCGCGAGGGCCTGCTGCTGCAACAGATGCGCGAGGACCGGAAACCGAACCGGAGACGCCGTCGCGGCCGGTCCTAGTTGGTGACCTGAACCGGCAGGGTGATGTCGCACACCGAGAAGTCGGCGCCGCGCGACGCCCGGGTTTCATCCGCCATCGCCCTGAACCTCGGTGAGTCGGTCGCCAGCACCTGCACCGCGGGGCGTTCACCCTCGGCGATATCAGCCGCGATCCGCACCCGCGTCATCCGGTCCGGCTCGGCCGTGACCATGCCGTTGTCGCCGTCGCCGACGCGCAGCGAGCGCACCACATCGAGACCCGACACGGTCATGCCCCAGATGGTGTAGCGCTTGTCCAGCGCCGGATAGGCCTGACGCATCAGGAAGAACTGGCTGTTGGCGGTGTCATTGCCCTCGTCGCGGGCCATGCCGGCCACGCCGGGGCAGTAGAGGCCCCAGCCATGCACCTTTCCGTCGCCGGTCAGGGCGAAGGCGGCGTCGGGCTGGGTCTGGACCGGCAGGGAATGGAAGAAGCCCACCCGCGCCCCGGCCGGTTCGGCGACCGCAGCGAACGGCATGGCGCTGTCGCGTCGGAAGGTGAACTCGCCCTTCAGGTCCGGATAGGGGCTCTGGCCCTCGCCGTTGCCCAGCGGGTCGCCGGTCTGGGCCATGAACCAGTCGATCACCCGATGCCAGGGCACATTGTCGTAGAAGCCCCGGCGCGCCAGCAGCTTGATCCGCTCGACGTGCAGCGGCGCCACCTCGGGCATCAACTCCACCAGAATGCGGCCGCGCGTGGTGTCGATGACCAGAAGATTCTCGGCCGGGACCGCACGCCATTCCGGAAGAACCACAGTCGTCGCCGGCGCGGGCGGCGGAGGCGGCGGCGGACCGCCGACGTCCTGGGCCGCGACGGGCGCGGCGATCAGAACGGACAGGGCTGCGAGCCCGACTATGGTTTTCATGGCAAGCTCCCCTGAGCCGATCATCCGCCGGTAACCTCGGCGATCGGCTGGACATCGCAGACGGTGAAGCGCGCGCCGCGCTCGGTCCGAACCTGTTCCACCATGGCGGTGAAGGCAGGACTGGCGGGCGTTCTGACGCGGACGACCGGTCGTTGCCGTTCCGGCAGGGCGGCGGCGGTGCGGGCGCGGGTCATCAGATCCGGATCCTGAACCTGCCCGTTGGCCGCCTCGGCGCCCGGTTTCAACGCCCGGACGACATCAAGCCCGGCCACGACGCGACCGAACGGCGCATAGAGACCGTTCAGGCTCTCATTGCTCCCGGTCATGATGAAGAACTGGCTGTTGGCGCTGTGCGGGTCCTGATTGCGCGCCATACCGAGGACGCCCGGGCAGAACAGGGCCTGGGCCGCCGTCTTGAAGTCGGCCGTGACCATCATCTGGGCGTCGGGTTGGGTGAAGACCGGCATGGAGCCCGCAATGCCGAGCAGGCCCGCCTGGCCGGTGGCCAGGCTAACGAAGCCGAGGTCACGGCCGCGTCGGAACTGGAACTCGCCTTCGATGTCCGGCAGTTCGCTGCCGCCCTCCCCGGTTCCCAGAGGGTCGCCGGTCTGGGCCATGAAGTCCGTCAGAACCCGGTGAAATTTGAGCCCGTCATAGAAGCCCTGGTCCGCCAGGGTGCGGATGCGGGCAACGGACAGCGGCGCCATCCGCGGCTCGAGTTCAATCAGGATGCGGCCCTTGGCCGTGTCGATAATGAGCAGGTTCTCGGGCGCGATGGTGCGCCACTCAGGCGGCGCCGTCTGGGCGGCGACGGGGCCGGACGCAGCGAACAGCACCGACGTAAGCGCGGCGGCGATAGCGATCTTGAACTTCATTCTAACCCTTGACCTTGGCCCGCACCATTTCGGCGACGGCGGGGCTGACGAAACTGTCGATCGCGCCGTCGAGACGGGCGATCTCCTTGACCAGACGCGAGGCGATCGCCTGATGCCGCGGGTCGGCCATCAGGAAGACCGTCTCGATGTCGGCATTGAGGCGCTGGTTCATCGCCGTCATCTGGAATTCGTATTCAAAGTCCGCGACCGCGCGCAGGCCCCGCACAATGATGCCGGCGTCCAGTTCCTCGGCGAAATGCATCAAAAGGCTGGAAAACGGCCGCACCTCCACCCGGTCGCCGAGATGGGCGACCTCGGCGCGGACCATCTCGACCCGCTGATCGGTCGAGAACATCGGCCCCTTCTCATCATTGCGGGCGACGCCGATGACCAGCCGGTCGACCAGCTTCACTGCACGCCCGATGATGTCCATATGCCCGTTGGTGACGGGGTCGAACGTGCCTGGATACAGGCCGATGCGCATCGCTTTCCTCCCCGTCTCGGCCTTGGTTTAGCAGGCGCCAAACCGCTGGCCTAGAGTGGCTGGACCGGGTTCGAGGCCCAGGCGTCCTGCAGGCGCCCAATCAGCCCGGGCGGCGTTGTGAGGATGCGCTCGCCGATCGCCGCAATCGCACAGGCCGGCGTCGCGCTGTTGCAGAGGAAGGCAGCGTCGAACCGGGCGAGGTCGGCGACATGGACCGGCTCCGTCCGGCCCTCCAGCCCGACACCGCGGAGTCCGCGCTGCACCAGCGCCTGGGCGACCCCGGCCAGCATGGGCGCCTGGGGCCAGACCACACACTCGCCGCTGACGAACCCGATATTCCAGAGGCTGCCCTCCGAAATCCGTCCCTCCCCATCGACGAATAGGGCGTCGTCGAACCCGGCCAGCCGCGCGGCGCGACGGGCGCGGATCAGGCCGAAAGTCGCAACATGTTTCAGATGCGCCGCCTCGCGCGCGTAGGCCTGAAGTTGCAGCCGCGGGCCATCGGCGAGGGGCGGCGGTGGCGGCGACACGGCGATCATGACGCGTGGCGCGCCCTTCCAGTCCGGCGTGCGCGGACTGATGTCCGGCGAGAACAGGCTGACCCGCAGCCAACAGGCGTCCCGGCCGGCGACAGCACCGCGCATCAGGTCCCGCAGGCGTTCCTCGCCGACCGCTTCGCCGAAAAGTTCGAGCGCCTCGGCCTCCAGCCGCGCCAGATGCAGATCCAGCCCGCGCACGCCGCCCTCCTCCACCTGGAAAGAGGTGTAGGCGCCGTAGTTGACCAAGGCCACGGAGGCGAGGTCTTCAGGCGTGGCAGAGGCGCCGTCGACGCTCAGTTCAACGGCGCCCGCCATGGCTCAGCCTTCGCCGCCCTCGACGTCGGGCGCATCGCCCCCGACGCTTTCGGTCCCGTCCTCATCGCCGCCGCCGCTGTCCGGCAGCCGCTCGACCGAGACGACCTTTTCGCCGTCGGCGGTGCGGAAGATGGTCACGCCCTGGCTGGACCGGCCGACGATGCGGACCTGATCGACCGGGGTGCGGATCATCTGGCCGCCCGAGGTCACCAGCAAGAGGTCGTCACTGTCCTCGACGGGGAAGGAAGCCGCCAGGCGCGTGCCCGCGCGACCGCCCAGACCATGGGCCGTCAGCCCCTGCCCGCCCCGGCCGGTACGCCGGTACTCATAGGCCGAGGATCGTTTGCCGAAGCCGGTCTCGGTGACCGTAAGGATGAATTGCTCGGCCGCCCCGAGCTGGGCGATCCGGTCGGTCGACAGGATGGCTTCACCCGCGGTCTCTTCGCCCTCGTCATCTCCCGCCGCGACGGGTTCGTCCTCGGCTCCATCCGCCGCCCGGCGCATGGCCGAGGCGTGTTTGACATAGGCGGCGCGTTCGTCCGGCGTCGCGTCGACCCGGCCCAGGACGGCCATGGAGATGACCTCGTCGTCCTTCTGCAGCCGGACCCCGCGCACCCCGGTCGAATCCCGGCCCTTGAAGACCCGGACGTCGTCGGCCTTGAAGCGGATGGCGCGGCCCAGGGCGGTCGTCAGCATGACGTCGTCCTCGGCGGTGCACAGGGCGACCCCGACCATGTGGTCGCCGTCTTCCAGCTTCATGGCGATCTTGCCGGCCCGGTTGACGGTGGCGAAGTCGCTGAGCTTGTTGCGCCGCACGTCGCCCGACTTGGTGGCGAACATGATGTCGTAGTTGCCCCACTCCGCCTCGTCCTCGGGCAGGGGCAGGACATTCATGATGCTGTCGCCGGGCTCGATGGGCAGCAGATTGACGAAGGCCTTGCCGCGCGACTGGGGATTGCCCAGCGGCAGACGCCAGGTCTTGAGCTTGTAGGCCTTGCCGTTGGTGGCGAAGAACAGCACCGGCGTGTGGGTCGAGGCCGAGAAGACGCCGACGACGGCGTCGTCCTCCTTCATCGCCACGCCCGAGCGGCCCTTGCCGCCGCGATGCTGGGTCCGGTAGGCGTTCAGCGCCACGCGCTTGACGTAGCCGCCGTGGGTGACCGTGACGACCATGTCCTCGCGCGGGATCAGGTCTTCGTCTTCCAGCTCATAGTCGCCCTCCCCGATCAGGGTCCGGCGCGGAACCGCGAACTCCCCGCGCACGACCAGCAGGTCCTCGCGGATCACGGCCAGGATGTTGGCGCGGTCGCTGAGCAGGGTCAGGTGGCCCTGGATGGTGTCGGCCAGACCGCGGGCCTCGCCGAAGATGTCGTCGCGGCCGAGGCCGGTCAGGCGGCTCAGCGTCAGGCCCAGGATGGCGCGGGCCTGTTCGTCGGTCAGGTTCAGCTTGTCGCCGTCGACCAGCATCGACCGCGGGTCGGCGATCAGCTCGATCAGGGCGATCATGTCGCCGACCGGCCAGCTCTTGGCCTGCAGCCGTTCGCGCGCCTCGGCCGGGTCGGCCGAGCTGCGGATGATGTGGATGACCTCGTCGATATTGGCCACGGCCACGGCCAAGCCGACCAGGACGTGGCCGCGGTCGCGGGCCTTGGCCAGTTCGAATTTGATGCGGCGGACGACCACTTCCTCGCGGAACTCGAGGAAGGCCTCCAGCAGCTGGCGCAGCCCCATCTGGATCGGACGGCCATGGTTCAGCGCCAGCATGTTGACGCCGAACGAGCTCTGCATGGCGGTAAAGCGCCACAGCTGGTTCAGGACGACGTCCGCCGAGGCGTCGCGCTTCAGCTCGATGACCATCCGCATGCCGTCGCGGTCGGATTCGTCGCGGACGTCGGAAATGCCTTCGATCCGCTTCTCGCGGACCATTTCGACGATGCGCTCGATCAGGGTCTGTTTGTTGACCTGATAGGGCAGCTGGGTGACCACGATCGCCTCGCGGTCCTTGCGGATCGTCTCGATGGTCGCCTGACCGCGCACGATGACCGAGCCGCGACCGTCGCGCAGGGCGTTGCGAGGCGCCGTCCGGCCCATGATCTCGCCGCCGGTCGGGAAGTCGGGACCGGGGACGATGTCCAGCAGGGCGTCGTCGCTGATGTTCGGATCATCCAGCAGGGCGACACAGGCATCGACGATCTCGCCGAGATTATGCGGCGGGATGTTGGTGGCCATGCCGACGGCGATGCCGCCCGCGCCATTGACCAGCAGGTTGGGGATCCGCGCCGGCAGGACGACGGGCTCCAGCTCCTTCTCGTCGTAGTTCGGCTGGAAATCGACCGTGTCCTTGTCGATGTCGGTCAGCAGCGCGCTGGCGGCCGGGGCCATACGGGCCTCGGTGTAACGCATCGAGGCCGGCATATCGCCGTCGACCGAGCCGAAATTGCCCTGGCCGTCGACCAGCATCAGCCCCATCGAGAAGGGCTGCGCCATACGCACCAGCGCCATATAGACCGAGGCGTCGCCGTGCGGGTGGAAGCGGCCCAGCACGTCGCCGACGACGCGGGCGCATTTCGAATAGGGCCGGTCGGGCGTCATCTTCAGATCGTGCATCGAATACAGGATGCGGCGATGCACGGGCTTCAGCCCGTCACGCGCGTCCGGCAGGGCGCGGGACACGATCACGCTCATGGCGTAGTCGAGATACGAGCGCCTCAGCTCGTCTTCGATGGTGATGGTGGAGATGTCGCCGCCGCCGCCCGAGACCGGGGGCAGTGCGTCGTTATAGCTGTCGTCAGTCAAGGAAATCAGGCTTTAAATGGCCGGAATCGGAACGTGATCCGCGAACCGGTTTTCTAGCATCCGGGGACTGCCGTGGCAAAGCGGCGCCACGCCCCCCGGCCCTGCCCGGACAAGGATACCGACCATGCGCGCCACCCTCGCCCTTCTGCCCCTCGCCGCCGCCCTCGCCGGCTGTATCAGCGTCACAGCCACTGACGTGTCCGACACGCCGTCACGGGCAGCGCCGGGCGCGTTCGGCGAGGCATCCCTGATCAACGCCGCGGGTGCGCGGGTCGGGCGCGCCGTCCTCACCCAGGGGGCGACGGGCCTGCTGATCCGGATCGAGGCGAACGGCCTGACGCCGGGCTGGCACGGCGTGCACATTCACGCGACGGGCCAGTGCGCCGCGCCCTTCACCTCGGCGGGCGCGCACGTCAACCATGGGGAACCGAAAGCGCCGCACGGCCTGCTGAACGCAGGCGGACCCGACGATGGCGACCTGCCCAACATCTTCGCCGACGCAACGGGTCAGGTCAGGGCGGAACTCTTCACCACCCGTGCCCGGATCGCCGAGGACGGCCCCGGCCAATGGCTGTGGGACGCCGACGGCTCGGCCCTGGTCATTCACGCCAATGCCGACGACCACGCCAGCCAGCCTATCGGCGGGGCCGGCGACCGGGTGGCGTGCGGCGTGATGGCGGCCGGATAGCCTATTCGGCAACCGGCCGGGTCAGGTCGAATTCGACACGCAGATAACGGTTCGCGCGCCGGAGTTCGTAGGCGAAGGTGCGGCCCGGCTGCACCTCCACCGCCCAGACGTTGGTGGTCGAAACCGAAGCGTTCCTCGCGTTGAAGAGATCGATCGAGACCTGATCAACCGGAAACTCCTGGCGCGCGGCCGTCCCGGCTGAGGTCGTGTCACCGCCATACCAGTGCAGACCGTCGGGATGGCCCTCCGGATCACGGTGATCGTGCTTCAGCGTGAGACCGCCGTTGTCATTGCGGCTGATGACCCAGGTGCGGGAACGGTCTTCGCCAACGCGGAAGGGAATGCGGACCTCATCGGCCGAACAGTCCCGGACGTACATGGTCAGGCGCGACCGGGCGAAATCAGCGTCAGCGGCGTCCGTCGTCACCACCCGCCCCTCGAATCGCTGCCCGCAAAGCGCGTTCAGGCTGGCCATGAAGGCGTCCTGCTGCGGCGCGGGCTCCGGCACAGTGGCGCATGCGGACAGGGCGAAAGCGGCGGCGGCGAGGACGACGATCTGTTTCATTCGCCGAGCCTAGCCCGAACGCCCCGCCCAGCCTAACCTGGGGGCATGGCTGAAACCGTGGCCCTTCGCCTCATCATCGACGATCCTGTCCCGGGCGTTCGCTACAGTCTGCAGAAGGACGACATGCCGTTCGAGCCCCGCACCGCGGGCGAAGGACCACTGGCGTTCGAAGTGCCGATCACCCTCCAGCCCGACGGCCGGATGACGGGTCCGTTCGTGCGTCGGGAAGGCTCTGTCCGCCGCTTCGTCTACATCCGCATCGGCACGTCTGCGGGGGACCATGCCGCGGCCTGGAGCCGGCGCGCCAAGATCGACATCCACGACATCCCCAGGGTCCTGCTGGTCCCGAACGCCCTGCTGGAAGTCCATCTGCCGGGGCGTGGCAAGGACGGTTCCCCCGCCTGCGCGACGGTGCGTCCCGCTGTTGGATGGCGGGCTGTCTGACCGGCGTTGACTTTGGAGCGCGCCTGAGTATGTTCCGCGCCTCTCATTTCAGCGGCTTTCGCCGTCGCAAAGGTAATTCCGATGGCCAAGCCGGCTTCAATCAAGATCCGCCTGAACTCGTCCGCCGACACCGGCTTCTTCTACGTGACCAAGAAGAACGCCCGGACCATGACCGAGAAGATGGTCGTCAAGAAATACGACCCCGTCGTGCGCAAGCACGTCGAGTTCAAGGAAGGCAAGATCAAGTAAGGCTCGCCTTACGACCTCGTCTTCCTCGGACAACGAGCGAAGCGAGGCCGATCCGAGGATCAGAACGCCCGGTGGAAACGCCGGGCGTTTTTGTTTGTTCGGCGATGAGGTGATCGCTGGCGTGCTAGGTTGCTGGAATGACTGATCCGACGGACGACCCGCCGCCCGAAAGCCCCGTCCAGCGGGCGCTGCGCCTGAAGAAGGCTGCGATCGAGGCGCGGGAGAAGCCACCTCGCGGCGGCCGCTTTCAGCGCGAACAGGCCGCGCGAATCGCGACCGGCAAGTCCAAGCCGTGGATGAGCCGCTAAGGAAAGCCTACGCGGCCCGGGCGATGACCTGGTTGCGGCCCCGCGCCTTGGCTTCATAGACACCCTCGTCGGCCCGTTTCAGCAGGGCGTCCGGCGTATCGTCGAGACCCTTGCTGGCCGCGACGCCGACCGAGACGGTGACGGTCAGGGCCTCGGCGCCACTCATGATCGGGAAGGGCTGGGCGCCGACGTCGCGACGGATGCGGTCCGCGACATGCGTCGCGTCCTCGAGGCTCGCGCCCGGCATCACCACCACGAATTCCTCGCCGCCGAGACGGCACGGCAGGTCGATGGCGCGCACATTGGTGGCGAGGCGCACGGCGAACTCGCGCAGAACTTCATCGCCTGCGTCGTGGCCGAAGCCGTCGTTGACCAGTTTGAAGTGGTCGATGTCCATGACGAGGACGGCGACGCCTTCGCCCCCCTGCCCGGCCCGGCTCATCAGGGCCTGCAACTGGCCCGCCATGTAGCGACGGTTGTGCAGGCCGGTCAGGGCGTCGGTGACGGCCATCTCGAGGCTGTAGTCCAGCTTCTGCTTGAGGAAGTCGGCATAGCGCTTGCGCTTGATCTGGGTGCGCGCGCGGGCCTCCAGCTCCTCGGGATCGACCGGGCGCGGCAGGATGTCGTTGACGCCCAGCTCCAGCGCCTTGAGTAGCCGGGGACGATCCGCAGGATCGACCACCGCGAGGATGGGGATTCGCCGCGAGGTCTCGGTCGAGCGGGTCTGGGCCACAAACCGCAGACCGTCGAATTCGGCGCTGCAGACGTTGACGATCATCAGGTCCACAGGCCCGCGCGCCGCGATCAGGGCCGCGGCAGGGTCGCTCTCCACCGTCGGGCGATGCTCGCCCGCCAGATGTTCGACCATCTTCTGCGCCTGGCGTTCGTTGTCGTCGACGATCAGGATACGGCCGCCCGAGCCGCGCAGACGTCCGGCGCCGTCGGTGTCGACTCCGAGGCGACGCCCGCTCTCCTCGCGCTCGCGCAGCTCGTCCATGACTGACTTCAGACGCAGCAGGGAGCGCACGCGGGCGAACAGGATGACATCGTCGATCGGCTTGGTGACGAAGTCGTCGGCCCCAGCGTCCAGTCCCTTGAGCTTGTCCTCACGCCCGTCCAGCGCGGTCACCAGCACCACGGGGATATGGCGCGTCACCGGATCGGCCTTCAGCCGACGGCAGGTCTCGAACCCGTCCATGCCGGGCATCATGACGTCCAGCAGGATGATGTCGGGACGTTCGTCGGAGGCGACCTGAAGCGCCGTCGCACCGTCTCCGGCGGTCAGCACCTCATAATATTCAAGCGTCAGCTTGGCCTCGAGCAGGCGGACGTTGGCTTCAACGTCGTCAACGACAAGAATGCGCGCGGTCATCGGTCCCTATCCCAGATGTTTCCGCACCACGTCGAGGAAATGCATCACCGAGATGGGCTTGGAGATGTAGGCCTCGCAGCCGCCCTGGCGAATGCGCTCCTCATCGCCCTTCATGGCGAAGGCCGTGACGGCGACGACGGGGATGTGGCTCAGCTCCTCGTCGTCCTTGAGCCATTTGGTGACTTCCAGGCCGCTGATCTCGGGCAGCTGGATATCCATGAGGATCAGGTCGGGTTTGTGCAATCGCGCCAGGGCCAGCGCCTGCAGGCCCTCGCGGGTCTGCAGCGTCTCATAGCCCTGCGAGTCGAGCAGATCATGAAACAGCTTCATGTTCAGCTCGTTATCCTCGACGATGAGGACTTTCTTGGACATCATCACCTTGGCCTGGTTGCCTCTGGGTGCGGCTGCACGGAGGCTTGGCGCCTTCTTCGTGCACTGTGACCCCGCGGGTCTTAAGTTGGGGTGAAGCCAACCCCCGGGATCGCTCGTGCCCATCCGCGCCATCTGCCGCGACTGCCTGCACACCGCCGACCACAAGGTCGAGCGCTGCCCCGCGTGCGATTCGCGTCGGGTGGTCTGTCACGATGAGCTCGACAGCCTGACCATCGCCCACCTGGATTGCGACGCCTTCTACGCCTCGGTGGAGAAGCGCGATCGGCCCGAGCTGCGCGACCGGCCCGTCATCGTCGGCGGCGGCAAGCGCGGCGTGGTCTCGACCTGTTGCTACATCGCGCGCCAGTACGGGGTTCATTCGGCCATGCCGATGTTCAAGGCCTTGAAGGCCTGTCCCGAGGCCGTTGTCATCAAGCCGGACTTCCGCAAATACATCGCCGCCAGCGAGGCCATCTTCGGCGCGGTCGGCCAGCTGACCCCTCTGGTCCAGACCCTGTCGCTGGACGAGGCCTGGATCGATCTGGCCGGCACGGAACGGCTGAACGGCGGCCCGCCGGCCTTCCAGCTGATCCGCCTGCAGCAGCAGATCGAGTCCGAGACCGGCCTGACCGTCTCTATCGGCCTGGCCCCCAACCGCTTCCTCGCCAAGGTGGCGTCCGAGCTGGACAAGCCGCGCGGCTTCTCGGTGCTGGGGTCGGAGGCCGCGGCCGTTCTTGCGCCCCGCCCGGTCGGCATCCTGCCCGGCGTCGGCCCGGTGTTCCGCAAGACGCTGCAGAGCGACGGCTACGCCACCGTCGGCGATCTGGCCGCCGCCGATGTGCGCGATCTGGTCAGACGCTACGGCGAGACCGGCCTGCGCCTGCACGACCTCGCCCACGGCCGCGACGCACGCGCGGTCAATCCCGGACATGAGCGCAAGGGCATGAGCGCCGAGACCACCTTCAACGAGGACCTGACTTCGGCCGAAGACCTCGAGGCCGAGCTTTGGCCCCTGTGCGAGAAGCTGGCGTCCAAGGCGCGGCGGGACGGCGTGGCCAGCCGGGTGCTGGTGCTGAAGCTGCGCCGCACGGACTTCAAGATCGTCACCCGCCGGATATCGCTGCCCGAGCCGGTCCAGACCGCCCGGGCCCTGTTCGCCGCCGGCCGCGCACTGATGGCCCCGGAACTGGGCCGTCCCTACCGCCTGATCGGCATAGGCATGGGTGACGTGGTCGACGCCGTCGATTCGCACGCCCTGTTCGAGACGGCCGAGACCCGCACGCTCAGGACCGAGACCGCAATCGACCGGCTGCGCGCCAAATTCGGCGCCCGGGCCGTCGTAGCCGGGCGGGCGTTGAAGGACTGATCCTGTGGCATCCTGCCGCCGTCACAGAACCATGATGACCTGAAGGTCCAGCCTCGCCATAAGCGAGGCCAGCGAACCCGGAGTTTCCATGCGCCCCCATCGTCGTGAGTTGATCGCCGGCTCGGCCGCCGCCTTCGCCTTCACCGGCTTCTCGCGTCATGCCCAGGCGCAGACGACCGCACCCGGGGAAACCTACACCAACCAGGTTGCCGGTTACGGCCCTCTGGTGCGCGACCCCAACCGGCTTCTCGACCTGCCCGAAGGCTTTACATACCAGGTCATCTCGCAGGGCGGCGACACCATGGACGACGGTCTGTTCGTTCCGGGCCAATTCGACGGCATGGGGTGTTTTGCCCTCGACGGTTCGCGCGTCGCCCTGGTCCGGAACCATGAGCTGAAGGGCTCCAGCGGACTGCACCGGAACCTCGGTCCGGGCGGCTTCCATCAGGAACGCCTCGGCCTGCTGGACCCCGCCAAGGGCTATGACACCTACAAGGACGGGCGCGCCCTGCCCGGCGGCACGACCACCCTGGTCTACGATCTCGAGACGCGTCAGGTCGTGCGGCAGTTCCTGTCCCTTTCCGGAACCAGCACCAACTGCTGCGGCGGGATGACTCCGTGGGGCAGCTGGCTGACCTGCGAGGAAACCGAGGAAACCGCCGCGAGCGGCGATGTGACCAGGGATCATGGGTATGTCTTCGAGGTCCCCGCGCAAGGCACCGGCCTGGCCAATCCCGTGCCGCTGAAGGCCATGGGCCGGTTCGAGCACGAGGCGGTCTGCGTCGACCCCCGCACCGGCATCGTCTATCTGACCGAGGACAAGGCCGACGGCCTGTTCTACCGCTTCATCCCGACCACCCCGGGCAAGCTCGCAGACGGCGGCCGCCTCCAGGCCATGGCCTTCCGCGACGCGCGCGGCTCGGACAGCTCCAACAACGAGACCCGCCTGTGGTCCGTCAACGATTGGCGGGACGTCGTCTGGATCGATCTTGAGGACGTCGAGAGCCCGGCCGGCGATCTCCGCATGCGTGGCCACGCCGCCGGCGCAACCCTGGTAGCGCGGGGCGAAGGCATCTTCTGGGGCGAAGGCGAACTGTATCTGACCGCCACCTCGGGCGGGCCGCTCAAGCGCGGGCAGATCCTGCGCTACGTCCCCTCGCGCTTCGAGGGCTCGATGGGCGAACGCCTGCGCCCCGGTCGGATCCAGTTGTTCGTCGAGAGCACGGACGAGAAGACCCTGAATATGGGCGACAACCTGTGCGTCGCGCCCTGGGGCCATCTGGTCGTCTGCGAAGACAACTATTCGGACGAAATAAAGAACCACGTCAAAGGCGTGACCCCGGACGGGAAGCTCTACACCATCGCCCGCAACGTCTTTACCGGGAACAGCGAGTTCGCCGGGTCCGTCTTCTCACCCGACGGCGAGGTCCTGTTCGTGAACATCCAGTACCCCGGGATCACCCTGGCGATCAGAGGCCCCTGGTCCTCGGTCCGGACGTAAACAGCCGCGCCTGCGAGCGCCGCACCAGCCACAGATTGAGGGTCGCCGTGGCCAGCACCAGGGCCGCTCCGGCCTGATGCAGGGCGCCGAGCCACAGGGGCGTGCCGTTCATCAGGGTGGCGATCCCCAGCAGGGCCTGCAGCCACAGCGCCCCCGCCACCAGGAACGCAGCCGCGCCCAGCCCCTCCGCCAGCCGCCAGCGCCAGGCCTGCACCGCATAAGCCGTCCCGCCGATCAGAAGGCCGTAGGCCCAGATCCGGTGGTTGAACTGCACCAGCGCCTGGTCGTGCAGGAAGGCCAGGCCGCCCTTGGTCCATTCCACCGGCGGCAGGAAGGCCCCGTTCATCAGCGGCCAGTCGGTATAGACGAAGCCCGCCTTGGCTCCCGCGACCAGTCCGCCGAGCAGACACTGGATGAAGACCGCACCCAGCGGGAGGGCGGCGCCGCGGCTCCATCCCACCGGAGAGCGGCTGTGCGATTCGCCGCTCCAGGCCTCCAGCCCGGTCCAGATCAATCCCGTGAAGATCAGAAGCGCCAGGCCGAGATGGATGGCCAGCCGCTCCGGCGCCACATCGACGCGTTCGGACAGGCCGCTGGACACCATCCACCAGCCGATCAGCCCCTGAAGTCCGCCCAGCGCCAGCAGCACGCCGCACCGCACGATCAACCGCCGGGGCAGGCTGCGCAGGATCAGGAAGACGATGAACGGCAGGGCGAACGCGGCGCCGATCAGCCGGCCCAGAAGACGGTGCGCCCATTCCCACCAGAAGATGCCCTGGAATTCGGCCATGCTCATGCCGGCGTTGACCTGGGCGTATTGCGGAATGGCGCGGTATTTCTCGAACGCCGCATGCCAGTCGGCCGCGTTCATCGGCGGCAGGGCGCCCATGATCGGCTTCCATTCGGTGATCGACAGGCCCGAGCCGGTCAGACGGGTTATGCCCCCGACCACGACCATGGCGAAGACGAGGGCGGCGCACGTGAATAGCCAGATGGCGACCGCGCGGTTCTGATCGCCACCGATGAAACGCTTCATTCGACGCCTGCCGTCCCGACCGTTACACTGCCGTCGCGTCCTTGGATCGCGCCGGCCCGAGCGGTATGCCCCCGCTGTGCGGCGAGATCGAGTCGCTTTTCGGCGTCGCATCGCCGCAAGTCTGGAGAGGCCGGTTGCCGTACATCGAAATCATCATGGCGGTCCTCGGGTCGTTCGCCCTCGCCTGGCTCGCGGATCTGGTCACGGGCCGCCGCGGGCTCTTCGCCACCTCGCTGGTTTCAGCCGTTGCCGCCGTCTCCGGCTGGTTCCTGGCTGTGCGCGTGTTTGGAGCCAGCACGATGGAGGAATGGACCTGGGTGCTCTGGTCCCTGGCGGCCTCGACCCTGGCCCTCGGCGGCTTCTTCCTGGTCCGGAGCAAGCGCTGATGGGACCGAGGACCCGACGCTTCGTCGCCGCACTGGG
>CAYNNT010000047.1:0-20956 GCA_964398675.1 uncultured Brevundimonas sp.
CGGTTACGGCCTGGGCAGACTCGCGATAGAGACGGGTCATGTCCCCTTCACTCGTTGCCTTTTTCGCCGCCTCGGTGGTCGCCGTCATCGCCCTCGTCTGGGCCCTGATGGAGCGGCGCCGCGCCTCCGCCGCCGATACGCGGGCGTGGGAGCTGCGCGAGCGCTACGCCGAGACCGAGGCCCGGATGCGCCTGTTCGAGGACCAGGCCGCGACCTCGACCGAACTGCTGCGCGCCCAGGCCGCCCAGTCGGCCAACGCCGTCGCCGAGGAACTGCTCAAACGCACCGACGAGACCTTCCGCAATCGCGAGCTGATGTCCCAGCAACGGATGGAGGCCCAGCTCAAGCCCGTCGCCGACACGCTCAAACTCTTCCAGGAGCACGTCGCCGCGCTGGAGAAGACCCGCAATGAGGAGACCGGCGGTCTGAAGGAACAGCTGGCCCTGCTGATGACCGCCTCGACGGCCACCCGCGACGAGGCCCGGCGCCTGACCGAGGCCCTGCGCGGCAACACCGGCCGACGCGGCCGCTGGGGCGAACAGACCTGCCGCAATGTCCTCGAGGCCGCCGGCATGGCCGGCCGCTTCGACTTCGAGGAACAGTCGTCCAGCGCCGACGACGCCGGCCGCCAGCAGCGCCCCGACTTCGTCGTCCGCCTGCCCGGCGGCGGCATGTTCGTGATCGACGCCAAAGTCTCGCTGGCCTTCGGCGACGAGTCCGACGGCGACGAGGAGGCCCAGGCGAAGGCCGCCTCCCTGCGCACCGCGACCAGTATGAAGACCCACGTCCGCCAGCTGTCGTCCAAGGCCTATCAGGACCAGTTCAAGCCCAGCCCCGACTTCGTCGCTATGTTCGTGCCCGGCGACGCCTTCCTCGCCGCCGCGCTGGATCACGAGCCGGATCTGATGACCACGGCCATGGCCTCGCGCGTGGTCATCGTCACCCCGACGACCCTGTTCGCCCTGTGCAAGGCCGTCGCCTACGGCTGGCGCGCGGAAGAGCAGGCCAAGAATGCCGAGGACGTCGCGAAGCTGGGCAAGGAGCTCTACAAACGCCTCTCGGTCATGGGCGGCCACGCCGCCGCCGTCGGGCGCGCGCTCGACACGGCCGTGGGCAAATACAACCAGTTCGTCGGCTCGCTGGAGAGCCAGGTCATGGTCTCGGCCCGGCGGTTCGAGGACCTGCAGGTCGATCACGAGGGCAAGGAGCTGCCCGGACTGACGCCGATCGAACAGGCACCGCGCGCCCTGAGCCGGCCCGAACTGACTGAAACCCCCGCCCTGCGCCTCGCCGAGGGCGGCTGAGGCGGGGGCCACGGCCCCGCTGACAAGGGTGCTTGACAGGATCGGCCCTGCCTATGTAAAACACCCTTGTCATTCGAACGAGGACGTTGCCGCCATGGCCAAGGGCCTGAAATCTGTCTTCCTCTGGTCGGTCGTCGGCCTCGCCGCCCTGATCGCCCTGGTGTTCGTGGCGGCCGCCGTGGTCGGCTATTTCTCCGCCGAGGGCAGCATCGACAAGGACAGCGCGATCTTCTGGATCATGGGCGCCTTTGTCGTCCTGATCATGATCGGTTCGATGGTCGCGGGCGCCGCCTGGATGCGGTCGATCGACGAGGCCGCGCGTGAGGCTCACAAGGCCGCCTGGTACTGGGGCGGCTCGGGCGGCATGGCGGTGGGCGGCGTCCTGCTCTGCATGGCCATCCTCCCGCAGGCCGGCACGATCCATATCCCGTCATGGCTCGACGGCCGCACCGACCCCGCCGCCTACGCCGCCACCGGCGCCTTCGGCATGATGATGCTGATGTTGATCGGCTATGCCGTGGTCTGGGCCTGGTGGTGGATCACCCGGATGCGGGACTGACTCCATGAACAACCGCCTCAAGGTGCTGCGCGCCGAGCGCAACTGGAGCCAGGCCGATCTGGCCCAGGCCCTCGGAGTCTCGCGCCAGACCGTCAACGCCCTGGAGACCGGTCGCTACGACCCCTCCCTGCCGCTCGCCTTCAAGATCGCCCGGGTCTTCGGGCAAACCATCGAAGCCATCTTCACGGAGGACTGATCATGAACGCCAGTCTTGATACCCCCCGGCCCTCGTTCCTGCGCAAGGCGGGCATGGTTGTGCTGCTCGCCGGTCTCGGCGGCGCCTTCGGCTATGGCGCCGCGACCCTGACCGACGGCGCCCTGGCCAGCTGGGAGGATGAACTCGCGGTCGTCATGTCCGCCGCCATGATCGGCGTCGCTGCGATCACCGCCTTCATCGTCGCCCGCCGCCCCGCCGATGTCCCCCGGGGCTGCGGCATCCTGCAGGTGGTCGTCATGCTGCTGGCCGCGGCGATGTTCCTGCTCCCGGTCTTCGGCGCCGCCTGGGCCTCGCCCGAAGTGGTGTTCGGGGCGGTACTCCTGCTGGTCGCGGCCCAGAGCGCCGCCAATCTCATGCTGTGGCGAACCGCCGATGAAATGCTGCGCCGGGTCATGCTCGAAACCAGTGCGCTCGCCTTCTGGTCGCTCCAGCTTGGCCTGTTCATCTATGCCGCCGCCGAGCGGCTGGGGCTGGTCGGGACCATCACCGCCTGGGGCCTGATGGGCATTCTGATGGGCGTCTATTTCATCGCCTCCGCCATCGCGGCGGCCCGACGCGGCCTGCATTAGGGCCGCCTCCAGGCGACTTCCAACCCTCCCGAGGATTGATCTCATGAACCTGAGTCCCCGCCTGAAATCCGTCTCCCGCACGGCCCTCGGCGTCGTGCTCGGCCTTGGCCTGGCGGGCGCTGTCGCCTTCCAGCCCGCCAAGGCCTTCGCCCAGGCCGTCGAGGCCGCCCCGCCTCCGGCCGCCGCCGCCCGCGTCGTGCCGCAGGCCGCCGGCGCCGGACCCGCCCTCTGGGTCATCCGCGACGCCGACTCTACCCTCTACCTGTTCGGCACGGTCCACGTCCTGCGCCCGACCACCGCATGGGGCTCGCCCCGCGTCGACGCCGCCCTGGAAAGCGCCGACCAGGTCTGGTTCGAGATCTCCAATCCCGATGACCAGACCGCGATCATACCCCTGGTCCAGCAGTATGGCGTTTCGCCGGACCGGCAGTTGTCGCACCTGATCACCACCGGCCAGCTGACCCTGCTGGACAGCGCCGCCCGCTCGGTCGGCCTGACCGCGGTCCAGATGGATGTCTTCCGTCCGTGGCTGGCCGCCCTGACCCTCTCGGTCGCGCCCCTGACCGCCGCGGGCTACGATCCGCAGTCCGGCGTCGAACTGACCCTCAAGGCCCGCGCCGACGCCGCGGGCAAGCCGATCCATGGCTTCGAGACCATCGACAAGCAGGTCCGCATCCTGGCCGGCATGTCCGAGTCCGATCAGCTGGCCTTCCTCGCCTCCACCCTGGACTCCTACGAGGACGCCACGGTCGAGCTGGACCGGATGGTCGAGGCCTGGGCCTCGGGCGATGTCGCCACCCTGGAGGCGGTCGGGGTCGAGGAGATGCAGTCGGAGAGCCCCGCCCTCTATCGCGCCCTGCTGGTCCAGAGGAACACCGACTGGGCCGACCAGATCCAGACGCTGCTGCAAGGCTCGGGCACGATCTTCATCGCCGTGGGCGCCGCCCACCTCGCGGGTGACGACAGCGTCCAGGAGATCCTCGAGGACCGCGGGGTGACGGTGACCGCCGCGCCATGAGCCGGCGCCGGTCCGCGCTGACGTGCCTGGCGGGCCTCGCGGCGGCCTGGCTGGCGGCCTTTCCGGCGGGCGCGGCCGGCGCGCCTCCGCAGCCGGCGCCGCCGGCGGCCCCGGTCCCTGCAGCGTTACCCGCCCTCTGGGTGATCCGCGACGCCGATTCGACGGTCTACCTGTTCGGGACGGTCCACATGCTCCGCCCGGACACCGCCTGGCAGACGCCCCGGATCATGGCCGCCTTCGACGCCTCGACGGACATCTGGTTCGAGGTCGATGAGGCGGCGGCGGACAATTCGTCCTCGCTGGTTGTCGCCCACGGCCTGTCGTCTGGCCGGTCCCTGTCGAATCGCCTGTCGGCCGACGAGCGACGGGCGCTCGCCGAGGCTGCGGGTCGGGCCGGTCTGACGCCCGATCAGGTCGAGACCTTCCGGCCCTGGCTTGCCGGCCTGACCCTCGGCAACGCCCCGATGGCGGCCGCCGGCTATGACGCGGCTTTCGGCGTCGAGTCCGGACTGCGCGAGCGCGCGGCCGCCGGCGGCAAAAGGCTCAGGGGACTCGAGACGATGGAAGACCAGGTCCGCTACCTCGCGGCCCTGCCGGAGGAAACCGAGCTGGATCTGCTCCGCTACATGATCCAGCCGCCGCAGGTCCTGGTCGCCGATCTGGACGCGTCCGTCGCGGCCTGGCTTGTCGGGGACAGCGCCGGGGTCGAACAGGCCGCCACACTGGCCATGCGCCGCCAGAGCGAGGCTCTGTACCAGGCCCTCATGGTCCGCCGGTCGGTGCTGCTGGCCGATCATGTCCAGACCGTGCTGGAGGGTTCCGGCGTCGCCTTCGTCGCCCTCGGCGCGGGCTACCTCGCTGGCGACGACAGCGTCGGGTCCGTGCTCGAAGATCGCGGCATCAAGGTGGAGGCGGCCCCGTGACCGGTGGACCCCAACAGCCCTCCCGGCCAGCCAATCCCCGCTGGGTCCGGATCGCGGTGATCGCCCTGCTCGCCCTGATCTGGATCATGACGCTCGTCGTCGTCGTCCGCGGCGACCCCTGGCGCGAACCGGTCTTCTGGGCCGCGATTGGCACGATCTGCCTGTCCGCGGTCGACATCGGGGTGGGCCGGAGCCGCCGCCGGCCGCCGGGCTGACAGGCCCGGTTCAATTCGCTGATGGAGGACTGACCCATGAAATCGTTGAGCACGATCGTCTTCGTCGCCGCCTTCCTCGGATGGGCATGGCTGGAGTTCGTCGCGACTGACCCGCAGGAGGGCGTCCAGGACATCCTGTTCTGGGTCGGGATGGCGGTCCTGCTGGCCAAGGGCTGGGACAGCAACCGGCGGCGATCAGCAGCCTGACGGCTGGAGCGGGCGGCGGGAATCGAACCCGCACGAAAAGCTTGGGAAGCTTTCAGGCTACCACTACATCACGCCCGCGGAGCCGGACGCAGCCTTAGGGCCAACGGCGGGCCGCATCAAGGCGGCACGGACGTGCTGCGGGTCAGTCGGCGCGATAGACCACCACGCCGTCCACGATCGTCAGAGTGGCGTGGCCCTTGGGAATGTCGGCGACCGGCGCGGTCATCAGATCGACCGAGAAGGCGCTGAAGTCGGCCCGCTTGCCGACCTCTATGGTGCCCAGTTCGCCCTCGCGGAAGCTGGCGTATGCCGGCCACAGGGTGAACATCTTCAGGGCCGTGGCGCGGTCCACGGCCTCGCCGGGCCGCCAGTCGGGCCCCTGGAAGCCCTCCAGGTCAGCGCGGGCGACCGCGGCGTAGAATTCGATCAGCGGGGCGCCGCGTTCCACCGGGGCGTCCGACCCCCCGACCACGATCACCCCCATGTCGACCAGACTGTGCCAGGCATAGGCCCCGTCCAGCCGGGCGTCGCCGAGGCGGGCGGGCGCGAAATGAAGGTCGCCGATGGCGTGGCTGGGCTGCATCGAGGCGATGATCGGCAGGTCCCTGAACCAGTGATAGTCGGACGGGCGCAGGATCTGGGCGTGCTCGATCCGCCAGCGCACATCGGCGCCGTGGGGCCGGTCGGCGGGTACGGCGTTCAGCGCCTGCTGGTACCATTCCGCCACCGAGGCGTTGCCCCGGTCGCCGATGGCGTGGGTCGCGACCTGGATGCCGCCGCGCAGGGCCGCCTCATAGAGCGGAACGATCTCTTCCCCGGTGATCTGCATCAGGCCGGTGGTCTCGGGCCGGTCGGCATAGGGCTCGAACAGCGCCGCGCCGCGCGAGCCGAGGGCGCCGTCGGCATAGTATTTGATCGCCCGGGTGATGATCCGGCCGTCCGCGACGCTGCGCGGACCGCCCGCGATCAGGGCGGCGGCGCCGTCCGGGGTGACGCTGTTGTAGATGCGCAGCGGCGCCTCGCCGGCCTCGGCCATGGCCTCCAGCAGGGGGATGTCCCGCCACGGCGCGCTCATGAAGTGGACGCCGGTCCAGCCGTAGGCGGCCTCGACGCGGAAGCCGGCGCGATAGGCCTCGCGCAGGGCCTCCGGATCGGCCTGCGGCATCAGGCCGGCGACCAGCTGCTCGGCGGCGTCGACCAGCAATCCGGTCGGCCGGCCGTCTGCGCCCTTGAGGATTTCCCCGCCCGACGGGGCGACGGTCGAGGCGTCGACACCGGCGGCCGTCAGGGCGGCCGGGGAGGCGACGACGGCGTGGCCGTCTGACCGGCTCAGCAGCACGATCCGGCCCGGCGCCGCGGCCTCCAGATCGGCGGCGGTCAGGAAACGCGCTTCGGGCCAGTGGGTCTCGATCCAGCCCCGGCCGACGATGGGACCCTCCGGATGGGCCCAGGCCCAGGCGGTCAGCCGCGCCATGGCTTCGGCGACCGAGGCCGAACCCTCGAGGTTCAGGGTCAGTTCACGCCAGCCGATGCCGTCGAGGTGGGCGTGGCCGTCGGTGAAGCCGGGGAACAGGGTCGCGCCCTTGAGATCGAGGATCTCGGCGAAGTCGACCTCCGGCGCGCCCGACGCCGGGCCGACATAGGCGATGCGCCCGTCCTGGACGAGGACCACCTCGGCCGTCGGCCGCTCCGCAACGCCGGTGTAGATCGTCCCGCCCCGGATCAGCAGTTCCTGCGCCTCGGCGCTCCAGGCGGCGGAGGCGAGCAGCAGGGCGAGGGCGAGGGGACGGATCATGCGGCGGCTCCCGATTTCAGGAGCGACGGGTGGAGCCGAAAACCCCGGACGTCAAGCGCATCAGCCCGCCTTCTCCCTCCCCACTTCGGGGAGGGAGAAGGCTGACCTAGGCCGCGGCCTTCTGCTTGCCGGCGAAGTTTCCGTAGAAGGTCTCGCCCCGGGCGGCCATGTCCCGCAGCAGTTGCGGGACCTTGAAGCGGTCGCCGTAGCGGGCGGCGTAGTCGTCAGCCTGGGCCACGAAGGCCGTGAGTCCGGTCTGGTCGATCATGGTGATCGGGCCGCCGGTCCAGGGCGCGAAACCCCAGGCCAGGATGGCGCCGACATCGGCCTCGCGCGGGTCGTCGATGACGCCCTCTTCCCAGCATCGGGCGACCTCGACCGCCTGCCGGTACAGCAGGCGCTGCTTCTGGTCCTCGACCAGTTCCGGCGTGGAATCGTTGATCTTCACCGGCGCCAGTTCGGCCAGGCCCGCCCAGATCTTCTTGGGCTTCTGGTCGTAGTCATAGAAGCCCATGCCGTTCTTGCGGCCATAGCGGCCCAGCTCCTCGACCATCTTCTGGACGATCTGCGAGCCGGGCAGGGGCTGGTATTTGTCGCCGAGGTCGAGCGCAGTCTGTTTGGCGATCTTGACCGACAGGTCGAGCGCCACGTCGTCGTGCATCTCCAGCGGCCCGCGGGGCATGCCGGTCATGCGGCCGATGTTGTCGATCAGGGCCGGAGCGTACCCTTCTTCCAGCATCGCCATGCCCTCGGCGACGTAGGTGCCGAAGCAGCGCGATGTGTAGAAGCCGCGGCCGTCGTTCACGACGATCGGGGTCTTCTTGATCTTCATGACGTAGTCGAGCGACCTCGCGATGGCCGCCTCGCCGGTCTTCTCGCCGAGGATGATCTCGACCAGCATCATCTTGTCGACGGGCGAGAAGAAGTGGATGCCGATGAAGTCCTCGGGACGGACGCTGGCCTCGGCCAGGCCGGTGATCGGCAGGGTCGAGGTGTTGGAGCCGAAGACGGCGCCGGGGGCCAGCTGCGCCTCGGCGCGTTTGGTCACATCGGCCTTGATCTCGCGGTTCTCGAACACGGCCTCGATGACCAGGTCCGAGCCCTTGATCAGGTCGTAGTCGGTGGTGGCGGTGACCGAACCCAGCAGGGCGTCAAACTTCTCCTGCGTGATCTGGCCGCGCGAGAGGCGCTTCTTCAGCAGCTCGGCGACGTGGGCCTTGCCCTTGTCGGCGTCTTCCTGGCTGCGGTCGATCAGGATGGTCTCGATGCCCGCCAGCGCCTGCACATAGGCGATACCCGCGCCCATCATGCCCGCGCCGATGACGGTGACCTTCTTCGGATCGGACTTGGGCACGCCGGCCGGGCGAACGGCGCCCTTGTCGAGCTCCTGCTTGCTGAGGAACAGCGAGCGGATCATGGCCTGGGCCTGCGGCGTCATCAGGGTCTTGATGAAGTAGCGGGTCTCGATGCGCAGGGCCGCGTCCATCGGCACCTGGATGCCTTCATAGACGGCCTTCATCAGGTTCAGGACGGCCGGATAGTTGCCGTAGGACTGCTTGCGCAGCATGGCGTTGCCGACGAGGAAATTCTGGATGCCGGCCGGGTGGTAGGGGCCGCCGCCGGGCTGTTTGAAGCCCTTGTCGTCCCACGGCTGGACGGCCTTGCCGCCGCCCTTGATCCACGCCTTTGCGGCGTCGATCTCGCCGCCCTTGGCGACCACTTCATGCACCACGCCCGCGCCCCTGGCGTCGTTCGGGCGCCAGGACGAGCCGGCGCTCATGGCCGTCATTGCGGCCTGCACGCCGATCAGGCGCGTCAGCCGCTGGGTGCCGCCGCCGCCGGGGAAGAGGCCGACCTTGATCTCGGGCAGGCCCAGCTGGATCTTCGAGTCGTCGGCGACCACCCGGTAGTGGCAGGCCAGGGTCAGTTCGAGACCGCCGCCGAGCGCTAGGCCGTTGATCGCCGCGGCGACCGGCTTGCCGCAGGTCTCCAGCGCGCGCAGGGCGCCATTCAGCTTCCAGCCCGCGTCATAGGCGTCCTGCAACGAACCGCCGGCCAGCATGCCGCCGGCCATGTCGCCGAGGTCGGCCCCGGCGCAGAAGCCGCTCGCCTTGCCCGAGGTCAGGACCGCGCCCTTGATGGCGTCGTCGGTCTTCACCCGTTCGACCCACTGCGGAATCTCGGCCATGACACCCGAGGTCAGGGTGTTCATCGACCGTCCGGGGACGTCGAAGGTGATCAGGGCGATGCCGTCGGCGTCGACGTCGATCTTGAAGTTTTCCATGGTCAAAATCCTCAGACGCGTTCGATGACGGTGGCGGTGCCCATGCCGCCGCCGATGCACAGGGTGATCAGGGCGGTCGACTTGTTGGACCGTTCCAGTTCGTCGAGGGCGATGCCGGTGATCATGGCGCCGGTGGCGCCCAGCGGGTGGCCCATGGAGATGCCGCCGCCGTTCACGTTCATCTTGTCGTGCGGGATGTCGAGCGCCTGCATGTAGCGCAGCACCACGGCGGCGAAGGCCTCGTTCAGCTCCCAGACGTCGATGTCGGCGGTGGTCATGCCCAGTTTGCCGAGCAGCTTCTTCGTCACGAACTCGGGGCCGGTCAGCATGATCGAGGGTTCGGAGCCGATCGAGGCGGCGCCGACGATGCGGGCGCGGGGCTTGAGGCCGAGGGCCTGGCCGGCTTCCAGCGTGCCGATCAGGACGCCGGCGGAGCCGTCGACGATGCCCGAGGAGTTGCCCGGGGTGTGGACGTGGTTGACCCGCTCGACCTCGGGGTAGCGCTGGTTGATCACGGCATCGAAGGCCATTTCGCCCATCATGGCGAAGGACGGGTTCAGCCCGCCCAGCGACTGCATGTCGGTGTTGGGGCGGATGGTCTCGTCGCGGTCCAGCTGGACCAGGCCGAGCTGGTTCTTCACGGCGATGACCGACTTGGAGAACCGGCCGTCGGCCCAGGCGGCCGCGGCGCGCTTGTGGCTTTCCATGGAGTAGGCGTCGACGTCGTCGCGGCTGAAGCCGTATTTCGTGGCGATCATGTCCGCCGAGACGCCCTGGGGCACGAAATAGGTCGGGAAGGCCGAGGTCGGATCGACCGGCCAGGCGCCGCCGTCGGAACCCATGGGCACACGACTCATGGCTTCGACCCCGCCGCCGACAGCGAAATCGGCCTCGCCGGACTTCACCTTGGCCGCCGCCATGTTCACGGCTTCGAGGCCGGAGGCGCAGAAGCGGTTGATCTGCACGCCGGCAACCGTCTGGGCCCAGCCGGCCGAGAGGACGGCGGTGCGGGCGATGTCCGCGCCCTGTTCGCCCACCGGCGACACGCAGCCGAGGATGACGTCGTCGACTTTCGAGGTGTCGAGGTCGTTGCGATCACGCAGCGCCTCCAGAACCTGGGTGGCGAGGCTCAGGCCGGTGATCTCGTGAAGGGAGCCGTCCTTCTTGCCCTTGCCGCGCGGCGTGCGCACCGCGTCATAGATATAGGCTTCGGCCATGGGTGTGCGTCTCACATTTGAGCGCCCTGTGCTCGCCACGCGGTGGCGCGCGGCTTGAGGGCGAGTGCGGAATCGAAACTTGGGCGTCACAAACCCTACGTTTACGTCAACGTCAAGTATTTCGTCGCGGTCTGCATCGCTCTGTCGACTGCCGTACGCCCGAAAGCGGTGAATCCCGAGAACGACTCTCAGCTGCCCTGATCGTGGGAACGCGGGGCTTCTCCACGTCTTAACTCCGCCGGACACGCCCGGGTGTCAGGAGGAGACGACCATGGCCCAGAGCTACGAAGAGATGGATGCGATCGCCCTGCTGAAGGCCGATCATCGCAAGGTGGAGGACATCTTCGCGGCCTTCGAGAAAGCGACATCGAAGGCGAAGAAGCAGGCGCTGGCCGAACAGGCCTGTCTCGAACTGAAGGTCCACACGGTGCTGGAAGAGGAAATCTTCTATCCGGCCTGCCGCGGGCAGATCGAGGGCGACCTGCTGGACGAAGGTTACGTCGAGCACGACACGGCCAAGCTGCTGATCAATGAGATCGAGGCCGCGAGCGCGGACGACGAATTCTACGACGCCAAGGTCAAGGTTCTGTCCGAGGTGATCGAGCACCACGTCGAGGAGGAGGAGAAACGGTCCGAAGGCATGTTCGCCCAGGCCCGCGCCGCCGGGCTCGACATGGACGCCCTGGCGGACGCCATGCGGGCCCGGAAGGTCACCGCCATGGAGGAGTTCCAGGCCGGAAAACCGGCCGAGACGCTGACGCTGGAGGGCGACGACACTGAAAAGGCGCTGATCGACACGCCGCTGGACGCCGAAGCGCGCTGATGCGCGAGAGGGAACGGCGCTGGCGCCGATGCGCTATGACCGCGCATCTGAGATAAGAGGCCGAATGCGCTGTTCCCTGTTCCTCGCTCTGGCCCTGACGACCGGTCTGGCCGCGCCGGCCTGCGCGTCTGCGCCGGTCCTGCGTCAGGACGAGCCGATGCGCGTCGCCGCTCCGCCCGGGGACGTGCCTGCCCGGCTGCTGGCGGCGCACAATGCTGAACGCCGACGGGTGGGCACGCCGTCGCTGCAGTGGGACGACGCCCTCGCCGCCGAGGCCGGGGTCTGGGCGCGCGAACTGGCGGACACGGGGCGGTGGGAGCACGATCCCGCCCAGCACGGCCACGGCGAAAACCTCTGGACCGGCTGGGGCAGCCGCATCTGGACGCCCGAGGAGATGGTCGCGGACTGGGCGTCCGAGAAGCGCGACTATGTGCGCGGCGTGTTTCCGAACGTCAGCCGGACAGGCCAGTGGACCGCCGTCGGCCACTACACCCAGCTGGTCTGGCGCGGCACGACCCATGTGGGCTGCGCCATAGCCTCGCGCGGCAACCGGTCGGTCCTGGCGTGCCGCTATTCGCCGCCGGGCAATGTCGACGGCAGACGGGCCTACTAGCTGACGTAGCCGGCCTGCATCAGCTCCGCGATATGGACGATGGCGACGGGCCGTCGGTCCTCGACCACCAGCAGGGTGGCGATCCGGTTCTGCGTCATCAGGTCGACGGCGTCGCTCATGCGCGCATCCGGGGCGATGACCTTGGGCGAAGGGCTCATGATGTCGGCGGCGGTCAGGCCGTCGAGGTCGCGGGAGAAGGCCCGGCGCACGTCACCGTCGGTGACGATCCCGGCCAGACGTCCGTCGTTGTCGAGTACCGCGACGGCGCCCTTGCGCCCTTCCGTAATGGCCGAGACCACCTCGGCGAAGCTCGCGGTCAGGGGCACGGTCGCCGGGGCGGGCGGGCGGTCGCCCATCCAGTCGCGCACGCTCTGCAGGCTCATGCCCAGCTTGCCGCCCGGATGATGCAGGCCGAAGGCTTCGGCCGTGAAGCCGCGGCGGTCCATCAGGACCATGGCCAGGGCGTCGCCGAGCGCCAGCGTCATCAGGGTCGAGGTCGTGGGCGCCAGGCCGTTGGGGCAGGCCTCCGCCACCTGCGGCATGGTCAGGCAGACGGCGGATGAGCGGCCAAGGAAGCTGCCGGGCCTTTGGGTCAGGCCGATGACCGGTATGCCCTCGCGCTGGCAGTAGATCAGCGGATCGCGCAGCTCGCGGCTTTCGCCCGAGTTGGAGATAGCCAGCAGGGTGACGTCCTTGCGCAGCATGCCGAGGTCGCCGTGGCTCATCTCGGCCGGATGGACGAAGAAGGCGTTGGTGCCCGTCGAGGCGAGGGTTGCGGCGATCTTGCCGCCGATATGGCCCGACTTGCCCATGCCGGTGACGACCAGATAGCCTGGCCGGGACAGGATGATGTCGCAGGCGCGCGCGATGCCGTCGTCGAGGCCGGACTCCAGCGCCTTGAGCGCAGCGATATTGAGCTGGATCACCTCACGCGCCCGCGCCGTCATGGCGGCGGGATCGGCGGAGAGGGCAGGGGCGGCGGCGTCGGTCATGCTGCGGAATTGGCCCATCCGGCGCGGTTTCACAATCCGTCGGCCAATGTCGTGAGAATGCTGCGATGCGAGAAAATTGCCATCGGAGGTCAACCTATGCAGCACGACCGCGTTAACACAGGCATGCGGACTTCAACCCTGAACACCGACGGCGCGTCCGCGCCGGTCGAGGCGCTCTCGCATCTGCCGCCGCCGCCCGCTCTCTTGCAGCGCCCGGCGCTGTTCCTCGACATGGACGGGGTGCTGGCGCCCCTGGCGGCCACGCCGGACGCCGTCGTGCCCGATCCGAGACGGACGGCTGTCCTCCGCGGGCTCGCGACACGTCTGGACGGGCGGGTCGCCATCATCAGCGGCCGCACGATCGCCGAGATCGACCGCATCGCCGAGCGCGCCGCCGTTCCGGCCTCCGGCGTGCACGGCCTGGAGCGCCGCCGGGCCGACGGATCGCTGGACCACGCCGCGCCGGCTCCGACGGTGCGGGACGTCGTCGTGGCGTTCGACCGTTTCGCCCGCGACCGTCCCGGCGTCATCGTCGAGGACAAGCTCGTCTCCGCCGGCCTGCACTATCGCGGCGCGCCGGATGAGGCCGCTGCGGCCGAGGCGCTGGCGCGGTCGCTGGCCGGCGAAACCGGGCTCGCCCTGCAGTCCGGGAATCTGGTGGTCGAGCTGAAGACGCCCGGAACGGACAAGGGCACGGCGCTCAAGGCCTTCATGCTGGAGCCGCCCTTCGCCGGCGCGATGCCGGTGATGCTGGGCGATGACCTGACCGATGAGGACGGATTTCGGGCCGCCGCCGCGCTTGGCGGCTTCGGCGTGCTGGTCGGTCCGCACCGCCCCACCGCCGCGACCTTCGCCCTGTGCGATGTGGAGGCTGTCCTCGACTGGCTGGACACGGTCGAGGGGCGCCCATGACCCCGAATCTCGACCTCGCCCCCATCGGCAACTGCTCGATCAGCGCCCTGATCGACCGGGACGGCCGCTATGTCTGGGCCTGCGCGCCGAGGGTGGACGGCGACCCGGTCTTCTCCGCCCTGATGGACGGGTCTGACCCCGACCACGGCTTCTGGGACATCGAACTGGAAGGGCGGGCGACGGTTGAACAGACCTACATCCGCAATACCCCCGTGCTCCGCACGGTCATGACGGCGGCGGACGGGGCCTCGGTCGAGATCATCGACTTCGCCCCCCGCCATCCGAAACACAGCCGCACCTATCGGCCGCTGGCCTTCGGCCGGATCGTCCGGCCCCTGAGCGGTTCGCCGCGCATCCGGGTGCGCCTGCGCCCGTCCGCGGACTGGGGCGCCCGGCGAGCCGGGACGACGAACGGCTCGAACCACATCCGCTATCTGTGCACGGACGTGACCTTCCGGCTGACGACCGACTGCCCCGTCTCTCACATACTGAACGAGCGGACCTTCCGGCTGGAACGACCACAGGCCTTCTTCTTCGGACCCGACGAGGGCTACGACCAGGATGTCGGCCCCGGCGTCTCGGCGGCGCTGGACCGCACCGTCGCCTATTGGCAGGACTGGGTGCGGACGCTCTACCTCCCGCTGGACTGGCAGGAGGCGGTGATCCGCGCGGCGATCACGCTGAAGCTCTGCGCCTATGAGGAGACGGGCGCGATCGTCGCGGCCATGACCACCTCCGTGCCCGAGTTTCCCGAGAGCGGCCGCAACTGGGACTACCGCTACTGCTGGATCCGAGACGCCTACTATGTGGTGCGGGCCCTGAACCGGCTCGGCGCGGTCGATCTGCTGGAAAACTACCTCGGCTATCTGCGCAATCTGGTGGACGCCTCGGCGGGCGGTCACGTCCAGCCGGTCTATGGCGTCGGGCTGGAAGAGGACATCGACGAACGGATCACCGAGACCGTCGCCGGCTATCGCGGCATGAAGCCGGTACGGATCGGCAATCAGGCCCGTGAGCATCTGCAGCATGACGTCTACGGACAGATCGTCCTGCCGCTGGTCCAGGCCTTCTATGACCAGCGGCTGCTGCGTCCGGGCACGATCGAGGATTTCCATGCGCTGGAGAAGGTCGGCGACCGCGCCTTCGCCATGCACGACCAGGTCGACGCGGGCCTGTGGGAGTTCCGCACCATCGCACGGGTGCACACCTATTCCTCGGTGATGTGCTGGGCGGCCTGCGACCGGCTGGCCAAGGCGGCCGACCATATGGGGCTGGGCGAGCGCGCCGCGTTCTGGAACGACCGGGCGGCGATCATCCGCGACCGGATCGAGCGCGAGGCCTTCCTGCCTGACGAGGGCCGGTTCGCCGCCAGCTTCGGCAATCGCGAGCTTGACGCCTCCCTGCTGCAGATGACGGATCTCGGCTTCCTCGACGCCCGCGACCCCCGTCAGGTCGCGACATTCGACGCGATCGAGCGCGACCTGAAGAAGGGCCCTTACCTGTTCCGCTACGTCGAACCGGACGACTTTGGCGAGCCGGAGACAGCCTTCAACTTCTGCACCTTCTGGTTCATCGAGGCCCTTCACCAGAACGGCCGGGACGCCGAGGCGCGCGAAATCTTCGAGGAGATGCTGAGCCGGCGGACGCATGCCGGCCTGCTGTCGGAGGACCTGTCGCTGGGCGACAAGGAGCTCTGGGGCAACTATCCGCAGACCTACTCCCTCGTCGGCATCATCAACTGCGCTGTCCTGCTGAGCCGCTCGTGGACGGACGCACGATAATGGTCTCGCTCACGAGATCGCGATGGCTCCTTGCAGGTCGCGCGGGCGTTCTGGCGCCATGAGCCGTTTGATCGTCGTCTCCAATCGGGTGTCCGCGCCCAGGGACCCGGCCGCCGGCTCGGCGGGGGGGCTGGCCATGGCGCTGTCGGCCGCGCTGCGGAAATACGACGGCCTGTGGTTCGGCTGGTCCGGGGAGACGGTCGAGCATTTCACCGGCGAAGCCAAGTTCGAGGATCGGGCCGGGGTCACCGTCGCCCTGGTCGACCTCGAGCACCAGGATGTCGACGAGTACTACAACGGCTACGCCAACAAGACGCTGTGGCCGCTGTTTCACCACAGGGTCGACCTGACCGCCTATGAGCGGTCATACGGCGAGGGCTATGAGCGCACCAACGCCCGGTTCGCCGAGGTCCTCGCGCCCCTGATCCAGCCGGAAGACGTTATCTGGATCCACGACTATCACATGATCCCGATGGCCCGGGATCTGCGGCGGGTGGGGGTGAAGAACCGGATCGGCTTCTTCCTGCATACGCCCTGGCCGGTGCGCCAGTTGCTGGTGACCCTGCCGCATCACCGCCGTCTGGTGGAGGCGATGTTCGACTATGACCTGATCGGCTTCCAGACCCGCGAGTGGCTGGACCTGTTCCGGGACTATGTCGCCTCCGAGCCCAGCATCCACGGCAGGCTGCTGCCCCATGACGCGCTGGAGGCGTTCGGCAAGACGGTTCAGACCGGTGTGTTTCCCATCGGCATCGACGTGGACGGCTTCGTCGCGGCGCGAAACTCCGCTCTCGGCAACCGGACCTATGACCGGATGGCGGCCTCGGCGGCTTTCCGGTCGCTGATCGTGGGGGTGGACCGGCTCGACTACTCCAAGGGACTGGAGGAGCGGCTGCTGGGCTATGAACAGTTCCTGGAGACGCATCCGGCCATGCGTTCCGAGGTCCTGCTCCTTCAGGTCACGCCCATCTCGCGCGACGAGGTGGACAGCTATCAGGATATCCGGGGTCGGCTGGATGCGCTCGCGGGGCGGATCAACGGCGCCTATGCCGAGATGGACTGGCAGCCGATCCGCTATCTGAACCGCACCTATCGCCGCGACCAGTTGGCGGGCATCTACCGCGCTGCGCGCGTCGGGCTGGTGACGCCGCTGCGCGACGGCATGAACCTGGTGGCCAAGGAATATGTGGCGGCCCAGAATCCGGAGGATCCCGGCGTGCTGGTCCTGTCGCGCTTCGCGGGCGCCGCCGAACAGATGGGCGAGGCGCTGCTGGTCAACCCGTTCAGCCGCGAGGAGCTGTCGGACGCCATCCAGCGCGCCCTGACCATGCCGCTGGAGGAGCGGAAGCGGAAATGGGCCTGTCTGATGCAGGTCGTGCGCGACACGGACGTGGGCATATGGCGCGACGATTTCGTCTCGACGCTGCGCGCCGTCGAACGGCCAGTGGACGGGAACGGCGACGCCGCTCCCGCCCATGCCGCCTAGGCGACCTTCGACACCTCGAGCTCGCCGTCCTTCGCGGTCGCGGCGGCGTTCGCCGGCCGGTCCATGATCCGCGCCAGATAGGCGTCCAGAAGGGGGCTGTCCGGCGAGAATTCGCGGCCCCAGGCCAGGGCGCTGCCGACCATGACATCGACCGCCGTGAACCGCTCGCCCATCAGATACGGCCCCCGCTCCAGCGCGCCGAACAGCCGGGCGATGACCGCGTCGTAGCGCCCCCGGGCCACGGGGTCGCCGTCGGTCTGGCCGCTGATCCTGCCCCAGTAGGCCGGTTCCATCTCGCCCGCCGTCCAAGCCAGCCAGGTCACATAGGCGGCTCGCTCAGGCGATCCGACCGAGGCGCCCAGTCCGGCTTCGGGAAACAGGTCCGTCAGATACAGCGCCACCGCCGCCGACTCCGTGACCAGGGCGTCCCCGTGCATCAGGGCGGGGACCTTGCCGTCAGGATGCGGATTGGCGGGGTCGCGGCCGCCTGTCCCGGTCATGCTGCGAAAGATGTCGACATAGCGGAGGTGATAGTCGGCGCCGATCTCCTCCAGCAGCCAGACGATGCGGCTCGAACGCGACTGGGGGGCGTGGAACAGGGTCAGCATGGTGAACTCCTTGTGGCTGGCGCTATCGCTCGGCGCGCGGCGCCTCGCTGCTTGAGCGCGTCGGCGGCCCCTCGCCGCCGACAGGGATTGACTACTGCCACCCTCCTGCCAGCATGCTGTCAGCAGTCGCCATCCAGGGTGGACGAGTGAGACGCGCGGACCGGCTTTTCCAGATCATCCAGGTGCTGCGCCGGTCGTCGAAACCGGTGACGGCCGACGCCATGGCGGCCGAGCTGGAGACGTCGAAACGCTCCATCTATCGCGACATCGCAACCCTGATGGCGCAGCGGGTGCCGATCCGGGGTGAGGCGGGGATCGGCTATGTCCTCGACGGCGGCTTCGACATGCCGCCGCTGATGCTGACCTCGGATGAGGTCGAGGCCGCGGTGCTCGGCGCGCAATGGGTGTCGGGGCGCGGCGATCCGGCCCTGGCTCGCGCCGCCCGCGACCTGATCGCCAAGATCGCGGCCACAGTGCCGGAAAAGCTGCGGCCGGTCCTGCTCGAACCCGCCGTGGCCAGCGCCCCGGTCTGGAAACACGAGGTCGAGACGCTGGACATGTCGCGGGTCCGCGCCTGGATCCACGCAGGCCGCAAGCTGCGGCTCCGCTATGCGGACGAGCAGGGGAACGAGACCCTGCGCGTCATCTGGCCGTGTCTGGTCGGCTATCGCGAGACCAAGCGTCTGCTGGTCGGCTGGTGCGAAAGCCGCGAGGATTTCCGCACCTTTCGCGCCGACCGGGTGGTCGAGGCCGACTTTCTGGACGACCGGTATCCCGGTCGGCCGGCCGTCCTGCGCGCCCGGTGGTATGCGAAGGTCGAGGCCGAGCGAGCCGCCTGGGAGGCGGCGGGCCGGCCGCCGCCTCAGTAGATCTCGAACAGACCGGCAGCGCCCATCCCACCACCGATGCACATGGTCACCACGCCGTATTTGGCGCCGCGCCGCTTGCCCTCGATCAGGACGTGGCCGGTCATCCGCGCGCCCGACATGCCATAGGGGTGGCCGATCGAGATGGCGCCGCCCGAGACGTTGAGCCGGTCGTCGGGAATGCCCAGCCGGTCGCGGCAGTAGAGCACCTGGACGGCGAAGGCCTCGTTCAGCTCCCAGATGCCGATATCGTCGATGGTCAGGCCGTGGCGCTTGAGCAGTTTGGGCACGGCGAAGACCGGACCGATGCCCATTTCGTCAGGCTCGCAACCCACGACGGCCATGCCGCGATAGGCGCCGAGCGGCTGCAGCCCGTGCCGCACGGCTTCGCCGGCCTCCATGATGACGCTGGCCGAGGCCCCGTCCGACAGCTGGCTGGCGTTGCCCGCGGTGATGAACTGGCCCTGTTCGATCGTCTCGCCGGAGCCGAAGACGGGCTTCAGGGAGTTCAGGCCTTCAAGGGTGGTGTCGGCGCGGTTGCCCTCGTCCTTCGACAGGGTGACCTCCTTTCGGGAGGTCTCGCCGGTGGCCTTGTCCATCACCAGCATGGTCGTGCTCATGGGGGCGATCTCGGCGTCCAGCCGGCCCTCGGCCTGGGCCTGGGCCGTGCGCTGCTGGGAGCGGAGCGCGTATTCGTCCTGGGCGTCGCGGCTGATGTCGTAGCGGCGGGACACGATCTCGGCGGTCTCCAGCATCGACATATAGATGTGCGGCGCCAGCTTCAGCAGGTCCTCGTCCTTGCCGCGATACAGGTTCATGTTCTGGTTCTGGACCAGGGAGATGGACTCCAGCCCGCCGCCGACCACGACCTTCTGCTGGTCGAAGATGACCTGCTTCGCCGCCGTGGCGATGGCCATCAGGCCCGAGGCGCACTGGCGATCCAGGCTCATGCCGGCGGTGGTGACCGGCAGGCCGGCGGCCAGGGCCGCCTGCCGGGCCACATTGGTTCCGGTCGAGCCCTGCTGCAGGGCCGCGCCCATGACCACGTCCTCGATCAGGGCCGGATCGACGCCGGCGCGAGCGACGGCATGGCGGATGGCGTGACCGCCCAGCTGCTGCGCCTGGGTGTCGTTGAACGCCCCGCGATAGGCCCGGCCGATCGGGGTGCGGGCGGTGGAGACGATGACGGCTTCGCGGGACATCCGGAGATTCCTGTTTCTGGCGCTATCGCTCGCGACGCGGTCGCTCGCTGCTTGAGCGCGGATTGTGGACTGACCCTAGGCGCTTGCCGTCGGGTCAAGGCAAGGGGTCAGCTATGCGCCTGCTGGGCTTTTGTGAGTTCGATCATGCCCTGGGCGGCGCCCATCTCGGGGACGATCTCGCCCGAGCGGTCGGAGACTTCGGCGAAGCGGGCGGCGACCTGTTCCGGGGCGTCGTCGCCGACCGCCCGGATGCCCTGGGTCAGGGTGACATAGGCGCGTTCGAAGCCGCCGGCGCCCGCGGTCAGGATGCAGCGGCTGGGCGCGTCCTCGCTGACCAGATGCAGCAGGCCGGGCGAGACCGTATCGGGGCCCAGAAGCTCGAGCGGCAGGCGGGCGCCCAGGTCTTCGGTCATGCGTGTATGGGCCGTCGGGGCCAGGCAGTTGACGCGGATGTCGTTCTTGGCGCCCTCGATCGACAGGGTCTGCATCAGGCCGACGAGGGCCATCTTGGCGGCGCCGTAGTTGGACTGACCGAAATTCCCGTACAGGCCCGAAGAGGATGTGGTCATGACGATGCGGCCGTAGTTGGCCTCGCGCATGATGTCCCAGACCGCCTTGGTGCAATGGACGGCGCCCATCAGATGGACGTCCATGACGAAGCGGAAATCGTCCAGCTCCATCTTGGCGAAGGTCTTGTCCCTCAGGACGCCGGCATTGTTGACCAGGATATCGACCCGGCCCCATTTCGCCATCGCAGCCGCGACCATGGCCTCGACGGCGGCGTAGTCGGTGACGGAGGCGGCGTTGGCCATGGCCTCGCCGCCCGCGGCGACGATCTCGGCCACGACCGATTCGGCGGCGGTCGCCGATCCGCCCGAGCCGTCGCGCGCGCCGCCCAGGTCGTTGACGACCACTTTTGCGCCGCGTTTCGCCAGGGCGAGGGCGTGTTCCCGACCCAGGCCGCCTCCGGCCCCGGTCACGATCGCCACCCGTCCGTCGAATCTCATCGCCATCTCATCCGCTCCATATGCCGCCGTCGCTTCCTAGCAGGCGTTCCGATCAAGGAAAAACGGCCCAATGTGTTGAAACGGCGCCACAGTCGCCGCATTCGTAGCCAAATTAAGGAACTGGCGGCATACATTGTCGTTCGGCCTTGCGAGCGCCCCGTATAAACGGGGTCTTTCGGGCAACCACTGAGTATGAGGGATATGATGAAGGTGAAACTTCTCGCCGGCGTCGCGATGGCAGGGCTGTTCTCAGCCGGCGTCGCCAACGCCGAGCCGAACGGCTGGTACGGCGCGATCGACGCCGGCTACCACACGATCGATACCGTCGAGACGTATTCGTCGCGCACGGGTCAACTGT
>CAYNNT010000048.1:0-20825 GCA_964398675.1 uncultured Brevundimonas sp.
CGTCGGCGGCGGCAATACCGCGGTCGAGGAGGCGCTGTTCCTGACCAAATTCGCCTCGAAGGTGACCGTGGTCCACCGCCGCGACGAGTTCCGCGCCGAACGCATCCTGCAGGACCGGCTGTTCTCCAATCCCAAGGTCGAGGTGGTCTGGAACAGCGCCATCGACGAGATCCTCGGCGAGACCAACAGCTTCGGCGGGGTCAATGTCACCGGCGCGCGCCTGAAGAACGTCCAGACCGGCGAGATGCGCGAGATCACCGCCGACGGCGTCTTCATCGCCATCGGCCACGCCCCGTCATCGGAGCTGTTCGCCGGTCAGCTTGAGACCAAACAGGGTGGCTATCTGGTGGTGAAGCCGGGCACGGCGGCCACGGCCATCGAGGGCGTCTGGGCCGCCGGCGACGTCACCGACGACATCTACCGCCAGGCCGTCACCGCCGCAGGCATGGGCTGTATGGCCGCGCTGGAAGCCGTCCGCTTCCTCGCCGAACAGGATCATGCCCGCGCCGGCGATCCGATCTCGCACAGCCAGGCGGAGAAGATCGGCGTCTGGTAGGACCAGAGGTCAGTCGAACATCTGCAGTCCGTCGGGAACCACCGGCGCCGGTTCGCCCCGTCGCAGATGCAGGGCGTATTCGACGGCGCTTCGGACGCAGCTCTCGTCCGTCGGCTTGGTCAGCACGCCCATCGTGCCGGGCACGCCGTGGCTGACCATGCCGGGGTTGGCGGTCATGTAGAGGACGGTGACGCCGAAATCCTCGCCCAGTTCCTGGCCCAGTCCGACGCCGGTGGCGCCGTCCGTCAGATGGATGTCGACCAGGGCCAGTTCGACGCCGCCGCGGCTGGCCAGCGCGCGGGCCGTCCGGGCGTCCGGCGCCGTGCCGACGACCACATAGCCCAGATCCTCCAGCACGAAGCGAAGCTCCATCGCGACGAGGGCTTCATCTTCGATAATCAGGATACTGGCGGTCATCGGTTTCGATTCACAACGGGCTTGTGCCCTCTGAACGCAGGCCGCCGATGGCGGTTCATACCAATATTCCGGCGGCGCGGCGGGGCGCCAGGGCCGTGGCGGGGATGTCGGCGACCATCTCCAGCCCCTCACGGGCCCAGGTCTGCTCAAGGGAGCCGCCCAGCTGTCCTTCGACCGATAGCGCCAGCAGGGACGAGCCGAACCCGGACGCGTCCGGCGTGCCCTTCAGCAGCGGGCCGCCCTGTTCGCGCCAGGTCATCACATAACGTTCGCCCTGCCTCAGCGTCGTAAGCGTCACCCGGCCGTCGGGGGCGGAGAGCGCGCCGTATTTGGCGGCGTTGGTGGCCAGTTCATGGAACAGGAGCGCGACCGGCGTCGCCGCCTGATCGTCGAAGTCGGCGTCGTCGCCGGTGACGAGCACACGCGGCTGGCCGTCGTCCTTGTCGTAGGGCAGGAACAGGTCCCGCAGGAAGGCGTGCAGGGTCGTGCCGTCCAGGCTGGGACGGCTGGATTCCGTATGCGGCCGGACAAACTCGTGCGCCCGGGCGAGGGCCGAAATCCGGGTCCGGGCCGCGCGGGCGAAGGCCTTGGCCTCGGGGTACTGGCGCGCGGACAGGGCCAGAAGGGCCGAGATCACCGCGAAGATGTTCTTGATCCGGTGACTCAGCTCCTGACTGAGCAGCGCCTTGGCCTGCTCCAGCCGCTTCATCTCGGCGATGTCCGTGCCCGTCCCGAACCAGCGGGTGACGGCGCCCGCCGCATTGCGGATGGGCATGGCCCGGCTCAGGGTCCAGGCATAGGAGCCGGTGTGATGCAGGAGGCGGTACTCGACCTCATAGGGCTCGCCCGTGGACAGCGAGGCGCGCCAGGCGGCCCGCGCCCGCTCCTGGTCTTCGGGGTGGATCATCTCCCCCCAGGCGTCGCCCAGGGTCGTGCCCTCGGCCGCGCCGGTAAAGGCGTACCAGCGAGCATTATAGTAGTCGTGGTGGCCGTCCGCCCGTGACGACCAGACCATCTGGGGCATGCTGTCGGCGATGGCCTGGAAGCGGGCGTCGCTCTCGCCCAGTTTTTCCGTCACCAGACGCGCGGCCTCGACCGCGGCGGTGGCGGCTTCATCGCTGCGGCGACGCTCGCGCAACGCACGGCGACGCTCCAGCAGGGCCATGACCTGTCGCGCGAGGACGTCCAGCGTCATCAGCTGGGTCTCGTCCAGACCCTCGGGGCGGGCGCGGGTGTCGATGACGCACAGGGCGCCCAGCGCCAGGCCCTGGTCATCGATCAGCGGGGCGCCGGCGTAGAAGCGGAAGCCGGAGGCGCCCGTCACCAGTGGGTGGTCGGCGAACAAGGGGTCGAGGCTGGCGTCCCGCACCAGGGTGACGCCCGGTTGACGCATCACATAGCGACAGAAGGCGCTGGCCGGGCCGATCTCGGGTACATCAGCGCCTTCGCGGGCCTTGAACCACTGCCGGTCCCCGACGGCGAGGCTGACCATCCCGATCGGCGCGTCGCAAATCCGCGCCGCCAGCAGCATGACGTCGTCGAAGGCCTGTTCCGGATCGGTGTCGAGGATGTCGAAGGATCGCAGGACACGGAGACGTTCGGCTTCAATCGCGTCCGGATCGCTGGCGGCTGGATGGGTCAAGCAGCGCCCTTCGATGATGCGCCGCTGCGCCAGGAGATCGGGGCACGGCGCCGTTTCGCAAGCCTGACAGGCTTGCTGTCCGGTCACTCTCTGGAAAGCGATCTGCGTGGTCCCCGCGCCGCGACATGAACGTGGACGTGGCCCTTCGGTTCCGCGCCAGCGGCAATCAGGAAGCCGGGCGGCCCACTTCCTCGACATCCATGACCGTCACACCCGGCGGAGCCGCCCGCACGGGCGCTTCCGGCGCAGCCGGCGCGGGCGCCTCGAAGGCCGCCAGTCGCTGGTTGATGGCGGCGATATCGGCAGCGGTCGCCTGACGGCGGCCGCCGAGGGAGGCGACGCCGACGACGCGGGTCTGACCATCAATCTCGACCGTGCGCATGACGCTCTCGCCGTTGGCCGCGGCCTCGCCCAGCGCCAGTTCGGCCTCGGCGGCCGAGGCGATCTGGATGCGCGGGCGCGAGAAGCGCGCCTCGTCAATCAGGGGCTCGCGACCGGCATAGGGCTGACGGAAGGCGGCCGGCTCGCCGTAGACGCCCTTCCAGCGATAGAAGATGTGCGCGCCGATCTGGGTGAGCTTGTTCAGGGTCGGCGCCCACCAGGGGTGCACATAGTCGGCGTGATAGTGGGTCGCGGTGCCGACGCGGGCGGAGACATGACCGGCGAGGGCCCGTTCGGCGACCAGTCTGGCGCGGTTCCAGGCCCAGGCGACCGGCGGCTGGGCCAGCGCGCCGTCGCAGGTGAAGCTGAACTGGCAACCCGTGGTGCGTTCGGCGCCCTCGAACACCACGCCGCAGATGCTGTTGGCGTAGTTGGGATCGCGCACCCGGTTGAGAATGACCTGGGCCACGGCCTCCTGGCCCTCGGTGGGCTCGAGCGCGGCCTCATAATAGATGCCCTGGGTCAGGCAGCGCAGGGCCCGGCGACGGTCTTCGGCGGTCGCCGGCTTGAATACGAACGGGGCGGCGACGCGCAGGTATCCCGAGGCGTTGGGGGTCGCTGCGTTCAGCTTCATCGCGTCCAGACCGGTGGCGCCGAAGTCCAGCGTGGGCCTGCCCGCGAGCGTCAGGCTTTCCCAGCCGGGAGTCAGGCCGTACAGGGCCGCCCGGCGCTCGCCCGGATCATGGCGCAGGGCGATGGCCAGCTGGGACGGGTCCATTCGGCCCGTGATGGCGGCGAAGCCGCGGGCGCTCAGGTCGCCGCCGGTCAGGGTGCGGATGGCTTCGGCGCGGCGATCGATCTCGGGGCGCGGCGTCGAGCTGGCGGCCATGGCGACGCCGAAGGCAGCCAGAACCACGGGCGCGGCGGCCAGAAGCCGGCGCATCCTCTTCAACGTCGCGGTCCAGTCGATCCTGGCCAAATAGTCAGCTCCCAAGCCGGGACATCGCCCGACGATCGTGCAGAATGCGCGCCAAGCGGGGCGCTTTTCAGGCGGAAAACTCCGGTTCGGTCAAGCGACAACGCTTTCCGGGCGTGAAAGACCCGCCCCGTGATTCCCTTGACCAAGGCAGCGGCGCCCCCCGGCGGCAATCGTCGCGCTTGCGGGAACTTGAGCCGCTCCAATACGTTCGCTCAAGTCGCGTGCGCGCGAGCGGGGGTTCATGAGCGCGTTGGGGGATTTGGTTCGGGTGTTCAGTATCGGCGCCGCCGTAACCCGGCTGGCCCGGGTGAAGACCCGTCCGTGGTGGGTTTCCCTGTTCGTCGGCGTATGCGCCGCGGTCGCAGCCCTGCTGATCCGCAGCGCGTTGAGCGGCTTCTACGGCAATATCACCGGCTTCATGATCCTGCTGCCCGCGGTGATCGTCGCCTCGCTGGCCGCGGGCCGGCTGGCGGGGCTGACCGCCACAGCGGCGTGTCTCTTCGGCGGCTGGCTGGTCGTCGGCTTCGGCGCCGTCGGAGCGGGAATGACAGACCGGCTCGGAGTCGTGGCGACCGTCAATTTCGTGGTGGTCGGCCTGTTCGTCACCGGCGTGGCAGCGGCGCTGCGCGACATGGTTGGGGCGCTCGACGCCTCGCTCGAGGCCCTGCGCAGCTCCCGGGCCCGCATCGACGACCACGAGCATCAGCTGCGCCTGATCAGCGAGCACGCGCCGGTCATGCTGTGGATGAGCGACGCCACGGGAAAATGCGTTCACCTCAACGCCGCCCAGCGCGTGTTCTGGGGCGCGCCGGAATCGCTGGAAGGATTCGACTTCGCGGCCACGATCCATCCGGACGACGCGGACCGGGTGCTGGCGGCGACGGTCGACGCCGGTGAACGTCAGGTCGCGTTCGAGATCGAGGGCCGCTATCGTCGCCATGACGGGGAGTGGCGGGTGCTTCACACCGACGCCCACCCCCGGATCGAGCCCGACGGCGCCTACGGCGGGATGATCGGCGTCAATGTCGATGTGACCGAGGCCCGTGTGGCCGAGGCGGCGCTGCGCGAGAGCGAGTCCCGGTTCCGGCTGATGGCCGATACGGCCCCCTCTCCGGTGTGGATGACCAATGCGGAGGGCCAGGTCGAGTTCGTCAACGCGGCCCTCGTCGAGTTCTACGGCCAGCCCGCCGAGCGCATCCTCGGCGACGTATGGAAGGCGGCCATTCATCCTGACGATCAGTCCGGCGTCGAGGCCGCCATGGCGGCGGCCCGGCCCGACCGCCTGCCCTACGGCTTCGAGGCGCGGTTCCGTCGCGCGGACGGCGCGTGGCGGTGGATGCGGATATCGGTCAATCCGCGTTTCGCCGGAGACGGCGTCTTCCTCGGCTATGTCGGCATGTCGTTCGACACCACCGAAACACGCGAGGCCCTGGACGCCCTCGAGCGGCAGGAGCGGCGGCAGACCTTCCTGCTCGCCCTTGTGGATCGCCTGCGCGACCTGACGTCGCCCGACGAGGTCATTCTCGAGGTCGAGCGCGCGCTGGGCGTCGAACTCGGCGCCGACCGGGTCGGCTACGGCGTCGTCGATCAGGACCGCGGTCTGGTCTCCATGACCCGTGACTGGACCGCCGGCATCGTCAGCGCCCAGGGAGAGTTCAGCCTCGAGGATCTCGGGGCCGACCTGATCGCCGATCTCGCCGAGGGTCGCCTGATCCACATCCCGGACGTTCAGAAGGATCCACGCACCCGCGACGTGCTGGAGGTCTTCAATCGGCTGGAGACCCGCGCCCTGATGCGCGCACCCGTGATCCGGGCCGGCGTCCTGCGCGCCTTCTTCTATGCCCATCACTCGACCGTCCGCGAATGGACCCCGGCAGAGACCGCCCTCTTGCAGGATGTGGCCCTGCGCACCTGGACCGAAATCGAGCGCACCCGGGCCGAGGCCGAGCTCCGCGAGAGCGAGGAGCGCTTCCGCGCCATCGCCGATACGGCGCCGGTGCTGATCTGGGTGACCCAGCAGGACCGCACCCGCGCCTTCGTCAACCAGGCCTATGTCGCCTACAACGGCGGAACCTATGATGAGGCGCGGCTGGCCGACTGGCGCACGGTCATTCATCCCGACGACCATGAGCGCGTGCTGCAGGAATCGCTGGCAGGAGAAGCCTCCGGCCAGCCCTTCTCGATGGAGGCCCGCTACCTCCGGCACGACGGCGAATACCGTTGGCTGAAGTCTTTCTCGCGGCCTCGTCACGGTGGAGACAACGAGGTCATCGGCTTCGTCGGCGTCGCCTTCGACGTGACCGACATCCGCGAAACCGCCGCCAACCTCGTCGCGGCCGCGGCGGAACGGGACGCCATCCTGGGCCAGCTGGCCGAAGGGGTCATTGTCACGGACCCCGAGGGACGGATCACATTTGTAAATGATGCAGCGGTCCGCCTGCATGGCGTCGAGCGCCTGGATGTCGGTCCCGAGGACTATTCCGGGTCCTATCATCTGTTCACCGAGGAGGGGCTGCCCTACCCGTCGCACGCGTTGCCGCTCGCAAGGGCGGTGATGGGGGGCGAAACGGTTCTGAACGCCCGCTGGCGCATCCGGCGGCCGGATGGGTCTGAAGTCCTCGCGGTCGGCAACGCCCGACCCGTCTATAATCCGGACGGCAGCCGGATCGGCGCCGTGCTGACGCTGCGCGACGAGACCGCGCGTGTGGAGGCGGAAAACCGGCTGTCGGAATCAGAAACCCGCTTCCGCACCATCGCCAACAGCGCGCCGGTCCAGATCTGGATGACGGATGAGAAGGGCGATCTCGCCTTCGCCAACCGCAGCTACAAGACCTGGTTCGATATCGGCGACAATGATCTGGCCTCCAGTTGGCGGCAGACCGTTTCGACGCTCAGCCTCGACGACGATCATCAGGCCTTCGAAAGCGCCGTGCAGGCGAAGGATCGCTACCAGCGCACGATGCGGGTGGAGCATCCGCGGCTGGGCGCCCGCTGGCTGCGCTGCGAAGGCATCCCCCGCTTCGATGCAACCGGCGCCTTCCAGGGGTATGTCGGCGCCAACCTCGACGTCACCGACGCCAAGCGCGCCGAGGAGGATCTGAAGCGGATCAACGAGCTGCTCGAAGAGCGGGTCGGAGCGGCGCTGGCCGAAAAGGCCAAGGCCGAGGCGGATCTGATGCACGCGCAACGGATGGAGGCCGTCGGCCGACTGACCGGCGGCGTGGCGCATGATTTCAACAACCTGCTGACCGTCGTGATCGGCGCGCTCGACATCATGCTGCGTTCGCCCAATGACGCCGCCAAACGCCAGAAGCTGGGCGAGGCGGCGCTGGCGGCGGCGCGGCGCGGCGAGGGCCTGACCCATCAGCTGCTGGCCTTCTCGCGCCGTCAGGCCCTGCGTCCCGAAGCCGTCGATCTCAACGTGCAGATTCGCCAGAGCGAGCCCCTGTTGCGCCGCGCCGTCGGCGAGGCCGTCGAGTTCAAGCTGAAGCTCCGGCGCGGCGGCGCCCACGTCAGCGTCGATCCCTCCCAGTTCGAGGCCGCCCTGTTGAATCTGGTCGTCAACGCCCGCGACGCCGTGGGCGACAAGGGCCGGATCTCGATCCAGACCCTGTCGTGTCTGGTCGGGCCGGGCGAGGTCGCCGACCTCGCGCCGGGCGACTATGTCTGCGTCACCGTCTCGGACAACGGCGCGGGCATGCCGCCCGAGGTGATCGCACGGGTGTTCGAGCCCTTTTTCACCACCAAGGCCGTGGGCAAGGGCACAGGCCTCGGCCTGAGCCAGGTCTATGGCTTTGCGCGCCAGAGCGGCGGCGCGGCCCGGATATCTTCAACGGTCGGCCGCGGAACCGAGATCAGACTGTATCTGCCGCCCCGGGATGCGGCCGCCGCCGTCACCGCGGAGGTAGGGCCGGAAGCGGCGCGACCGATGGCCGCCGGCAGGCGTCTGTTGCTGGTCGAGGATGACGTCAGCGTCGCCGTCGTCGCGCTGGAACTGCTGGAAGGTCTGGGACTTGAGGTGCGCGCCGTCGAGACCGCGCCGCAGGCGCTGGACCTGCTGAAGCGCGAGAAGTTCGACATGATGCTCAGCGACGTGGTGATGCCCGGCGGCATGACCGGCATCGAACTGGCGCGGATGTGCGGGCGCGACTACCCCGACATGCGGGTCGTGCTGACCTCAGGCTATGCCGGCGAAGATGTGGATGCAGCCCTGGCCGATGCGCCCTGGCCGTTCCTGCGCAAGCCCTACTCCGGAGAGCAGCTGGCCCGCATTCTGGGCGAACTCATCTGAGGCCCAACCGGCCGGCCTTTCGGCCGGCCGTCGTGTGGATCAGCGCGTACGCGCCTTGCGGGCGGCGTAGCGCGCGTCGCGGGCGGCCTTCTGCTCTTCCTTGGTCAGGGCCTTGCGCTCCTTGCGGGCGGCGCGCTTCTCGGCCTCGACGGCTTCCTGGGCCTCGGCGTCGGCCGCCATGCGCGCGGCTTCCTTCTCGGCCTTTTCCCGGCGGGCTTCGGCCTTGGCCAGTTCATGCTGCTGGCGCAGCGCCTCCTTCTCGGCGGCGCGCTTGGCGGCCAGCTTGTCGAATTCGGGATCGGGGGCGGCGGCCTTGGGCTTGAACCGGGCAAGCAGGGCCTTCTTGGCCTCCTGCTGCGTCGTGAGGCGGTCGGTGAAGCCGGTCTGTTTCAGATCTCTCATGCGGAGGGCGTCGATGTCCTTGAACGGTTGTGGATGCGCTTGAACGCGGCCGGGCGGTTTGCAGCGCAGCCCGGCGCGTCGCTAACCCTATATGGGCGCGAAAATCAAGATCGCGAGGCGCCGATGACCGCCGCCCCGCTCACTCGAAGGCCGACTGTGTCAGTTCGGCTTCTGGGCCTGGCCGACCGCCGCGCCCGCCGCGCCGCCGACGGCGGCCCCGACCGGTCCCGCGACGACGGCTCCGGCGACAGCGCCGGTCGCGGCTCTCTGCTCGATGGTCTGGCCGCAGGCTGCGGCGGCCAGGGCGGTGATGGCGACGATGAGGGTGATGGCGGTGCGTTTCATGGCGAAAATCCTTCCAATAGCGGAGCTTGAACGCCGTCAGCCCTCCGCCGGTTCCGGCGCGCCACACAGGTCAACGGGCCCTTCCGACCGATGCCGAGAACAACAGTCGACCGGCCCCTCAATGCGGAAGAACAGCCGGGACACTTGTTTTGTGTTGTTCTTGTGATGGAGAATACAGAATTGCCGCGTTTCACTGGCGCTGACTATAAGGCGTTCACGCGAGGTCAACTTGCGGATACCGCTCGGCCTGCCCGCGATGTTGCGTCGCACAACAATCTTGCGAATCAACCACATTGGCGCCACAAACGGCTGGCTTAAGGCGCGTCCTCGATGTTCGGCCCGTTCGCTGACCGTCGATTTACCGCAAGCGGATCGCGACGCCGATCTCCAGGGATTGGAGAGGGTCGCCCGGTTGCGAGACTACCCGGGGGCGGCATTGCGCCCTGCCGTACAGGACTGAGCCCTTGCCGAAAGCCCCGCAAACGCGTGTGAACCCTCCTGTTGATCGTGCGGCCCGGATTCGGCCCGGATCGGCGGCGGCGGCGTTCGGCGCATTGGTGGGACTGGCGATCGGCTGCGCCTATCTGGGCGGCACGGCGGCGAAGGCCACGACCGTCCGGGCCCAGGCGGAACGTATCGAGGGCGCAACCGCGGCCGGTTTCACCGAGGAAGCCCTTGCAGCGGCCGCCGGCGGTCTGGACGAAAGCGCCCTGACCATCGCCCGCCGGCACGATCCCTATACCGTGGCCGGCGGCGCCCAGCGCGACCGTCAGGCCGAACTCCTGACCGCCCGTCTGGAACAACTGCGCGGCCAGTCCGCCAGCGCCAATCTGCGCCGGGTCAATCTGACCGGCCCGGTCGCCGCCCTGCCCTTCCGGCTGGGCAGCGCCCTCGACGCCTCCCGCGATCTCGATTGCCTGACCCAGGCCGCCTATTACGAAGCCCGCGGCGAAGGCCGCGACGGCATGCGCGCCGTGACCCAGGTGGTGCTGAACCGCGTTCGCCACCCGGCCTTCCCCAAGAGCGTCTGCAGCGTGGTCTTCCAGGGCGCCGGTCGCCGCACGGGCTGCCAGTTCAGCTTCACCTGCGACGGCTCGATGCGTGGTCGCGTCAATCAGGCCGCCTGGAACCGCGCCCGCGAAGTGGCCTCGGCCGCCCTGTCCGGCGCCGTCTACGCCAGCGTCGGCAACGCCACCCATTTCCACACCACCGGCGTCTCGCCGGGCTGGCGCAATTCGCTGGTGCGGGTCGGCCAGGTCGGCGACCACCTGTTCTATCGCTTCGGCGGTCGCTCCGGCTCGCGCGAGGCCTTCTCCTACGCCGCCCGCCCGTCGAGCGACGTCGAAGGCCCGCGCCTGATCCAGGCCAGCCTGGATCCCACGGGCCCGGTGCGGGAAGCCGGCGCGGTGGCCTACAATATGCTGGTTGCCCAGGAACGCGGCGCTGACGCCGGCGCTCCGGCCCCTGCCGCCGCAGCGCCCGCCCCGGTGGTCGTGACGACCGCTCCGGCCTCGACGGCCGACGCGTCCGTGCAGACGACCCCGACCGCCTGAATCAGTCCGGCCGGATGGCCGTCGATTCACGGACCTTCCACTGGTTCGTCAGGTTCTGCTTCAGATCACCGAACTGGCCCTGGTCATCGGCATCGACGTCGGAATTGCCGGGCTTGCCCGTCTGGATTTCCGTCTCGAGATCGCGCCGGTCGGCGTTCGCGGCATCCTCCACGGTTCGGGCGCCCTTGTCTGCGAAGCTGGTCTGTTCCTTCGGAATTCGCGGGACTTGGGTCATGAGTGGTCACTTTCCTTGCAGGAAGAAAACCGCTGCGGGGCGTCGCTGTTCCGGAACATGGTTCCGCTTGACCCCGTGAGGTTTGTGTAATCCCGTGGCGGGGAGAGGAAGGTCCATGCCGATCAGAGCCTATGTGATCATCGCCGTCCGGCTGATCGTCCTGGCCGGACTGGTCTGGTTTGTAAGCGTCCTCGTGAGCGCCGGATTGCCGCTTCAATGGGTCGCGATATTCTTCGGGGGCGTATTCGTCCTTACAAGCGTGCTGGGCCTTGTCTTCAATCCCATGATCGATCGGGCATTTCCCCAATACGAGGAGCGGTTCGCAGGCGTGGTCGGCTACCGCATGCCACGGCCTGTCCGGATTGCGTTGATGATCGCCTACCTGATCCTCGGCGGCGCCGCGCTCGCGTGGGGCCTCGTCACCAATCCCTAGGCGTCAAGCACGTCCAGACCGACATCCAGCGCCGGCGCGGAATGGGTCAGGGCGCCGACCGAGATCACGTCCACGCCCGTCTCCGCGATACCGCGCACCGTATCGAGGTTGACCCCGCCCGACGCCTCCAGCGTGATCCGCCCGGCCGTGCGGGCCACCGCCTCGCCCAGCATCGGCAGGGTGAAATTGTCCAGCATGATCACGTCCGGCCCGGCGGCCAGCGCCTCGTCCAGCTGATCCAGCCCGTCGACCTCGACCTCGACCTTCATCAGGTGACCGACGGCGGCGCGCGCGCGACGGACGGCCTCGCCCACTCCGCCGCAGACGGCGACGTGGTTGTCCTTGATCAGGATGGCGTCATCCAGCCCGAACCGGTGATTGACCCCGCCGCCGCAGAGCACCGCATGCTTCTCCAGCGCGCGCAGGCCGGGGGTGGTCTTGCGGGTGTCCGCGATCCGCGCCTTCGTGCCGGCGACGGCCTCGACATAGCGCCGCGTCAGGGTCGCGATCCCGCACAGACGGCCCAGCAGATTCAGCGCCGTCCGCTCGGCGGCGAGGAATGCGCGGGCGTCCGCCTCCACCTCGGCCAATACGGCGCCGGCCTCGAAGGCGTCGCCGTCGCGCAGTTTCAGATCAATGGCGGCCCTCGGATCCATCGCCAGCACGGCCAGTCGCACGCAGTCGATCCCGGCCAGCACACCCGCCTTGCGCGCCGCGAACACCGCCCGCATGCGCGCGCCCTCGGGGATGCAGGCCTGCGCCGTCCCATCGCCCGCCCGACCGAGGTCCTCGGCCAACGCCATACGGACGACGGGCTCGATCAGGATGTCGGGAAGGGATCGGATCATCGTTCGCTCGTTCAGGCCGCGGCGACCAGGGCGGGGTCTGCGTGGACGTGGGTATGGTCGGCGACGGCGGCGGTCGCGGGATAGTCCGAACGATAGTGGCCGCCGCGGCTTTCGCGCCGCGCCAGCGCCGCCCCGGCGATCAGCCGCGCGGCGACCAGCGGCAGGGCGCCCGGCGCCGCAGCCTCCAGCCGTGCGATGACGGCCAGCGTCGCGTTGAGCCCCGCCGCATCGCGCACCACCCCGACACCTTCGCTCATGGCCACGCGCAGCGCCTGCAGCGCTTCGGGCGACAGGTCCGGCGCCACGGTCGACGGCAGGGTTTCGCCCGCGTGCGTCATTTCCAGCGCCGCAGCCCGACCCGTCCGTCGCCCGAAGGCCGCGGCCTCAAGCAGGGAGTTGGAGGCCAGCCGGTTGGCGCCGTGAACCCCGGTCGCCGCGCATTCTCCCACCGCGAACAGGCCCGGCAGACTGGTGCGCCCGTCGGTGCCCGCAGCGATTCCGCCCATATGATAATGGGCCGCCGCGGCGACGGGGATCGGCGTCTCGCGCGGGTCCAGCCCGGCCCGCATGCAGGCGGCGAACACCGCGGGGAATTCTTCGGCCAGCTTCGCCCCGATGGCGCTGCGGCAGTCGAGGAAGGCGCCGCGTCCGGCTGCGCGTGCGGCATGTACGGCCCGCGCCACCACGTCGCGCGACTGAAGGTCAGCGTCCGCCGCCTCGCCCAGCAGAAAGCGGCCCTCCCGGTCGATCAGCCGCGCGCCCTCGCCGCGCAGGGCCTCGGTGGCCAGGGGCATGGGGTCCAGACCGACGTCGATGGCGGTCGGGTGGAACTGCACGAATTCCGGGTCGAGTATCTCCGCGCCCGCCCGATACGCCGCCGCCATCCCTTCGCCCAGCAGGGCGGCGGGGGTGGTGGTGTGGGCGAACAGGCCGCCGGCGCCGCCGGTGGCCAGCACCACCGCAGGGGCCAGCACCTTGATCATCCGCCCAGAACCCGCTGACCCACGCTCGATCAGGGCGCCGCAGACCCGGCCGCTCGCATCCTGGACCAGGCCGCGCAGACGGCCGTCTTCCCAGACCTCGATATGCGGGGCGGCGCGCACCGCCGCGATCAGCGCCGACAGGATCGCCCGACCGGCGCCGTCGCCGCCGACCCGGGCCACGCGGGCGTGCGAATGGGCGGCTTCCAGACTGACGGCGAAACCGCCGGCGGCGTCGCGATCAAAGGGCGCGCCCAGCGCCGCCAGCCACTCGACCGTGGCGCGGCCGTCGCGGGTGAGGGTGTCGGTCGCCCCGGCCTCGACCAGACCGGCCCCCGCCGACGCCGTATCGGCCGCATGCAGGGCCGGCGCGTCATCCGGCGACAGGGCCGCCGCCACCCCGCCCTGGGCCCAGGCCGAGGAACAGGCCTCCAGCAGGGGGGCGGGCGTCACCACCAGCACCTTGCGCGGCGCCGCCTCCAGCGCGGCCGAAAGCCCCGCCAGACCGCCGCCGATCACCAACGGCCCGTCGTGATGGACGATGCGGCTCACTGGCCGAACGAGAAGTAGCTGGCCGCGATCGCCAGTGCCTGTTCGAACGAGCCGGCGACCGGCATCAGCCCGGCCAGGGCCACGCCGATGCAGGCGGCGGCCGTCAGGAAGAACAGGCCGACGCTCCGCCCCGCCTCGCCCGGCGTCAGCCGCCGGCCTTCTGGCCGCCAATAGCCGCGCTGCAGGTGGCTGTAGAGGGCGAAGGCCAGGAGGCCGGCGAACAGATAGCTTCCATTGCTGAGCCCCCACAGCACCGCCACCGCGCCGACCAGCACCATGGCGGCCTTCTCGACCATCGGATGGATCAGGGCCAGCACAGGCCCCAGCGCCTTGGACCCGTCCAGCGGCGGCGCCGGCGCGAGGTTCAGCAGGTTCAGCATGGAGATGAAGAACACGCCCTCCAGCCACATCGGCTGCCGGGTGACGATGTACAGGCCGAAGAAGGGGATGGCGGCCAGCAGGCCGAAGCCCGGGCCGGCCAATGACACCAGCACGCCGTGCCACTCGCTTTCGGCCCGGCGCTGCGCCTTGGCCATCCCGCCGACGAACGGCACGACATAGATCCTGGCCGGGCCCATGCCGTAGGCGTTCATCGCCAGCACGTGGCCGTACTCATGGACCAGCAGGCCGAACAGGACGGCGACCACGGCGATCCAGCTGCCGGTATAGTACCAGATCAGCCCCCCGAGCAGCAGGGTGGAGACCAGGGCCCAGAGCGGATGCTGGCCCTTGTCCGCATTGTCCTGGACAGCGCGCGGATTGGTCGGGGACGCGGCCCGGACGGGCGCCGCCGCGGGCTGGCCCGGCTTGGCGTCCCAGGGGCCGGGACGAGGGGTGTTGCTGTCTGTCATCCCGACGACGTGGCCTTTTCTGACCGCAGCCACAAGGCCAGGAGGGCGAGAAGCCGCAGGCTGCGCTTGTCGATCGTCGCCACGGCGCGGACGGGCGGAACATAGTGCATCAGATCAGCTCCACCGCCACATGGTGCCGGGCCTTGATCATGTCATAGCGCGCGGGGACCGCAGGCGGCGGCAGGTCGACCATCCGCTGTACGGCCAGCCGCGCCCGCTCGGCGATATCCTCGGGCACCGTCACCTCGAACTGCATGTTGAGCAGGCAGTCGCGGATGTTCTCCAGCGTGATCCGCTTCATGTACGGGCACAGGTTGCAGGGCCCGATGAACTCGACCCCGGGCAGGTCGCCGGCGACGTTGGCGGCCATCGAGCATTCGGTGATCATCACCACCTGCTTCGGCTTGCGCGCGGTCACATGGTCGATCATGGCCGCGGTCGAGCCGGCGAAATCAGCCGCCGCCAGCACATCCTCGGGGCATTCCGGGTGGGCCAGGATTTCCGCGCCCGGATACGCGGCCCGCATCTCGGCGATGTCGGCGGCGGTGAAGCGCTCGTGCACCTCGCAGCGGCCCTTCCAGGCGATGATGCCGACGCTTGTCTGGGCCGCGACGTTGCGGGCCAGGAACTCATCGGGGATCAGGATGACGCGGTCGACGCCCCATTCCTTCGCCGCCCATTCCACCACCTGGACGGCGTTGGCGCTGGTGCAGCAGATGTCGGTCTCGGCCTTCACATCGGCCGAGGTGTTCACATAGGTGACCACCGGCAGGCCGGGATAGCGCTGCTTGATCAGCCGCACGTCCGCGCCCGTGATCGAGGCGGCCAGCGAGCAGCCGGCGCGCAGGTCGGGGATCAGCACCGTCTTGTCGGGGCTCAGGATCTTCGAGGTCTCGGCCATGAAATGCACGCCCGCCTGGACGATGACCTTCGCCTTCGACCGCGCGGCCTCCTTGGCCAGGCCGAGGCTGTCGCCGACATAGTCGCCGACGCCGTGGAAGATCTCGGGCGTCATGTAGTTGTGGGCCAGGATGACGGCGTCGCGGCTCTTCTTCAGCGCATTGATCTCGCTGATCAGGGCGGCCTGCGCCGGCCACTCCATGGGCGTCACATGGTCCTTGACCTTGGCCCATACCGGAGCGGTTTCCCGCGCCAGTTCACTGGACATTCCGAACGCGCCGTCAGCCATTTCGCATCCCTTTTGCTCGATTTGAGCAAATCAGAGGCCCGAAGAACGGCGACCGATCACCCTGACCGACGCCGACTTATGCTCACTTTCAGCATAAGCAGGCGCAATCTAGGCGGATGCCCGGGAAATGCAAGCCCGGATCGGCTTGGCAGCGGGTCAGGCTAGCGCGCGGGAAGGGTGACGAGATAGTCGATGATCGTGGTGGACGGGATGGTTGTGTAGACCACCTTCCCGTCCGGGGTCGCCCCTCCGAGGGCGTACATCTGCCCGCCCTCCAGCCGGCGCAGGGTGCGCGCGGCGTCCGGCGCCGTCGCCGCGGCCGGCAGGTCAAACCGGCAGCCGGTCAGCTTCAGGTCCTGGAGCACGCAGCTGATCTGGAGTTCCGCCACGGGCAGTTGCTGGACGGGCGGGCCCACGGGCGGAGGGGCCTCCGGCACGCCCGCCCGCGCCCCGCGACCGCGGGGCCTTTCGCGCGGCGGCGGCGCATCGGGATCGCGGAAGCTGACTTCGGTGCGTCCGGCCCTGGCCAGCTGGTCCCGATCGTCCGTCAGGCCCCAGCCACAGGCGGAAAGAACACGGTCGAGGTTGGCCGACTGCGTCGGGAGGTCGAAATTGGTGCGCAGGGCCCGCGGCGCCCCGTCCGCCGTGCGGATCGAAAACAGGCCGCCCCCGCGCATGAAGCGGATGTCGCGCGCCGGCACGGTGCTCATCAGGATGCCCGGCTGCGGTCCGGGCGCCCATGTCTGGACATCGGTGCGGCCATCGGCGCGTCGCGCCTGCACCTCGATGCCGCCCACGCCGGCGGGCATGCCGATCAGGGCCGCGGACAGCGCACGGTCCCGGCACTGGACCACAATGGCCACGCCCGCGTCATAGCGGACGGCGGCGACCGTCTGGTTCAGGGTCGGCTCGTGCTGGAACTCCCAGTCGTCTTCGTCCTGCGCGAGCGCGGCGGTCGGCCCCGCACAGAGAATTGCACATAGCGCCGCAAGCAGCGTCGGTTTCATGGTCTTGCTCCCCAGCATCCCGCCGTCAGATGACGACAGCGAACAGCGTCTGGTCAAGACCCCGGGCGACGGATCGCGCGCGAACATGGGAAACACGATCTTAACCGGAACAGGGTGCAACGGAGCTTCACCGGAGAGTCCCATGCGCCTGATCCCCGTCGCGGCCGCGGCCGTCCTGTTGTCCGCCGGATCGGCGATGGCCCAGACGGCGGAGCCCGGCGTCGCCGTCGGCGCAGCCGTCGGCACCTCCGGCGCCGGCCTCGACGTACAGATCAAGCTGGGGCCGATCTTCACCCTCAGAGGATCGACGGACCGCCTGACCCACAGCGCGGATGAAAGCTATGACGGGGTCGACTACGACGCCGACCTGACCTTCGACACGGTCGGCGCCTTCATCGACATGCACCCGATGGCGAATGGCCTGCTGATTTCCGGCGGGGCCTATATGGGCGACCGCGACATCGCCCTGGCCGGCACGCCCACGGGGCCGGTCGACATCGGCGGCCAGACCTATTCGCCCGCCCAGATCGGAACGTTGGGCGGCTCGATCAAACTGCAGGACCTTGCCCCATTCATCGGCATCGGCTGGGACGACACCTTCTACCGCAACAGTCGCTGGGGCATCCGCGCCATCGCGGGCGTCGCCTGGAGCGATGCGCCCGAGGTCGCCCTGACCTCGACCGGCGGCAGCCTGTCCAACGACCCGACCTTCCGGGCCCGGCTGCGCGACGAGAGTCGGAACATCACGGACGAAGCCGAGGGTTACGGCCTGTTCCCGATCATCCAGGTCGGCCTGAACTACAAATTCTAGGCGACGGCGGGGGCGGCCGCCCCCTCATGCTCCAGCAGCCAGCGCTTCCGCTCCAGCCCGCCCGCATAGCCGGTCAGCGTCCCGTTGGCGCCGATCACCCGATGACAGGGCACGATGACGGCGACGGGGTTCTGGCCGTTGGCCAGGCCCGCGGCCCGCACCGCCTTCGGCGAGCCGATCGCCGCCGCCAGTTGGCCATAGGTCCGGGTCTCGCCCGCCGGAATGGCCCTCAACGCCTTCCAGACCGTACGCTGGAAGTCCGTGCCGCCGGTCTTCACGGCCACCCCGTCCAGGGCTCGCACGTCGCCGGCGAAATAGGCCTCGACGGCGCGCCGCACCGTCTCCGGCGCTCGCCCCTGGGCGACCACCGCCCCCGGCGCATGACGGGCCAGCAGCCGCGTCATCCGCGCCTCATAGTCGGCGAAGTCCAGCGCCCGCACCGCGCCCTCGGCATCGGTGACCAGCAGCACCTCGCCCACCGGCGTCGCGACCCTTTCGAGGGTCAGGGTCTCAGGCTGCGCGTTTCGCATCATCGTTCTCCATCAGATCGGCGCCGCTGATGCCCGCGAGGGCGAGGTGCAGCGCGCCATAGGCCCGCCAGGGCCGCCAGTTTTCGGCGCCGGCGGCGAGCGTTTCGTCCTCAAGCCGGTCGTTGGGCGCTTCGGCCCCGTCATCGATCCAGTCCCCGGGCAGCCTCAGCCCCGGCCGCGCGGCGATCAGCGGTCTGAGCACCGGATCGGCCGACAGGTCGTGCCCGATGGCCTCCGGGTCCGCCGACAGGTCGAACACCCGCCGCACCCGCGCCAGCACGCCCGGCAGCACCTTCAGATCGTCCGCCTCGACGCAGACCGAGACCCGCCCGGCTTCCGCCGGCTCGACCGTCACCGCGCCGTCCGCCCCGTCGACCGCCTGCGTCAGAGGCCGCGACCAGCGCCGCCCCTCGACCGTGTCGCCGCGCGCCGTCAGGGCCGCGAACATGGCTTCCCAGTCATAGGGCGGGCGGAACGACAGACTCAGCCGCACCCCGCCCTCATGCAGCCGCTCGCCGCGTCGCCTTAGCGCCGAGGGCGGACGGCCGTACAGGGCCTGAAAGGTCTCGTTGAACCGCCGCACGCTGCCGAATCCCGAGGCCAGCGCCACCTGCGCCATGCTCAGATCGGTCTGGTGGATCAGCGCCTTGGCCAGCAGCACGCGCCGGGTCTGCGCCACGCTGACCGGGGCGGCGCCCAGATGCTGACGGAACAGCCGCCGCAGATGCCGCTCGCCGACGCCCAGACGCCCGGCCAGGCCGTCGACATCGCCCTCATCCAGCGCCCCCGCCTCGATCAGGGCCAGGGCCCGGCTGACCGTGTTGGAGGTGCCGCGCCAGGCGCCCATGTCGGGCGCCGTCTCGGGCCGGCAGCGCAAACAGGCCCTGAAGCCCGCCTCCTCCGCCGCCGCGGCCGACACCACGAAAAACATGTTCTCGCGCTTCGGGGTCCGCGCGGGACAGACGGGGCGGCAGTAGATGCCTGTGGTCTTCACACAGCCGAAGAACCGCCCGTCAAACCGCGCATCGCGCGTCAGCACGGCGCGGTAGCAGGCCTCCTGGTCGAGTTCGGCGGCGTTTTCCATGGCCGCAGAATGAGCGCTGCGGCCATGGAAGTCTCGCGGTTTTCGGACATGGCCGTGCCAGGCCGCGTCGGGTCGAGAAGGCGGAGCCTTCTGACCGCGGCCCAACTATCGACCGCGCCCGACCCGCCAGATGTTCTGGATCACGCTGCAGGCCAGGCTGACCGCCGAAAAGGCCAGCACCCAGATCATCACCACCGACAGGGTGGAGGCGATGCCGACCAGGTCGCGGCCGCCCTCGCCCAGGTTTCCGAGCGTGTCGAGGTTCAGCATCGTCCAGTCGCCCGCGATCCGCGCCGTCTCCTCGCCACGCGTCAGGGTGAACCAGTGGCCGGCCTCGAAGATCGCCCAGGTCAGCCACAGGCCGCCGGCGGCGACGAGGATCCTGGCCGCCGCCCGCGCCCTGACGGCGTATGGCCGGACCAGACTGGCCAGATCGACGGCCATCTGGGCGAAGGCGTACAGCAGGATCGGCCCGAACAGGATCGACCAGACGGGCGCGCCGCTGATCCCCGCGTCCTCGCCGCGCAGTTCGATCGACATCAGACCGGGAAAATGCAGCACCCCGATCCACCACAGCACGAACATCCCCACCGCGAGGAAGGAGAACAGATACTCCCCGCCCGGCCAGGCCCTGGCCCGCGGCTTCGGCATCCACGAGGTCTTCGTCGCCTGCGCCGTCTCCGTTCCGGTCATCGACATGCCCCAGGCCGCGGGGTCAGCCAGACCGAAGGCGCCGAGATCCTTGACCCGCCAGTTGGTCATCCAGCCCGGCCGGATGCCCTGGTGTTCGAAGATCGCCGCCGCCAGGGTCGCCGCCCCGATCAGGGTCAGGCCCGCGCCGAAGAAGCCGTTGAAGGCGTGGGCGATGTCCTGCCCGAAATTGTCCGACCCGCCGATCACCCGGATGAACAGGGTGATGGCGAAGACCGCCCCCAGCACCATCAGCCCGGCCTTCACGCCGAACAGCCAGTAGGGAAACAGCTCGGGCCCGACCAGCGAGTCCGGCCCCTTGCGGTAGCGGGCGGCCACGACCAGCGGATGGCCGATCTCGCGCAGGATGGCCTCCTGTTCGTCCTCGGTCAGGGCGCGGCCAAGCGCCTCTTCCTTCGCCTCGAACCGGCTCAGGATCAGGTCGCGCAATTCGGCGGTGATGTCGGCCCGTTCGTCCTGCGGCAACTGCGCGGCGACGGCGTTCAGATAGCGGTCGATCAGGTCCATGGCGTTTCCCCTTCAGCCCGGATTTCAGAGAATCTTGTCGAGCGAGGCGTTGATGCCCCGCCATTCGTCGGTCAGGGCGGCCAGCATCGACACGCCCCCGGGCGACAGGACGTAGAAGCGCTTCTTCCGCTTCTCCTCCTCGCGCCATTCGCTGTTCAGCAGCCCCTGGCTCTCCAACCGGCGCAGCAGCGGATAGAGGGTCGATTCCTCCATCTCGAGCCCGTCGGCGGCCAGCGCCTGACGCAGGGTGTACCCGTAGCGCTCGGTCCTGAGGCAGGCGAGCACCGCCAGCACCAGCGACCCGCGCCGCAGCTCCAGCCGCATCGATTCATATAGGTCCGGATCGAGGCTCATGCCGCTTCCCTGCATCTCACATAGTGTGTGATACACAGTGTATGCGACATACTGTATGACCGAGTCAAGGCACGGCAGTCAGCGGTGGCTCATTCGGGTATGCGCGCGCCATCCCAGACGAAGACCCCGCCGCTGTCTGCGGGCGTCAGGCCCTCGACCACCGCCAG
>CAYNNT010000049.1:0-20642 GCA_964398675.1 uncultured Brevundimonas sp.
CGGAATGTCGGTGGTCGCCAGGACCTCGCGCGTCAGGGACAGGCCGTTCTCGCCCGGCAGCATGATGTCGACGAGCAGCAGGTCGCAGGCGCCGGCCGACAGGGCGTGGCGGGCCGCTTCCGCGCTGCCGACCGCGGTCACCTGGAAATGGTTGCGCGTCAGATACCGGGCGAGGGGCTCACGGATGTCGCCTTCGTCCTCGACGACGATGACCCGGGGCAGGGTGCGGGCCGCGAGGCCCGTTTCCCCACCCCGGGCGATGTCGCCGGAAGCCCGCATTCAGTGGCCCTGGCCGCCATGCATCGCGGCGCCCAGTTCGGCGACGGTCAGCCGGCCGTCCCGGTTGGCGTCCATCTGGGTCGCATGGCTGCGGAGGCCCTCGCGGAAGGCCTGCCGGGTCACGGGGCCGGGCGCTTGGGCCGGAGCGTGCGCCGGCGCCGCGCCGGCCGGCATCATCGCGTGCAGGGCGCGCAGTTCATCGGCGGACAGGCTGCCGTCGCTGTTCCGGTCCGTGCGGGCGAACAGAAGATCGGCATGGGCGTCGACCTCGGTCGTCGAGATCACACCGTCGCCGTCGGCGTCCAGCGAGGCGGGGTTGAAGCCGTGGTCCGCCTGCAGGGCAAAGGCGGCGGTGGCGACGCCGAGCGTGGCCAGGCCGACGAGAAGCGACCCCTTGAGAAGCGTTTTCATGCGCGTGTCCTTTCGCGGCGCGAAGGTGCGCCGGAGATCACCGTGCTTCGGACTTGTCGCAAAAGTATCCCGCGGGCGGAAGCGGGTGGTTACGCCCGGGATCAGGGCCGGAACGCCTGCGCCGGGCCTACTCCCAGCGGGTGTGAACGCCGCCGCCCTCGTCCCATTCGCCGCCGGCGTCGAGGACGTCGTCGAAGTCGAGCAGGCGGTCGAGCAGGACGCCCGCGATCACGCCGGCCGCGGCGACGCCGAGCAGGACGGCGAGGCTGCCGATGCCGACCTTTTCATTGCGGGTCAGGCGGCGATGGCCGTGGGTGTCGATGATGCGGTCGCGACCACGCTTCAGCCGGGCCATCAGGCGGCCAGCCTTGCGTTCTTCCTGACCTTGGCCACGGCGCGCTCGCGCTTCAGCCGGGACAGGTGGTCGATGAACAGGACGCCCTCGAGGTGGTCCATCTCGTGCTGGATGCAGACGGCGTAGAGGCCCTCGGCCTCTTCCTCGACCGTATCGCCGGCGTAGTTGATATAGCGCAGGCGGACGCGGGCGGGGCGTTCGACGCTGTCGTAATATTCGGGGACCGACAGGCAGCCCTCCTCATAGGTGAACAGCTCGTCGGAGGCCCAGACGATCTCGGGATTGACGTAGTAGCGCGGATTGCGGCGCGCGAGCTCCCATTTGGCCCGCTCCTCGTCCGACAGTTCGGCCGGGTCCTGATCGTCGGCGACGCCGTCGCGATCGTTCAGGTCCATGACGATGACCCGGCGCGCATCGCCGATCTGGACGGCGGCCAGGCCGATGCCGGGCGCGTCGTACATGGTGTCGAGCATGTCATCCATCAGACGGCGCAGCTCATCGGTCACCGGCCCTTCGACGGGGGTGGAGATCTGCTTCAGCACCGCCAGGTCGGCGGCGTTGTCGATGGTGAGGATGCGACGGATGGCCATGCCCGCGAGGTAGGGGCGCGGAGGCCAAAGGTCAAGATTTCCCACTGTCGCAGTGGGTTATCCGACGGCGGCCGGCAGCGGCCTCGGCTTGTGGTCCTCGTCGATCGCCACATAGGTGAAGACCCCTTCGGTCACGCGCACCGAGGCGGCCTGGGCCCGGTCGCGGGGGCGTTTCCAGGCCTCGACGTGGACGCGGATCGAGGTGCGGCCGGTCTTGAGCACGCGGGCGTAGATCGAGACCTCGTCGCCGACCGAGACGGGCTGGTGAAAGACCATGCCGTCCAGGGCGATGGTCACACAGCGGCCCTGCGCCAGTTCGAAGGCCGGGGTCGCGCCGGCAAGGTCCATATGGGCCAGCAGCCAGCCGCCGAAGATGTCGCCTTCGGGATTGGTGTCGGCCGGCATGGCGATGACGCGCCCGACGGGCTGGCCCATGGGCTGGGCCTGCGGCAGGGTCGGAAGGGCGTCGGTCACGCGCGGCTCCGGTCGGGAAGGAAGATGGCGCACCCGAGAGGATTCGAACCTCTGACCCCTGCCTTCGGAGGGCAGTACTCTATCCAGCTGAGCTACGGGTGCGTCTGACGGCGAAACGCCGGACGAAGGGCCTTACAGCAGGACCGCGCCGCCCTCAACACCGAATGCGCCCACCGTGAACCTTGAGGCATTCTGGACGATTTGTAAGGTTCGGGCCGGCGCATCGTGATCTAGCGTGCGCTCCGCTTCGATGAAGGAGGTCACGATGCGCGCCCTGCTGTTCAGTCTGTTGATGCTGCTGGGCGCCTGCGCCACTCCGGCCTTCTCGCCGGCGGCGCTGCCGGCGACCCCGGATCCGTCGGTCGAAAGCATGGGCGCCATCGCCCGGGACTATGTCGCCCTGATCCTGGAGATCGGCGAGCGCGAGCCCGGCTATGTCGACGCCTACTACGGCCCGGCGGAGTGGCAGGAACTGGCCAAGGCCAGTCCGCGCACCGTGCCCCAGCTCATCGAAGGCGCGGCCGATCTCACCGAACGTCTGAACGCGGTCTCGACCGTGGGCGCGGAGCCGGCAGTGATCCAGCGACGCGCCTATCTGCTGGCGCATGTCTCGGCGGCCTCGGCTCGCTTACGCATGCTGTCCGGCGAGAAGATGAGCTTCGCCGACGAGGCCGAGGCCCTGTTCGGCATCCGGCCCGAGCTGCGGCCGCTGGAGAGCTTCGACCCCGTCCTCGCCGAGATCGACGCCCTGCTGCCCGGCGAGGGCACGCTGACCGAGCGGGTCACGGCCTTCAAGTCGCACTATGTGATCCCGAAGGACCGGCTGCAGGTCGTCATGGACGCCGCCATCGCCGAATGCCGCCGCCGCACGGTCCAGCACATCGCCCTGCCGGCCAATGAGCGGTTCACCCTCAGCTTTGTCGGCGACAAGCCCTGGTCGGGCTACAACTACTATCTCGGCGACGCGGCCAGCCGGATCGAGATCAACGCCGACTTCCCCATCTATACCGAACGGGCCATCGATCTGGGCTGCCACGAGGGCTACCCCGGCCACCACGTCTACAACGCCCTGCTGGAGCGGACCTTCGTGCGCGAGCGCGGCTGGGTCGAGATGAGCGTCTATCCGCTGTTCTCGCCCATGTCCTTCGTGGCCGAGGGCAGCGCCAACTACGGCATCGACCTGGCCTTCCCGGGCGACGAAGGCACGCGCTTCGAGCGTGAGGTGCTGTTCCCGCTGGCCGGCCTCGATCCGGCGACGGCGGACAAGAAGGCCCGGCTGGGCGCCCTGCAGCGCCGTCTGGCGCGGGCCGAATACACGATCGCCGATGACTGGCTGGCCGGGCGCATTGACCGGGCCGAGACGATCCGGCGGCTGATGAAATACACCCTGGCCGACGAGGCCAAGGCCACGCAGCGCCTGCGCTTCATCGACACCTACCGCAGCTACATCATCAACTACGGCCTCGGTCGCGATGTGGTGCAGGCCTGGGTCGAGCGCCAGGGACCGGACCGGTGGGAGGGGATGGAGACCCTGCTGTCGAGCCAGATTCTGCCGGCGGATCTGGACTAAGGGATTAGGGATTAGGGACTAGGGATTAGGGCGACCGCGCTTGGTCGAGCCGAAGCTTCCCTGCTGTCGACTTCCTAATCCCTAGTCCCTAATCCCTCGCTTCACTGCGCCAGCATGCCGCCGTCGATCTTGAACTCGGTCCCGGTGACGAATTTGGACTCGTCCGAGGCGAGGTAGAGGACGCAGTACGCCACGTCGTCGGGCTCGCCGATCCGCTTCAGGGGGATGCCGCGGCTGAGGCGTTCGTGGGCCTTGGCCTCGTCGCCGCCGGCCATGGCGATGAAGGGGTCGAGGATCGGAGTCTTGATGAAGACCGGATGGACCGAGTTGCAGCGGACGTTCCACTCCATCTTGGCCGCCTCGAGCGCGACGGTCTTGGAATACATCCAGACGCCCGCCTTGGTGGCGTTGTAGGCGCCCATGCCCGGGGCGGCGGCGAGGCCGGCGATCGAGGAGATGTTGATGATCGACGACGGCGCGGCGGCGCGCAGGTGGGGCATGGCGTGTTTGCAGCCCAGCATGATCGACAGCAGGTTGATCTCGAACTGACGCTGCCAGCAGGCGACCGTGTCCTGTTCGACGAAGGCCAGGACGTCGCCGACGCCGGCGTTGTTGATCAGGATCGACAGGCCGCCCATCGCCTGGACAGCGCCGTCGACGACCGAGACCCACTGGTCCTCCCTGGCGACGTCATGCTGGAAGGCGAAGGCCGCGCCGGGGATCTCGGCGTTGATCGCATCGGCGAGCGTCCGCACGCCGGCCAGATTGACGTCGGTGACGGCGACCTTCGCCCCCTCTCCCGCCAGCATCCAGGCCATGGCCTCGCCCAGCCCGCCGGCCGCGCCTGTGATCAGGGCCTGTTTGCCCGCGACCCGTCCTGCCCTGCCCGTCATCATTTCGCTCCCATCGCGCCGGCCGCCTCGTCGATGAAGCGGGCCATCCGGATATCTTTCTCTGTGACCCCGTCGGCGTCATGCGTCGTCAGCAGGACCTCCACGCGATTGTAGACGTTCGACCACTCGGGATGATGATCGACCTTGTCGGCCAGAAGGGCGACGCGTGTCATGAAGCCGAAGGCGGCGTTGAAGTCGGCGAAGGCCAGGCTACGGGCGATGGCGGGACGGTCGCCCTCGTGCGCGCGCCACAACGGCAGGCCTTTCAGAGCTTCCGCAACGTCAATCCGGTCGGCCATGGCGTCCTCCTGTCCCCTTCGCCGTATCGCGCCCGCCGGGGGTCCACAAGCGGTTCGGAACGCGCGGTGAAGCTTTGGCGTTACCGAGCGTCAGCATTCACGACGGGAGTCGACCTTGGACAATATGTGGATCGCCGCCCTTCCCGCCGCGGATCGGCGCCGGATCGAACCCCATCTGCATGAGCGGCCCTTCGAGCAGGGCCAGATGCTGTATGACGCCGGCGAGGCGGTCGAGGAGGTCTGGTTCCCGATGAGCGGGGTGGTGTCGCTGATGACCATCCTCGACGACGACCGGATGATCGAAACCGCCGCCATCGGCCGGGAGGGGCTGGTCGGCGTCACCTGCGGGCCGATGAACGCCCGCGCCGCCAGCCGGGCCATCGCCCAGGTGGAGGGCGTCTCGGCCTGCTGTCCCGCGGACGTCTTCGCCGACGCCCTGCAGGAGAGCGAGCCGATGCGGATCGCCCTCGCCAAATTCACCGAAAGCCTGTTCGCCCAGGTGCAGCAGACCGCGGCCTGCAACGCCCAGCACCGGCTGGACGAGCGGCTGGCGCGTTGGCTGCTGACCATCCACGACCGCGCCGAAAGCGATCGCTTCGCCCTGACCCAGGCGGATATCGCCGGCATGCTGGGCGTGCGCCGCGCCACGGTGTCCGAAGTGGGGACGCTGCTGGTCGACAAGGGGCTGATCCGTCGGGGCCGCGGCTGGGTCGAGGTGACCGACCGCAAGGCGCTGGAGGCCGCCGCCTGCGGTTGCTACGGCGCGATCCGCAGCCTGATGAAGGACCTCGGCGTGCCGCGCCCGAAAGCCGGAGCTCACTGAGCCGGAGACCGCGACCACGCAGCCCGGTGACGGACGGGCGGCGACGCGCTAGACCGCGCGCATGACCGACGCCTCCGCCTCGACCGGCAAGACCTCATCCTTCGGCTTTCGCGACGTCGACGCGAAGGAGAAGGTGCAACTTGTCCGCGGCGTGTTCGACAGCGTGGCCTCCAGCTACGACCTGATGAACGACCTGATGAGCGGGGGCGTGCACCGGCTGTGGAAGGATGCGGCGGCGGCGAAGCTGAACCCGCGGCCGGGCGAGACCATCCTCGACGTGGCCGGCGGCACCGGCGACATGGCGCGCCGCTATGCCAGGATGGCGCGGGCCGCGCAGGAGCGGCGCGGGGGCGAGGACGCCTCGATCATCGTGCTCGACTACAACGCCGAGATGATCATGGCGGGCGTCCAGAAGGGCGGCGAACCCGAGATGTCGTGGTCGGTCGGCGACGCCATGGCCCTGCCGCTGCCGGACGCCTCGGTCGACGCCTATTCGATCAGTTTCGGCATCCGCAACGTGGCCGACATTCCCCAGGCGCTGCGCGAGGCGCGGCGGGTGCTGAAGCCGGGCGGGCGGTTCCTCTGCCTGGAGTTCTCGCGTCCGACGGCCTCGGCGGTGCGCAAGGCCTATGACGCCTGGTCCTTCCACGCCATTCCGCGCATCGGCGGCTGGGTCGCGGGCGATCGCGACAGCTACCAGTATCTGGTCGAGAGCATCCGCCGCTTCCCCGACCAGACGACGTTCAAGCGGATGATCGAGGACGCCGGCTTCACCCGGGTGACCGTGACCAATCTGTCGGGCGGGGTGGCCGCCATCCATCACGGGTGGGCGATCTGACCAATCCCGCCGACTACAAGACGGCGCCGCCGCCGCCGCCGACCGAACCGGTGCGCCGCCCGGTCGAGGCGACCCTGCGTCTGCTCGGCTGGGCCTGGGTTCTGGTGCGTCACGACGCCCTGGCGCCGCGCGAGATCACGCCGCTGCTGCCGGTCTGGATCCGCTGGCTGGCGCATCTGCTGCACGCCTTCGCCGGCAAGGAGGGCCGCGACGGCCGTCCCGGCCAGCGGCTGGGCAAGGCGTTCGAACATCTGGGTCCGGTGGCGATCAAACTGGGGCAGGTGCTGGCCACGCGGGCCGACATCTTCGGCATCGAGTTCGCCCGCGATCTGGGCCGGCTGAAGGACGCGCTCGCGCCCTTCCCCCTGGAAGAGGCCCGGCGCGAGGTCGAGCGGTCGCTGGGCCGCCCGGTCGAGGCCCTGTTCACCGATTTCGGCCCGCCGGTCGCCGCGGCCTCGCTGGCCCAGGCCCATCCGGCGCGTCTGGCGGACGGCCGCAAGGTGGCGGTCAAGGTGCTGCGCCCCGGCGTGGAGCGGCGCGTGGCCCAGGGGCTGGACTCCATGCGGCTGGCGGCGCGGATCGCGGTTCGTTTCGTGCCCCTGGCCCGGCGGCTGGAGCCCTCGGCCTTCGTCGAGACCATCGCGCGGGCGCTGAAGCTGGAACTGGACATGCGGCTGGAGGCGGCCGCCGCCTCCGAGCTCAAGGACATCATGGACCGGGACGTCGCGGCCGGCGGCCATATGACGGCGCCGGCGGTGATCTGGGACGGGGTCGGCAAGCGGGTGCTGACGCTGGAATGGGCGCCCGGCATGGCCATGACCGACCCGGCGGCCGCCGAACAGCCGGGGCTGGACAAGAACGCCCTGGCCGACAACGTCGTGCGCGCCTTCCTGACCCAGGCGCTGGACCACGGGACCTTCCACGCCGACCTGCACGAGGGGAATCTGTTCTGCCATGCGCCGGCCGAGTTGACGGCGATCGATTTCGGCATCGTCGGACGGCTGGGACCGGCCGAGCGGCGCTATCTGGCGGAGATCCTCTGGGGCTTCCTGAGCCGCGACTATGACCGCATCAGCCGGGTGCATTTCGAGGCCGGCTATGTGCCGCCCGAGCATTCGGTCGAGGCCTTCGCCCAGGCGCTGCGCGCGGTCGGGGAGCCGGTCATCGGCAAGGCGGCGTCCCAGGTGTCGATGGGACGGCTGCTGGGCCAGCTGTTCGAGATCACCGACCTGTTCGACATGCATCTGCGGCCCGAACTGATCCTGCTGCAGAAGACCATGGTCTCGGTCGAGGGCGTGGCGCGTCGGCTGAACCCGGATCACGACCTGTGGGCCGCCGCCGCGCCGGTGGTCGAGCGCTGGATCCGGCGCGAGCTGGGTCCGCAGGCCCAGGTCCGCGACGCGATCGAGGAAATCCGCGCCACGCTGAAGGCGCTGTCCCGTCTGGCGCAGAACCCGCCCCAGCCGCAGACGGTGATCATCCGCGAGCCGCACACCCCGGCCTGGGTGATTGTCTGTGTCACCCTTGCAATGGGCGCGGCCGCCGCCGCCCTTGTTCTGTCGCTTTGGCCCGGCATCGTCTGACTTCAGTCTCTGGAGACGACCGCATGAAGCCGCTTTTGATCGCCGCCGCCCTGTTGCTCCTTCCCGCCGCGGTCCCGACGGCCGCCCTGGCCCAGGTCGCCGCCGGGTCGATGCCCAACAGTTTTGATGCCCCGGCGGCCCCCGTCCGCGCGGCCCCGGCCGCCGCTCGTGCCCCCGCCCTGGTCCCTCCGACGCCGGCCAACGCCCGGTCCGAGGACGTCCTGCGCGAGATCATCGCCGGCGCCCAGGCGGGCACGATCAACTACGCCCTGATGACCGACGACCTGGCCGCCCGGCTGCGGGGCCAGGAAGCCACCATCCGCCCGCTGATCCAGGGCTTCGGACCGGTGCAGGCGGTTGATTTCGTCGGCAGCCAGGATGGCGCTGACCTGTTCGCCGTGACCTTCTCCAATGCCGCGACCCAGTGGGTGATCGCCTTCAACGAAGCCGACAAGGTCGCCGCCCTGCTGTTCCGCCCCGCGGAATAGGCTTTCCTTCTCCCGCCGGAGTCCGCCATGCGCGACCGTCATGCCGCACCGAAGCCGCCTGTGTTCCGGGGCGCGTCAGCGCTCGGGGTCGGCCTGCTCTGTCTCGCCCTGGTGAGCGGCTGCGCCGGCCCGGGGATGGGGCCGGGCGGTCCGTTCGGCGGCCCCGGCGAGGCCAGGCCCGCGCCGCCGGCCCTGTTCGTGAGTCCGTTCGGCGAGGTCTTCACCGCCGCGCGGGGCGGGCCCTGGCCCGTCGAGGACTGGTTTCGGGGCGCGGACGCCAACCGGGATGGCGCGGTCGCCTATGAGGAATTCGCGGCCGACGGCCGCCGGTGGTTCGGTCAGCTCGACACCGATCGGGACGGCCGGCTGGGGCAGACGGAACTGTGGGCCTATGAGGCCAGCCTGCGCGAACTGGGCGGCGGCATGGGCCCCGGCGGCCCGGGCGGCGGGCGCGGACCGGAGGGCCGGCCGCAGGGACAGACCCTGGGCCTCGCCCCGCCCCAGACCGGCGGCGGCACCAATATCCGGCGTCAGGGCGGCCCCCGCGGGCCGCGCGGCTACGGGATCTTGGCCGAGGCCGGCTTCTTCAACCTGCCGCAGCCGGTCAAGGCGGCCGATGTGAATGTCGACCAGCGGATCACCGCCGACGAATGGACGGCGGCGACGCAACGCTGGTTCCAGGCCCTGGATACGGACCGTGACGGCCGGCTGACGCTCGCGGGCCTGCCGCGGACGCCGCTGCAGCAGCGGGCCGGCGGGCGCCGCTAGTCCTCGGAGCCGGGGCGGCCGCGGCCGCTCTTGATCGTCGAACGCTTGGCCTTGCCCTCCAGCCGTCGTTCCTTCGAGGCGCGGGTGGGTTTTGTCGGCACCCGGTAGACGGGGGCGATCGAGGCCTTGTCGACCAGGCCCTGCAGCCGCTCGATGGCGTCGGCGCGGTTGCGCTCCTGGGTGCGATAGCGGACGGCGGTGATCAGGATGACGCCGTCCAGCGTCAGTCGGCTGCCCGCCAGCTTCATCAGTCGCGCCCGCACGGGCTCGGTCAGCGACGGGGAGTTGCGGGCGTCGAAGCGCATCTGCACCGCGGTCGAGACCTTGTTGACGTTCTGGCCGCCCGGGCCGCCGGCGCGGAAGAAGCGGAACTCCAGCTCGCTCTCGGGAATGACGGTCACCGGACCACCCGTTTGGCGCGGACCACGGCCTGGTCCAGCGCCTGCAGGAAGGCCGAGCGATCCTTCGGTCCGAACGGCGGCGGGCCGGAGGTGGCCACGCCCATGGAGCGCAGGTGCTCGCCGACCATCCGACCGGCGAGGGCCGAGCCGATCGAGTCCGGGGTGAAGGGCTGGCCGTTGGCCTTCAGGGCCTGCGCCCCGGCCTTGAGGCAGCGGTCGGCCAGGGGGATGTCGGCAGTGATGACGATGTCGCCCGGTCCCGCCCGCTCGGCGATCCAGTCGTCGGCGATATCCGGCCCGGCGTCGACGACGACCTGTTCGATCCACTTTTCTCGCGGCGTGTTGATCCAGCTGTTCGAGACCACGAACACATGCAGGCCGTAGCGCGCGCCCACGCGATAGACCTCGTCCTTCACCGGACAGGCGTCGGCGTCGATGAAGAGGCGGGGGAGGGTCATTGCGGCACCATACCTCTCCCTCCCCCTTCGGGGGAGGGTCGTCGGCGCGTCAGCGACGACGGGGTGGGGGCGCTTCGGCGAGACAGGCGCCGGTGCTGTCGTCGCCGAGCCCTCCCCACCCGGTCGCTTCGCGACCACCCTCCCCCGGTGGGGGAGGGAGAAACGCGATGGCTACCGCGTGTACGCCGGCGGCATCGCCCCTTCGCCGCCGTCGCGGTAGCGGTCGCGGAGCAGGAACTGGCGGCTGGTCGGGGCCTGTTCGGCGCCGCCGATGAAGATGGTCTCGGCGTTGCTGAGCGGCTCCAGCGGATCGCCGGACCAGATCACCACATCGGCCGCCGCGCCGGCGCGCAGTTCGCCGAACTGGCCGGCCATGCCGAAGATGCGGGCCGGATTGACGGTGATGGCCTCGATGGCCGCGTCATAGGGCAGGCCGTGGGAGACGGCGTTGCCGGCGTTGTAGCGGGTCTCGCGGGCGCGGTGGATCGAACCCTCATTGCCCTTGATGGCGATCAGGACGCCGGCGGCGTCGAGCGCCGCCGCGTTCTCCATCCGGCTGGCCCGGGTCTCGAGATTGCCGGGCAGGTTGGAGATGGGATTGAGCAGGACCGGGACATTGGCGGCCGCGATCTGGTCGGCGACCAGCCAGCCTTCCTCGGCGCCGTCGAGGATGATCTTCACCCCTTCCTCGCGGGCGAGGCGCAGGACCTGCTGGATGTCGGCGGCGCGGCGGACGGTGACGATCAGGGGCATGGTCCCGTTGGCGACCGGGATCAGGGCCTCGAGATCGGCGCGCGACAGGCTGAGGTCGCGCAGGTCGGCGCGGTCATAGGCGGCGCGGTTGCGGGCGTAGAGGCGGACCTCGGCCAGGGTTTCCTTGAACTGGGTGAACTGGGCCCCGCGCGCGCCGCCGGCGATGCCGGCGCCGGCCTCGCCGAACGGAGCGACCATGGCGACCCGCGCCTTGACCAGGATGTCGTTCCCGGCGGCCAGATGGATGATCGCGGCCTGACCGGCGAACAGGCCGGGCGATTGCAGGCCGCCCTCGCCGATGCCGGCGAAATCGGCCGAGCCGTCGTCCTGGTGATTGCCGCCGCCGCCGCCCGGATGGCTGGGGACGACGATGGCGCGGGTGATGCCGCCGAGGCGGGCCACCGGCAGGGTGAAGGACCAGGGGTCCAGGCCGTAGCTGACGTCGAACGAGGCGCTGATGGTGTTGGCGCCGTTGGTCAGATCGTCCGAGCCGTTGACCGAGGAGATTTCGGACCCGCCGAGGCCGGAATCGACCGCGACGAAGCCGGGCGAGACCACCTTGCCGCGGGCGTCGATGATGCGGGCGCCCGTGGGCGCGGCGCCGGTCCCGACCGAGACGACCCGGCCGTTCTGGATGACCACGGTGCCGTTCTCGATCACGGAGGTTCCGGTCAGCACCCGGCCGCCGGTGATGGCGGTCAGGGTCTGGGCGAGGGCGGGGCTGGCGACGGCGGCCATGCAGACCGCGCCGAGGATGAGGCTCTTGAGGCGCATCAGCGGGCTCCCTGCAGGACGTTGGCGGCCGGCAGGCCGTAGCCGGGCTGGCCCAGTTCGAAGTCGGACAGGGGCTGGTAGGCCGGGTTCATGCGGTCGAAGGCCAGGCCGCCGTCGATGAAGACCTGGTCGGCGCGGGCGTAGACGCTGAACGGATTGGCGCTCCAGATCACGACGTCGGCGCGCTTGCCGGCCTCGAGCGATCCGGTCTGGTCGGCGATGCCGAGCGACCGGGCCGGGTTGAGGGTGATCCAGCTGATCGCGTGTTCCTCGGAGATGGTCATGCCGATGCGGCGGCCGGCGGCGAGGGCGGCGGCGGCTTCCTGGTTCAGGCGCTGGGTCAGTTCGGCGTCGTCGGAGTGGATGACGGCGCAGGAGCCCTCGGGCGCGTCGACGAGGGCGGCGTTGGCCTCGACGGCGTCGAGGGCCTCCATCTTGAAGCCCCACCAGCCGGTCCACATGTCGGCGCAGATGCCCTCGCGGGCCAGCAGGGGCGCGATCTTGTAGGCCTCGATGGCGTGGTGGAAGGCGGTGATCTCGTAGCCGAACTCATTGGCGATATCGATCATCACCGCCATTTCGTCGGCCCGGTAGCAGTGGTTCTGGATCAGGATCGAGCCGTCCAGAACACCGGCCAGGGTCTCGAGCTGCAGGTTGCGGGTCGGGGGCGAGCCCTCTCCGTCCTCGCGCCATTTGTCCCATTTGGCCTTGTACTCGCGGGCGGCGATGAAGGCGGCGCGATAGCCGGCGACATTGCCCATGCCGGTGGCGGGCGAGCTGTTGCGGCCGCCGTAGACCCGTGACGGGTTCTCGCCGCAGGCCATCTTCAGGCCGTAGGGGGCGCCGGGCATCTTCATGCCCTGCATGGTCACCGAGGGGATGTTGCGGACGGTGACGCCGCGGCCGCCGAACAGGTTGGCCGAGCCGGGCAGGATCTGGAGGGTGGTCACGCCGCCGGCGCGGGCCTGGTTGAAGCCGGGGTCCTGGGGCCAGAGCGAGTGCTCGGCCCAGACCTGGGCGGTGTTCGGGCTGGTCGCCTCATTGCCGTCGCTCATCCCCGACACGCCGGGCGAGGGATAGACGCCGAGGTGGCTGTGCACGTCGATGATGCCGGGCGTCACGAACCGGCCCCGGGCGTCGACGACGCGATAGCCGGCGGGCACGGGGGTCGAGGCGTCGCCGACCGCGGCGACCTTGCCGTCGGTGACGATGACCACGCCGTTCTCGATCTTCTGGCCGGCGCCGGTGAAGACGGTGCCGCCGACGATGGCCATGTTCTCGCGCGGCAGGCCGCGATAGGTCGAGGGGAAGGGGTCGGGGTTGGCGGCGTAGTCGAGGCCGCGCGCCAGCGGCTGACGCGCCTCGGCGCCGGACGAACCATCGGCGGCCGGCGTCTCGTCGCCGCCGCCGGTGGTGGCGCAGGCCGACAGGGCCAGAGAGCCCGCCAGAACGCAGGCGAGGGTGGCGAGGCTGGAGCCCCGCAAGGCGTGGAATCTCATCGGACGCTCCCCTGAGACGCCCGGACCCGCGAGTGGGGGGGCGTACGTCGGGGCGGATTACAAAGGGGTCCGGCGCGATCCGTCAAAGCCGGAAACATTACAGATCGGTAAGGCGGCTCCGGATGTCCTCGTCTGACAGGCCCGCGACCTGGATCATCTTGGTTCGGGACTGGCCGCCGCGCTGGATGGCGACGGCCGATTTCGGGATGCCGAGCGTCCTGGCCATCAGCTTCACCAGCGCTTCATTGGCCTCCCCCTCAACCGGCCGGGCGCGCACGCGGACCTTGAGGACGGGGCGGCCGTCGGCGTCGACGTCCCAGCCGTCGATACGGTCGGCGGAGGCGCCGGGGGTCAGTTTGACGGCGAACGTGGCCATGGTCGTGGAAGATCAGACGGACGGCGGGAATTCAACGGGCATCGGCGGTCGCTTGCATTCCGCCCGTCCAGGCGCTAACACTGCACCAAATGGTTCAGTATTCCCCTTCACGCCTCAGCGACTCCTTCTCCGCGCTCTCGGACGCCACCCGGCGCGGCGTTCTCGAGCAACTCGGACGATCGGACGCCTCGATCACCGAACTGGCCGACAGGTTCCACATGACCCTCACGGGCATGAAGAAGCACGTCGGCGTGCTCGAGCACGCCGGCTTCGTCACGACGGAAAAGGTGGGGCGCGTGCGGACCTGCAGGCTCGGCCTGCGCCGGCTCGAGGAAGAGGCGGCGTGGATCGAGACCTATCGCCAGCTCTGGGCCGCCCGATTCGACGCACTGGACAGGGTCGTCGAGGATTTGAAGCGCAAGGAGCAGATCAATGACTAACCCCACGACGATCGAACGGACGTCCGGACGAGAGCTTGTCGTCACCCGCACCTTCGATGCTCCCGCCCGCCTCGTGTTCGAGGCCTGGACCCGGCCCGAGCTGATGAAACAGTGGTGGGCGCCCAAGTCGATCGGCGTGCCCCTGATAGCGTGCGAAATGGACGTTCGCACCGGAGGAAGCTATCGGCTCGCGTTCGGGCACAGCGCCTCGGAGTCCATGGCGTTCGTGGGCAGGTACCTCGAGGTGGTCCCGCCTTCGCGGCTGGTCTGGACGAATGAGGAAGCCGGGGACGGCGCCGTGACCACAGTCACGTTCGAGGAGCGGGACGGCAGGACGTTTCTGACCGTCCATGAACTCTACCCCTCGAAGGCGGCCCTCGAGGCCGGCCATGGGGCGGAGGAGGGAATGCCCGAACAGTTCGAACAGCTGGACGACCTGCTCGCCGCGCTCGGCGCGAGCGTCTGACGGCGGAGAGCGGCCACGAAAAAGGGCGCGGGCCTTGCGGCGCCGCGCCCCTGTCGTGATCGGATCGGCTGGATTCAGCCCAGCGCCTTCATCAGCTCCGGCACCACCGTCTTGTAGTCGCCGACGATGCCGTAGTCCGCGACCTGGAAGATCGGGGCGTCGGCGTCCTTGTTGATGGCGACGATGACCTTGGAGTCCTTCATGCCGGCGAGGTGCTGGATGGCGCCCGAGATGCCGATGGCGATGTAGAGGGCCGGGGCGACGACCTTGCCGGTCTGGCCGACCTGGTAGTCGTTGGGGGCGTAGCCGGCGTCGACGGCGGCGCGCGAGGCGCCCACGGCGGCGCCCAGCTTGTCGGCCAGCGGGTCCATGACGGCGTGGAACTCCTCGGCCGAACCGAGGGCCCGGCCGCCGGAGACGACGATCTTCGCCGCGCCCAGTTCGGGACGGTCCGACTTGACCATCTCCTCGCTGACGAAGGCGGCCTTGCCGGCGTCGGCGCCGGCGATGGACTCGACCTTGGCCGAGCCGCCTTCAGCGGCGGCGTCGAAGCTGGTCGGGCGGACGGTGATGACCTTCTTGCCGTCGGACGACTGGACGGTCTCCAGGGCGTTGCCGGCGTAGATCGGGCGCACGAAGGTGTCGGCGCTGACGACCTCGATGATGTCCGAGATCGGAGCGACGTCCAGCTTCGCGGCGATCCGGGGCATGAAATTCTTGCCGTCGGTGGTGGCCGGCGAAAGGATGGCGTCATAGCCGGCGGCGAGGCCGACGACGGTCGCCTCGACGGCCTCGGCCAGCTGGTGACCCAGGCCGGCGCTCTCGGCCAACAGGACCTTGCGGACGCCGGCGATCTTCGCGGCCGCGTCGGCCGCGGCCTTCGAGCCCTGGCCGATGACCAGGATGTCGACGTCGCCCGACAGCTTCAGGGCGGCGGTGACGGTCTTGTGGGTGGTGTCGCGAACAGTGTCGCCGTCGCGGTCGGCGATTACGAGAACGGCCATTACAGGACCCCCGCGGTCTTGAGCTTGGAAACCAGTTCGGCGGCGTCAGCCACCTTGATCCCGGCCGAGCGCGTCGGCGGGGCCGTGACCTTCTTCACCGTCAGACGGGGCGCCGTGTCGACGCCGTAGTCGGCGACCGCCTTGACCGCGATCTCCTTCTTCTTGGCCTTCATGATGTTGGGCAGGGAGGCGTAGCGCGGGGTGTTCAGGCGCAGATCGACCGAGACAACAGCCGGGAGCGTCGCCGACAGGGTCTGCAGACCGCCGTCGACCTCGCGGGTCACCGTCGCCTTGCCGCCGCCGATGACGATCTTGCCGGCGAAGGTGGCCTGGGGCCAGTCGAGCAGGGCGGCCAGCATCTGGCCGACGGCGTTGTTGTCGCCGTCGATCGACTGTTTGCCGAGCAGGACCAGGTCCGGCTTCTCCTCCTCGACCACGGCCTTGAGCAGTTTGGCGACCGCCAGGGGCTCGAGGTCGGCGTCCGACTGGATCAGCAGGCCGCGGTCCGCGCCCATGGCCAGGGCGGTGCGGATGGTCTCCTGGGCCTGGGTCACGCCGATGGAGACGACCACGATCTCGGTGGCGGTTCCGGCGGCATGGTGCTCCTTGCCCTCCTTCATGCGCACGGCCTCTTCGACGGCGATCTCGTCGAACGGATTCATGCTCATCTTGACGTTGGCGAGATCGACGCCGGTCTGGTCCGCCTTGACGCGAGCCTTGACGTTGTAGTCGATCACCCGTTTGACGGGGACGAGAACCTTCATTGTGCTATCCACGAAAGCGCCGGAATGTTGGGTGAGGGAATGGTACGCCTCACCCGGCCTGTCAACGTAACGCCGCGTCAACGACGCTGTTCAGCCTTCGGAACCCGCCCATGCACCGCCTTCTGACCATGAAACGGCTCAGCATCCTGTTCCTGTCGATCTTCGCCGTGCTGATGGCCGGGATGTTCGCCTATGAGCGGCTGGTCGTGGCCCCGGGCGACCGCTGCGAGGCGGGCGGCGGCTGGTGGGACCCCGAGGGCAAGGAATGCGGCCGGCCGATCTCCATCGCCGAGATCACCGGACGGCCGAATCCCGGCGAACGCGCTGCGGCCTCGGCCGAGAAGAACCGCGAACTGGTCGCCATCGAGGATTCGCTCGCCGCCCAGCAGCGCGCCCGCGACGCCGACGCCGACCGCCAGCGCGCGGCCCTGGCGGCGCAGTAGGACCGCTGCAAACGACCGGGAGGACGAGGTGACGCGCCGTGTGCTCGCGACCTGCCGCGGCAGTTGCCATTGCGGCGCTGTGACCTTCGAGATCGATACCGATTTTCCCGAACTGACCACCTGCGACTGTTCGATCTGCCGCCGCAAGAACGCGCTGATGGTGAAGGTCCACGAGGACGACTTCCGGCTTCTCACCGGGGCCGACCAGATCACCGAATACCGCTTTCACACCCGGACGGCCCGGCACTTCTTCTGCCGGGTCTGCGGGATCTATCCGTTCCACCGCAAAAGGGTGACGCCGGATTTCGTGGGCGTGAACGTCTTCTGTCTGGATGATTTCGACCCGACCGGGATTCCGGTCCGGGCGACGGTTGGACGTGGGATGGCCTGAGGCCGCTGCTTCACCGCGTCGCGCCGGGCTTCCACTTCACGTCGTCCGCCCCGTTGGCGTTCGCCCGGCGGGCGGCGACGAACAGATGGTCCGACAGCCGGTTCAGGTAGCGGATCGCCGCGGGCGTCACCGCCTCGCCCGCTTCGATCAGCCGCACGGCCTCGCGTTCGGCGCGGCGGGCCACGGTGCGGGCCAGATGCAGGTGGGCGGACAGGGCGGAGCCGCCCGGCAGGATAAAGCTGTCCAGTTCCTTCAGGCTCTCGTTCATCCAGTCGATCTCGGCCTCGAGCCGTTCGACCTGGCTGTCGATGATGCGCAGGGCCTCCCATTTCGGGGGCGGGTCCAGCGGGGTGGCGAGGTCGGCGCCGAGGTCGAACAGTTCGTTCTGGATCCGCCCCAGCATGGCGTCGATGCGGTCGTTCTGGCCGGAATGCAGGCGGGCGACGCCGAGGACGCTGTTCAGCTCATCTACTGCCCCGTAGGCCTCGACGCGGCGATCGCTCTTGGACACGGTGACGCCCGAGGCCAGCCGCGTCTGACCGCCGTCGCCGGTCTTCGTATAGATGCGGTTCAGGACCACCACGGCGTCAACGCCCCTGACCGCTAACCGGCATGGGTGGATTTCCACCACATGCCGACGCACAGCAGCACGATCGCCACGGCCTGCAGGCCGACGCGAAGCCGCATCAGCTTGTTGGAGCGCGACCGGTCCGCGTCGCCGCCCCGGTGCAGGGACCAGAGACCGAAGCCGAGCGTGACGGTCACCGCCAGGATCGCAACGAGGATGAGGATGTTGATGATGTCGCCCATGGCGGCAATCTAGGCCTGCTCGCCGGTTGAAGCCAGTGCGGCACGGTCGCACCAGCTTAACCATTCCAGCGAAGCCGATGGTCATCCTTTCGTGGTCTTCTGCCCGCCTCTGGGAGTGGCGATGACTGACCGCGCGATCCGAAATCTGGCCCATCTGCGCCGCTCGGCGTCGACGGCGCGCGTCCTGAATCTGCTGAAGATCTTCCTGGACCACGGCCATGAGGACGACTGGAAGGAGCGGCCGCTGTTCCAGACGCACGCCCTGAACCGGGCGCTGATCATCAAACACCGGCTGCGTCGGGACGAGACGGACGCCTTCTACATGCGCCGGCAGGTGGCGACCAAGGTGGTCATTCCGCTCGACCCGCACGAGCTCAAGACGGGCGGGCGCTACGTCTTTGTCGGCCAGCGCGGCTTTGAAAAGATGATGCAGGAGGCCTTCGGCATTCCGAAGGGTCACCCGGACCTGATCACCCTCGGCCTGCTTGACCGTTTGCCTTCGCTGGACCCCTTCCTTTTGCGGGAGCAGCTCAAGCGAGCCGGGCTGGAGCCGGCGCCCTGCTATTTCTCCATCAGCGAGTCCGACCTTCAGCGCATGGGCCGGTTTGTCGAGGACGAGATCCGGCCGCTCGTCACCCTGTGCCTTGGAGCAGATCTGGAGGCCGTGGGATCGACCCAGAGGCTGGCCGGCAAGATCATGTCCAACGATCCGCGCGACCGCATGGAGGCGTTGCGCGAGACCTTGCGGCTGGAGCCCGACGACTATCAGGAGGGCGTCTTCTGCTGGAAGGGCTTCCTCTACTACAAATGGATGCTGACCAGCCTGAGGGCGGAGGCCGCCAGCGTCGCCGACGCCGTGCAGACCGTCCGGCCGATCGGCAAGGTCGATCGCGACGCCCGGGCCTGGCTGGACCGGGGGCGGGCGGTGCTGCGCGACCGGATCATCGAGACCTGCAACGAGGCGGGCAGCACCCTGGCCATCTACGACAGGGCCTATGCCGGGCTGACCCATGAGGGCCGGCCGATCGCGTTCCGGGACTTCCTGCTCAACGCGCCCCGGCATTTCGCCCGTCTCGGCGATCAGCTCGGGGCGATCCAGCACGTCGTCAGCTTCTGGCGGTTCCGCTTCAGCCCGGGCGCCTCGCCGGTGGGGGTCGAGGAGCTGACCGACATCTTCATGGATTTCGAAACCGGCCTGGCGATCCGCAAGTCAGAGGACGCCTTGGCCAGAATGGCGGCCTGAGCGGCCAGGCAGCAAAAAGGGTCGGCGCCCTGACGGTGCCGACCCCTTTCGATCTTCCGGCCAGGCCCTGGCCTAGTAGCGGTAGTGGTCCGGCTTGAACGGGCCGCTGGTCGGGACCGAGATGTAGTCGGCCTGCTCCTTCGACAGGGTCGTCAGCTTGGCGCCCAGCTTGGCCAGGTGCAGCGTCGCGACCTTTTCATCGAGGTGCTTCGGCAGGACGTAGACCTGGTTCTCGTAGGATTTGGCGTTGGTCCAGAGTTCGATCTGGGCCAGCGTCTGGTTGGTGAAGGACGCCGACATCACGAACGAAGGGTGGCCCGTGGCGTTGCCCAGGTTCACCAGACGGCCTTCCGACAGCAGGATGATCTTCTTGCCGTCCGGGAATTCGACGTGGTGGACCTGCGGCTTGATCTCGTCCCACTTGAAATTCTTCAGGCCGGCGACCTGAATCTCCGAGTCGAAGTGGCCGATGTTGCAGACGATGGCGTTGTTCTTCATCGCCCGCATGTGATCGACGGTCAGGACATCCTTGTTGCCCGTGGCGGTGACGAAGATGTCGGCCTCGCCGGCCACGTCCTCGACGGTGACGACCTCATAGCCTTCCATCGCCGCCTGCAGGGCGCAGATCGGATCGACTTCCGTCACCTTCACCCGGGCGCCGCCCTGGCGCAGCGAGGCGGCCGAGCCCTTGCCCACGTCGCCATAGCCGCAGACCACGGCGACCTTGCCCGACAGCATGACGTCGGTGCCGCGGCGGATCGCGTCGACCAGCGATTCACGGCAGCCGTACAGGTTGTCGAACTTGGACTTGGTGACGCTGTCGTTGACGTTGATGGCGGGGAACGGCAGGTCGCCCTTCCTGGCCATTTCGTACAGGCGGTGGACGCCGGTGGTGGTCTCTTCCGACACGCCGCCGATGGCGTCGCGGATGGCCGAATAGAAGCCCGGCTTTTCCTTCAGATAGCGCTTCATCACCGCGTAGAGCGCCTCTTCCTCCTCGTTCTGCGGGTTGGTGAGGACCGAGGGGTCCTTCTCGGCCTTGGGGCCCAGCACGCAGAGCAGGGTGGCGTCGCCGCCGTCGTCCAGGATCAGGTTCGGGTAGCCGCCGTCGTGCCACTCGAAGATCTTGTGGGCGTATTCCCAGTACTCGACCAGGTTCTCGCCCTTGATGGCGAAGACCGGGGTGCCGTTGGCGGCGATGGCCGCGGCGGCATGGTCCTGGGTGGAGAAGATGTTGCAGGAGGCCCAGCGGACCGAGGCGCCGAGCGCTTCCAGGGTCTGGATCAGGACGGCGGTCTGGATGGTCATGTGCAGCGAACCGGCGATGCGGGCGCCCTGCAGCGGCTTGTCCTTGCCGAACTCGGAGCGCAGGGCCATCAGGCCGGGCATCTCGGTTTCGGCGATGGCGATTTCCTTGCGGCCGAAATCGGCCAGGGAGATGTCTTTCAC
>CAYNNT010000050.1:0-20439 GCA_964398675.1 uncultured Brevundimonas sp.
GCCGATTTCCGCGCTCATTCAGTATGCTCCGCCACCCGACCTGTACTGTAGCGAGCAGCGCCCCTATGGTAAAGCTGCGCCGGGGATGGGCTGGAGCGGCATTTTGTGCCGATCATGGTCGAGGCGCGAAACGGGGGGACGTGGTGGAGGGGGTCCATCGGATCGCCATCTTGGGCTCTGGGCCCGCCGGCCTGAGTGCGGCCGCGCACGCCGCTGCGCGCGGCGTGAGCCACATCCTGCTCGAGAAGTCGGACCACCTGTCGGACACCATATTCCGCTACCAGCGCGGCAAGCACATCATGGCCACGCCCAGCCAGCTGGTCGTCCGCGCGGACGTCAGTTTCGAGCCGGGCAAGCGCGAGACCATCCTCGACACCTGGTCGAGCGAGGCGGCGAAGCACAAGGTCAACGTCCGCTACCACGCCGAGGTCAAATCCATCACGGGCGCCAAGGGCAATTTCAGCATCGCCCTGTCCGACGGCTCCGTGGTCCGCGCCGAGACGATCGTTCTGGCCATCGGCACCCAGGGCAATCCCAACCTCATGTCCTGCGAGGGCGGCGGACTCAGCCACGTCCAGTACCAGCTCGATGATCCCGCCGAATATGTCGACGAACACATCTGCGTCGTCGGCGGCGGTGATGCGGGCATCGAGAACGCCCTCGGTCTGATCGCCGACCGGGCCCAGGGCAATACGGTCACACTCGTCAACCGTGGCGCCGACTTCGCCCGCGCCAAGGAAGCCAACGCCAAGGCCCTGCTCGCGGCCCAGGAAGCGGGCCACATCACCCTGCTGACCACGGCCGAAACCACCCTGATCGAGCCCGGCTGGATCACCGTCGACACACCGGAGGGCGCGACCCGATTCCAGTGCGATCGGGTCATCGCCCGCCTCGGCTCGGCCCCGCCGCGCAAATTCGTGGAGTCGATCGGGCTGGAGTTCACCAGCGCGGCCCGGGAGGCCTTCCCCAAGCTGTCGCCGACGTTCGAAAGCACCGTGCCCGGCATCTATGTGATCGGGGCCTTGGCCGGCTATCCGCTGATCAAACACTGCATCAACCAGGGCTATGACGTCGTCGAATACATCGGCGGCGCGGTGGATCTGAAGCCCGCCGACGAACCCATACTGGAGGCCCGACTCAAGGGTCTGCCCGGCAACCGTTCGGTCGCCCAGTGGCTGGAGTTCCTGCGTCAGGAGATCGAAATCCTGCGCGGCCTGTCGCCGCTGCAGATGCGGGAATTCCTGCTCGATTCCGATGTGCGCGCCTTCCAGTCAGGCGACGTCGTCTTCAAGCGCAACTCGGTCGGATCCTCGCTGTTTGGCATCGCCTCCGGTTCGGTCGAGGTCGAGGTCGGCGCCGGCAGGAAGCGAGTGACCGTGCCGATCCCGACCGGATCCATCGTCGGCGAGGTCGGCCTGATCTCAGGCCGCCCCCGCGGCGCCACAGTGCGGGCAGCGGAGCCCAGCATCCTGCTCGAAATCCCGCGCATGGCGGCGCTGCGCCTGATGGCCTCGGTCAAGGAGGCGCGCGACACCGTCAACCGCATCACCACCGAACGCCAGCTGCTGCAGATGTTCGGTTCCGGCCTGACGCCCGCCGACCTGACCGATGTGCTCGAAACGGCGGAAATCCGTCAGGTGAAGACGGGTGAAGCGATCATCCGGGAAGGCGAGGACGGCTACGACATCTTTGTCGTTCGTTCGGGCAGTATGGTCGTCGAGAAGGAGATCGGCGGAAAGCCGGTCTTCCTGTCCTATCTGCCGGCGGGCTCCTACGTCGGGGAGATGGCGCTGGTCGACGGCGGGCGGCGCAGCGCCACGGTCCAGGCCGCGATCCGCTCCGAAGTCGTCAGACTGGACGGCGACCGCTTCCGCGCCCTGCTCAGGCGCAAGCCGGAGCTGGAGGAGAAGCTGCGGGCCGACATGGCCGACCGCCGCAAGGTGAACGGTTATATCGAGGAGCAGAAGGGCAAGTTCGGCGACGTCGTCGACATGTACAGCGCCGTGGCCGACTTCCTGGTCGACCAGGGCATCGGCGAGGCCACGGACGTCCTGCTGATCGACGAAACCCTCTGCATCGGCTGCGACAACTGCGAGAAGGCCTGCGCCGACGTGCACGACGGCCTGTCGCGGCTGGACCGGGAGGCGGGCCGGACCTACGCCCACCTGCACGTCCCGACCTCGTGCCGGCACTGCGAACATCCGTATTGCATGACCGACTGCCCGCCCAATGCGATCCATCGCGGGCCGGACGGCGAGGTCTTCATCGACGAGACCTGCATCGGCTGCGGCAACTGCCAGCGGAACTGTCCCTATGACGTGATCCGCATGGACTCGCGGCCGCCGAAGAAGCCGGACCTGATCTCCTGGCTGCTGTTCGGCGTCGGGCCCGGGCCGGGCGAACCTGACAAGGCCTGGCGGGCGAAGAACAAGCCCAAGGGCGCCGAACCGCCCAAGGTCGCGATCAAATGCGACATGTGCATCGGCAAGGCGGGCGGTCCGGCCTGCGTCCGGGCCTGTCCGACCGGGGCGGCGATCCGGGTTTCGCCCGAAGAGTTCCTGACCGTCAAACGCATGAACAGGGGCGACTAGACCCTTGGCGAAGACAGCGAAAACAGGCGAACGCTCCAACCCCGGCCAGCACGACGGCTTCCTGGGCTACAGGAATTTCCGTTGGGCCTGGCGCGCCGGCGCCCTCTGCGTGATCGCCATCGCGGCCTATTTTCTGATCGACGCCGAGCCGCGTCCCAACGGCGGCAGCGTCTTCGGCTATGTGGCCGGGACGATCGCGGCGCTGCTGGTGCTGTGGCTGACCCTGCTGGGCCTGCGCAAGCGCGCCATCACCTCGGGCAACTGGTCGCTGAAGGCCTGGGTGTCGGCCCACGTCTATCTGGGCCTCGCCGTCCTGGTCGTCGCAACCCTGCACTCTGGTTTCCAGTTCGGCTGGAACGTCCACACCCTCGCCTACGGCCTGATGGTGCTGGTCGTCGTTTCCGGCCTGTTCGGCATCACCGTCTATGCCGTCCTCCCGCGCTACCTCAGCCGCAACCGCGGAGAGACCACCCAGAAGCAGATGCTGGAGACGCTCAAGGCCCTGGACCGCCAGATCAATGAGGCCGCCCAGCCGCTGTCCGAGACCCAGGCGCGCGTGGTGCAGATGTCGCTCGACGACAGCCGGGTCGGCGGCGGTCTCTGGCGGCGGCTCTCCGGCGGACGCGGCGGCTGCGGCAACCGGCGCGCCCTGTCGCGCCTGAAGGGCCTGCGTCGTCAGGCGACGGATGTCGAACTTCAGATGCTGGACCGGATCGAGGAACTGCTCCAGCGCAAGGCCGCCGCCCTGTCCCAGGTGCGTCGCCATCTGCAGATCCGGGCCTGGCTCAGCGTCTGGCTGGCGGTCCATGTGCCGGCCACCATCGCGCTCATCGCCGCGATCACCGCCCATGTCTTCAGCGTCTTCATCTACTGGTGATGGCCCGATGACCCTTGTCCTTCGCCAGGTGACACGCCGCGTCAGCGGGGCCGAAATCGTCCGCGAAAAGGTCCTCCCGACCGACATCGCGCGCATCGGCCGCGGCGCGGACTGCGAGATCCGTCTGCCCGACCTGGCGGTCAGCCTGCACCACGCCACCCTGACCCTCACCGGGCCCGGACAGGTCAGCGTCGTCTCCGCCGGGCGGGAGCCGTTCGGCGTCGACGGCCGGTTCGTCACCCGGACCGACATCGACGTCAGCCGCGCGCCGCGACTGACCTTCGGCGATCATGTCCTGACCCTGTCGCCCGGCGACGGCGGCCGTGTCCTGATTAACCTGGCCGCCGCCGAGCCCGCGGACGGAGAGTCCACTTCGGGCGTCCCCGCCGGCGGGGTCATCGCCAAGGCCCGCATCTTCGGCCGTCGACGCATCGCCTGGACCCTGGGCCTCGGGATCGTCGCGCTCTGCCTGCTCTGGCCGTTGGCGGCCTTCCAAGGCCACCTCAAGGCGCGGATCGACCCGGACCAGCAGTGGTCGACCGGCCCCTTGTCCTCGGCCCACGCCTTCCTCGAGGACGACTGCCAGTCCTGTCACCAGGAAGCGTTCGTCGCCGTCACCGATGCGTCCTGCAAGACATGCCACGCCGGCGACCGGACTCCCGCCATGATGGCCGCGGCTGCCACATCCGTGCGCCGCGCCGGCTCGCCGGATACGCTGTCGTTTGTCAGGGACCACGCCCCTCGCGGGCGGATTCTCTGGGGAACCCCGCCGCCGGCCGGCATCACCGGACAGGCCACCGCCTGGTTCCGGCGCGCCTTCAATCTGCCCGAGCAGCGCTGCGCCAGTTGCCACGTCGAACACGTGGCCAACCCGGTCGCCGGCCGGCCGCCCGAGCCGATCCCGACCCTGACGCCGACCCAGACCTGCATCCAGTGCCACACGGGCCTGACCCACAGGCTGAAGGACACCGATCTGGCCGATGCGCCGTCCTGGGCCCGCCATCCGAATTTCCGCCCCACCCTGCCCGGTCCCGCCGGTCCAACCCGGGTGTCGCTGAACGGCCGCCCGCGCGAGGCCTCCGGCCTGACCTTCCCGCATGATCTGCACCTGTCGCCCGGCGGCGGCCCGGCGCGTATGGCCCAGACCCTGGGCGGGCGCGGCTACGGGGCCGCCCTGACCTGCGCCAACTGCCACCGGCCAGACGCCGACCAGAAGGGCTTCGCGCCCGTCCAGATGGAGCGGGACTGCGCCAGCTGCCACTCCCTGTCGTTCGCCACGCCCGGCGGCGTCCGCCAGTTGCCGCATGGCGAGCCCGGCCAGGTGGTCGCCGCCCTGATGGCCTGGCAGGGGCGCGGCCCCGTCGCCGGCGGCGGAACCTCGCGGCGACGGCCCGGCGAGGCCGGCGAAGGCGGACCCGGCGCGGGCGGCTCGCCCGCGGGCGCCAGCGCGGTCAACACGGTGGGCGGCGCCTTCGGCCCGCGCGGGGCCTGTTTCGACTGCCACACCATTTTCCGGACGCCGACGATCCGCTTCACCCCCGTCCGCCTGCCCGGCGACTTCCTGAGCCGCGGGGCGTTCGATCACAGCGTCCGCGAACACCGCGTCGACCGCCAGGGTCAGCCGTCCTGCGCCCAGTGCCATGCGGCGGCGACCTCAGGTTCTGCCACGGACCTGCTGCTGCCGTCGGTCAGCGAATGCGTCGAATGTCACGGTCAGACGACGGCCCGGTCGCCCACCCCGGCGCCGGCGAATTGCGAGACCTGCCACAGCTTCCATGCGCCGTCGCATCCGGCGGCGCGGCCGCCGCGCCCGAATTTCAGTGCGCGCGCGGCAGGCCGGGTTCAGACCGCGCCTTAGACCGCCTTCGCCTCCGGTTCATCACGGGATGGGGTCCCGGGAGCCGCTGCAACCGCCGTTGCCGCCGGGGCTGCTGGGGCTTTGGACCGGCCCCGCGGACTCGCATCCGACGGACGGCTCGATCGGCTCCAGGCTGGGGCCCCGATCGCTGAAGAAGACATCGCCGGCGGCGAGGCCCGCGGACAGGACATCGCCCTGGCCCGAGTCCGTATTGGACGTCGGCGCCGCCCTGAGCAGGGCGCTCAGCCGCGCCGAGGCCTCATCCGACAGCTCGAACGGCCCGAAGGTGCCGCCGGCCCAGGCGAACATCGCCAGGCCGGGACGTTCGAGCGTCAGGGTCGTGTCGCCGCTGGTGACGTCGATGGCGCCGGGCGTATCGAAGCCCGCGCCCCGCGGGCCGGGTCCGCGCAGCACGATCAGGGTCGCATCGTCGGGGGAACCGTTGAAGGCCGGCAGACCGGGGTGGCCTTCCAGCACGAACAGGGCGTCGGGGCCGACAACCGCCTCAACCACAGTGCCGCGCACGCCGATCGAGGACACCGGCGTCCGCACGGCGCCGGGCCGGGCCCCGCCGCGGCCAGATACGAAGCGGAACGCGCCGCGCGCGACAGAGGCCGACGCGCCGCCCGCCCGCCGGTCGGTATCGATGACGAAGCGATCAATGGTCACCCGCGCGTTGGAACCGACCGTGAAGATCGACTGGTCCCGAAGCAGGATCTGCAGTTGGCTCTGGGCCCCGCTGACGAAGACGTCGCCGGTGCGGACCTGCCCTCTCAGGGCTGCCGGTCGAAGCGCGCTTTCTCCAGCGGGCTGGGTGCGGACGCTGTTGCGGATGGCGGCGTTGACGCCGACGGCCTCCTGCGCGTGGGCGGCGGCGACCGGGACGGTGCAGGCCAGGGCGGCGATGGCGGCAAGGGTGCGAACCGGGATCATGTCCATCTCTCCTAGTTGGCCGCGCCGAAGCGCCACGTCAGGCGCAGTTCGGCGCCCCAGCTGTCATAGTCTGCGAGCGGGGCAAGGGAGTCCCGGGCGCCGTAGGTCAGCGCGGCTTCTATCCCCACATCCTGCCGCCAGTCGCCGGTCGCACCGGCCGCCGTGAAGGCGCTGAACGGGGCGCCGACCGCGACCCGCGCCCAGCTGCGGGTATCCTCGCGGGCCGGCGCGCCGAGGCCGACAAAGACCGGGTCGGGTGCGTCATACTCCAGCCACTGAATCCCGCCGGACATCGCCAGATACTGGCCGCGGGCGTTGCCTGTGTCGTAGCGCGCCTGAACGCCCGGCCCGGAATATCCGAAGGGCTCGTAGTCCGCCTGCTTGTCCTGCCAGCCGGCCGAGACGCCGACCGTGGTGCGGGCGTCCATCCGGTGGGTCATGCCGAGGTTGAAATCATAGCGCCAGCCGTCGCGGTCGCCGCCGATGATCAGGGCGAGGGCGTCCACGCCGGGCTCATCAAACGTCTGGCTGACCGCCTCGCCCGAGAGGGTGAAGGTCGTCGCATTGCTGGTCCGCCAGCGGGCCTGGGCCTTCAGCCCGACTTCCCGCATGTAGGGATCATCAAGCAGATCAAGGGCCCGCGCCACCGCGCTGACATTCCAGGAGTTCAGCCTGCCGGTGTACGACAGGCCGGCTTCGAGGTCCCCGCGCCGCACATCCCCGTCAATGTCGTCAAAGGTTGAGCGGTCATAGCCGCCGATCGAGCCGAACACGGCATAGCCCCCGGCGCCGTCCAGATCGTGCGCGATGTTGAGGCGCGCGGTGAGCACGGCCGCGCCGCCCTCCTCGCTGACGGGCGGCGCGAAGATGGAGTCGAACTGGGTCGTCAGCGCCCCCGCCGCGTCCTCTTCATAGGTGACCGCGGCCGATACGCTGCCGCTGAACCGGGTCGTTGACCGGCTGCGTTCGATGCGCGCGCGATAGCGGGTCGCCTCTGCCCTCTGCAGGGGCGTCAGCGTCACCGGCTCCAGCAGGTCGAGCTGGTCCCGCGCGCCCTGCAAATCGTCGAGCCGGAACAGGACGGCGGCGTACATCAACCGGGCGCCGTGCCGGTTCGGATCCGCGATCAGCACACGCTCCAGGGCGCCGGCCGCCCCGTTGAGGTCACCGGCATCCGCCGCACGCCTCGCGAATTCGAGATTGAGGTCGATATCGTCCGGGGCCGCCAGCACGGCGTCAAAGTCCTGCGCCGCCGCAACCCCGACCGTCGCCGCAGACAGACCCACCACGGCCGAAACCAACAAGCCGGCCCGAAAAATCGAGGCGGAACGATACTCTGGACGCTTCATGTAATCCCCCAACCGCTTGCAGATTGCCCGGGATAGTCTATCCCCGAACTGCGGAGCGATCAGGCTAACATCGTTCCGCGAGAAGCGCATGACCTAATCGAACAGTGCTTTTTTGGGTGGGGCGGACGCATGGGGGCGCAGCCTGAGACGGAGCGACTGAAGGAAATCGGGTCGCGCCTCGCGCGCTCCAGTCTTTCGCTTACGCGCTACATCGCGACGGCCGGACCCGGCCTGGCCATGGCCCTGCTGCTGCTTATCCTCCACATCTTCCAGCCGCCATTCGTCGGAAGCATCAGCAATCTGGTGTTCGACACCTACCAGCGCGCGTATCCGCGCCCCTATGAGGACGCCGGGGTCCGGGTCGTCGACATCGATGATGAGAGCATCCGCCGCCTCGGCCAGTGGCCATGGCCGCGCACGGACATTGTCCGTCTGACGGACGCCCTCACCGAGGCCGGCGCGGCGGCCATCGCCTTCGACGTCGTCTTCTCCGAACCGGACCGGACCTCGCCGGCCCGCGCCGTGGAGCTGTTGCGGCAGAACCCCGAGGCGCGGGGCGACTACGCCGAAATCGCCGCCATGACCGATCATGACGAACTGCTGGGTCAGGCCATGGGACGCGGCCCCACCGTCACCGGCTATTTCCTCACGGAGGAGGCGAACACCGCGCGGCCGGCCGAGCACGCGGGCGTCGCCGTTTCGGGAACGCCGCCGCTGGGCGTGCTGCGGGAGTACAATGGCGCCATCGTCAGCCTGCCGGTGATCGGCGATCGCGCGGCCGGAGCAGGGTCTGTCAGCCTGGACGCCGGCCGGGACGACATCATCCGCGCGGTGCCGCTCATCGCCAATCTCGACGGCCAGATCGTTCCCTCGCTCTCGCTGGAAGCGCTCAGGGTCGCCCAGGGCGCGGGCGCCGTTCTGGTCCGCAGCAGCGACGGCAGCGGTGAATGGGGCGGCGGCCCGGTCACCACCGTGCTCGCCGTCAAGACCGGGGACCTGCAGGTTCCGACCACCGACGTCGGCGAACTGTGGATGCACTACACAGCCCCCCATCCGGAGCGGATCGTGCCCGCCTGGCGGATCCTTCAGGGGGACCTGCCGGAAGCGGAGATGCGCCGGCTGTTCGAGGGTCAGATCGTCTTCATCGGCACCGGCGCGATCGGCCTGCGCGACATACGCTCGACCCCGACCCAGGCCGGTGAACTCGGCGTGGTCATCCACGCCCAGGCCGCCGAGCAGATGATCCTCGGCAAATTCCTCACCCGGCCCGACTGGGCTCCGGGCGCTGAGCGGATGCTGATGGTGGCGCTCTGCCTGCTGATCGCGCTGTCGGCGCCGGCGCTCGGCGCCCTGCGCGGCGGCGTCCTGGCCATGCTCGCCCTCGGCGGCGTGCTGGCGGGGTCGTGGTTCGCCTTCAGGAACAGCGGCCTGCTGCTGGAACCCATCTTCCCGGCGCTGGGGGTGGTCTCGGTCTATATCGCCATCACCGCGGTCTCCTTCTACCGGGAGGAACGGGCGCGAAGTCACATCCACAACGCCTTCGACCGCTATCTGTCGCCCGAACTCGTCGACCGCATCGCGCGCGATCCCGGCCAGCTGGAGCTCGGCGGCGAGGTCCGTGAGATGACGGTTCTGTTCAGCGACGTCCGGGGCTTCTCGCGCATTTCCGAGCGCTTCGGTCCGCAGGAACTGATCGGGTTCCTGATCAATCTGCTGACGCCGATGACGGACGTGCTTCTGGCGCGCAAGGCCACGATCGACAAATACATCGGCGACGCCGTCCTCGCCTTCTGGAACGCGCCGCTGGACGATCCCGAGCACGAGCGGAACGCGGCGTATGCGGCGCTGGAAATGCTCGGGACGCTGAAGCGCCTGAACGCCGAAAGCGCCCGTGATCCGGCCTGGCCGGGCCAGGTGGCGATCGGCATCGGCCTGAACACCGGCCCGTGCTGCGTCGGCAACATGGGTTCGCGCCAGCGCCTCAGCTATTCGCTGATCGGCGATACGGTGAACCTGGCCTCCCGACTGGAGAGCCTGACCAAGGCCTATGCAGTGGACATTCTGGTCGGCGAAGACCTCGCCGCCCGCCTGCCCGACTTCGCCCTCATCGAACTGGACCTCATCCGCGTCGTCGGCCGCGACGCGCCCGAGCGGATCTTCGCCCTCATGGGCCCGCCGGAGATGTCGTCCGACCCGGCCTTCGTCGAAACCGCGGCCCGGATGGCCGCGGTCCTCGAGGCGTATCGATCCCGTGACTGGGGCGGCGCCGAGGCCGCGCTGGAGAAACTGCGGGGCGCGGACACGCTGGCCGGTCTGGAAGGCGTGGCGACGGTATACGCCACCCGGGTTGCGGACTTCCGCCAGACCCCGCCCGCCGACGACTGGGACGGGATCAGCCAGGCGCTGGAGAAATAGAGGCGACATGACTTTGAACGGGGGAACAGCGTCATGTTGATCGTTCAGATCACCGACATCCATATCGGCTTCGATCAGAAGAGCCGGTTCGAGATGAACAAGAAGCGTTTCCGCCAGACGGTCCAGGCGGTGAAAAAGCTTGAGCCGAAGCCCGATCTGATCGTGATCACCGGCGACATCGCCGACAAGGGCGACGTGGCGTCATACGAGTGGTTTCGTCAGGAAATCCAACAACTTGCCCTGCCAATCCTGATGTGCATGGGAAACCATGATACGCGAGCCAACTTCAGTCAGGTCTTCCCCGATACGGCACAGGAGGACGGCTTCATCCAGTATGTGGTCGATGACCATCCCCTGCGGATCGTGGTCGTGGACACGCTGGAGGAAGGCCGCCATGGCGGCGGCTTCTGCGAGAAGCGGGCGGCCTGGCTGGAGGCCCGTCTGGCCGAGGCGCCGCACCGGCCGACCCTGCTGGTCCTGCATCACCCGCCCATCGACACCGGCATCGAGTGGATGACGATCGGCCCGGCCGAACCCTGGGTGCAGCGGTTCACCGACGTGGTCTCGCGCCACGGCCAGGTCGTCGGCGCCCTGTGCGGCCACGTCCACCGCACCATCGTCACCTCATGGGCCGGCACGACCCTGACGGTCTGTCCTTCCACGGCCCCGCAGGTGGTGCTGGACCTCAAGCCGATGAACCTGGACCGTCCGGACAAGCGGCCGATGATCGCCGAGGCCCCGCCGTCGTTCGGCATTCACCGCTGGAACGGCCGCGGTCTGGTCAGCCATTTCACGGCGGTCCAGCGCTACAAGATCCTCGCCCGCTATACGCACAAGATGCAGGCCTTCATGAAGCATCTCGCGCAGGAACGCGCCGGGACGGCAGGACCGCACCACCACTAGCCGACCGGCTACTGCCCGCCTGCGGCCGCCAGCCAGCCGTCGAGCGACGGCCGGTCGCTGACCCGGTACACCTCGCCGCGATAGTCGAGGAACAGCCGCTCCATCTCGGTCCTGTTGAACGGTCGTGAGCCGAGACGGCCGAAGATGGCGATCTGGTGCCCCGTCTCGTCCACGCCGCGGTCGCGGTCCAGCCCCTTGGACAGGGCCAGGGCCGGCGACGGCGTCCGCGCCCAGGCGATCAGCTCCGGACGCGGCTCCGGCGAGAAGCCGTAGAAATTCCGCTGGCTGGCCGGGCTGGTCAGTTGCAGCACCTTCAGCCCGTTGCGGCCGTCGGCGACATAGGCGAACAGCGAGGCGTTGGTGGAGGCCACCACCACGTCCTCGGCGTCGTTCAGCCGCCCGTCGAAGGTCACGCGCTGCTGCAGGCGGGGCTGGCGCGGGTTGGTCACATTGATGATCACCAGACCCTCGCCCTTGGCGGCCACATAGGCATAGGTCCGCGCGACATAGAGGCGGCGCGCATCGCCCAGCGGCACGACGGCGCCCTCGATGGCGCGCGGGTCGTCCAGCTTCGTCACATCCAGAACCCGCATGCCCTGGGCGTCCGTGACGAACAGATAGCGGAACTGCAGCGCGGAGGCCCTGACGTCGTCCAGCCGCACAGTGGTGACATGGCGAGGCCGCAGCGGGTCATCCAGATCAACCACCACCAGACCGGCGCGGGCGGCGATATAGGCGATATGACCGGCCAGCGTGATGTGCCGTGCGCCGTCCAGCACCCCGCCCGGGTTCCAGGTCACGGCGCGGCGCAGGTTGTTGTTGCGCGGATCGCCGTCGGCGAGGGTGTCGACATTGACGAGGATCAGCCCCTCGCGCGCGTCGGTGACGACGGCGTAGCTGTAGATCGGGTGGAAGGCCTGTTCGTGATTGGCGGTCCGCATCTCCGCGGTGTTGCGCGTCGGCGCGATCGGCTGGTTGGTCGGCAGGGCCATGCAGGTGGCGTTGCCGGAGGCCACATGGGTGTCATTGCCCAGCGGCGAGAAGGGCGCCGTCAGGATCCGGTCCGAGACGCCCTTGTTGCCGATCGCGGCCACGTCATAGACGCGGAACCCGCCGCGGCCCTCGGCCACGAACATGTATTCCCCGCGCACCTGCAGGCAGCGGGCTTCCCCGCCGGTGCCCTGCAGGGTGTTGGCGATCTCCTCGACGGGTCGGGTATCCCCGCTGCCGCCGGCCTCCGGGTCGAAGGCCTGGCCACGCGTCCAGTTGACCAGTTCGCGCCCGTTGCGCTCGACGTGCTGGGCGAAGAAGTCGGGATAGGCATAGCGCTGCAGATAGGAGCCGAACACCGCCTGGGGTTCATCCCATTCGGTCACCCGCACCGCCTCGATGCCGGACGCCAGCCCGACCCAGGCATTCATGCCGACGAAATTGACCGAGTTGGTCCCCAGCATCAGCAGCTGGGCCATAATGGCGTTGTTATCCTCCGCTTCGGAGACGTGACAGTCGGTGCAGGTCTTGGTCTCGGTGCGGCGGACCGTATGCGGGAAATGCGGTGCGAAGGCTTGGCTGGAGAAGCCGACCGCCGAGATCGGCGGCTGCTGCACATAGATCCGCTCGCGGTTGATATTGGTCGAGGACAGGACCAGGGCCGACGACGAGCGGGCCGGGGCGATCACCCCGCCGCGCGCGGTTCCGTGGCGGCCGAGCTGGAACATATCGTCGCGCGCCACCTGCGGATTGTAGGTCGCATAGTTGCGGGTCGTGCCGCCCTCGGCCCGGTGGCTCTCGGCCTGCCAGTTGGCCTCGACCGGAAGGTGGCAGCCGCCACAGGACGGCGTCCATGACGTATGGCAGCTGTAGCAGGCCATCTCCTCGTCATCATGCGCCAGATCCGTCGTCGCGACGCCGGGACCCCAGGAGAAATTGGCCTGCCCGGGTCGCGAGACCGACATCAGCTTGGCCCGCGCCGCGGCCGGATTGAACCGGGGGCTGTCGCGATCAACCGAATCCCGCACCAGCGCCACTTCCCACTCCAGGGTCGGATCGACGATCGAGCGCTGGATCAGCACCCGCCGGTTATCGCGCTCGATCCATTCGAAGCGCCGCTGGCCGTCGGAATTCCGCAGCAGGGTCAGGTCCGTGCCCTCGGGCGGCGCCGCCGGCCCCGAGGTCCGCAGCGTCGGATATGCGCGCGACGAGCCGTGGCAGTCCTTGCAGCCGATCTCCACGGCCGCGGCCACCTCGCCCATGATCAGGCCCGAGCCGTGGCTGTCCTGCGAGAAGTGGCAGTCGGCGCACTGCAGTCCCTTCTCGGCGTGAATGTCCATCATGTGGACCGTGCGGCCCGGATTGGTCCCCGGCGGGACGAACTGGCCCTCCCCTTCCCGGCGCCAGCGCTCGGGATCGTCAGGCGAGACGATGGCTCCATCGGCGTCCAGCAGATTGCCTTCGCGATCGCGTTTGAACACGCCGCGGAAATTCCAGCCGTGGCCGTGATAGTCGGCGAACTGGGTGTCGCGCAGGGTCGGGTTCAGGTCGTTGACCGCGCGCAGGAAGTCCAGATCGGCCCAGTTCCCGCGCGGCGCGGCGCCCTCGGGATTGCGATCCAGAACCGCCCGGATCTCCTCGGCGGTCGGGTAGCGCTGCCGCTCCGGCCACATGGTCGGCGCGTCGGACTCATAGTCCCACATGGTGTAGCCGAGGTAGCTGTTCAGGAACATGTTCGGCTGGTGCATGTGGCAGTTCATGCACTGGGACGTCGGGATGGCGCGGGTGAAGGCATGGCGGATCGGATGGCCCGATTCCTCGCGATTGATGGTCGGGTCCGCCGTCGCCGTCTGGCCGTCCCGTCCGAACTGCGAATAGCCCAGGCTGTGCCGCGGCTCGCGGTCGTTGGCATAGACCACATGGCAGGAGGTGCAGCCTGAGGAGCGATAGTCGCCCGGCTGGTCATTGGTGCCCATGAACCAGGTGTAGGGGTCGTTCAGCCGGGTCTTGTGGATGTTCAGCACCGGCACGGCGATGCGCAGGCCGGTGCCCGGCCCGCGCGACGACTGACGGAAGTCCGGGCGGCCGGGCTCCTCCAGCCGTTGCAGCAGGCCCGTCGGACTGGGCAGGCCGATTTCGGGGAACTGGGTGGCGATGTTGCGCCCGCCGCGTTCAAACACCCGGAAGATGTCGCCGGGCGGCGTCACCTGCCAGGTCGGGATCGGATAGAGGACCGGAAGGGCGCCGCGCCGCTGCTCGTCCAGCGTCACCGTCCCGGGCGGCGTGCCGGGCGAAAGCAGTCGCGCCGGCTCGCCTTCGGGCGTGTAGGCCTCGCCGATGATGTAGTTTTTGTAGGGCAGGATGCCGTTGTTGTACGAGGCGCCGCCGAAGAACATCGCCCCGGTCGCCATCAGAGATCGTTCTGCTCTTTCAATCAGTTCCATGTGACAGTTGCCACATGACTGACGAGAAACCCGGTAATCCCCCGGATTTACGAACCGAATGAACTCCGGGGCCTCGCGGTTCAGCAGGGTGTAGGTCCGCTCCGGGTTGGCCGAACTGGGGAAATGCCAGCTGCCGGGATAGCGAGGCAAAACGTGAGCCTTGTCACGTACAGCATTGTATTCACTAGTGTCTCTGGCAAACCTTGCCGGAGCCATCGCCGTGGCGTCGCCGCCATGGCAGTCAACGCAGCCCAGAACGACAGCGGGCGAGACATGCATGCTCGCGGCGTCCACGGGGCTGTGACAGCTCACGCAGCCGGCACTCTTGGCGGCGGCCTGTTCGGGGGTCTGGTTGAGCGGCGCGGGCGGGGCGGCGACATAGACGCGCGCGACGGGCGCCTCCTCGTCTTCAGCGACCACGGTGGCCGGGGAACCGGCGACAACGAGCATCAGGGCGGACACCGCCCCGATCACCCACCGCTTGCCCCCCCAGGTCCCCATGCGCCCCTCAGAAACTAAGAACAGCGTTCAATAGAACGGAATAGAAGCGATCGTCCCGATTCGTCGCCTGGAACAGGTCGCCGAAGCCGTCGCCGGGCTCGAACACGGCCGCCGAGGCCCTCAGGACCACATTCTGCGTCATCATCGGCCGCCAGATCGCCGAGACCGACACGTCAAAGCCCAGCTCCTTCGGAATCGAGCCCTCCTGACGCAGCGCCTGGACCACCGCCGTGTCCGCGAACCACAGGTGATTGGCGTTGGCGCTGACCCGCAGCTGGGGAGTCAGGTCAAGATCGGTCCCGAACCCGAGCAGCACGGTGCCGGGGTTGTTGAAATTGGACTGCCCCTCCTCCTTCGACGAGCGCAGCGAGTTGAGCACGCCGTTGCGGCCGTTCACCCCGATGGCGCGGCCTCCGCCGGCGAAGGGAATCGACTGCCGGATCCAGTAGCTGGTGTCCGCGCCGGCGAACTGCGGGTTCTCGAAGATGGAGTCGAACCCCTCCTCGACATCGTCATAGGGGTCCGTGTCGCCCGAGGCGTACAGGCCGGAGGCGCGGAATCGCATCCAGTCGAAATCGATCGAGGGCTCGACCGCCAGGAACCAGGCCCGGATGTCCGCCGGCCGGCCGGTGAATATGCTGTTCCGGTCCTCGCCGAGGGCCGCATAGGCCGAGGCCGTCAGATTGATCCGCCCGATACGGCCGTCGGCGTTGTAGCCCAGATAGACGACGTCATAGTCCCGCCCCCGCAGGTCGCCGAGCAGCGCCGGCCGCGCCGGGAAGCCGTTGTCGTCGATATGGATGTCGCCCCGCTCGCGATTGCGGTTGTAGATCACCGTCCACTGCGAGGTCATTCCGGGAACCGGCAGGTCCTGCCGGTACAGGTTGGCGACCAGGACCTGGTCGTCGCGGATCGGCTGGGTGATGTCGTTCAGGCCGGAGTTGGTGTCCTTCTCAAGTCGCAGGAAGAGGCCCAGATTGTACTGGTAGCGGTTGTTGTCACGGTTCCCGAACAGCCGCACGCCCAGTTGGTTGTCCTGGAACAGGAAGCCGCGGAAGTCCGAGGTGAAGGGCTGGATGCCGACACGAACTGAATCAAAATCATAGCGTTTGGAGACATTCCTCAGGTGATAGTCGAGGAATGCTTCCTGCACGCCAAGGAAGGAATCCTGCCGGTCCGGCCCCTTCGAGGGCCGCACTGACAGGATGCGCCGCTCTGGCACGCTGACATCGCTGTAGTTGAACGCCAGGGTCAGGCGCGCCTCGAAATCCGGCGGTTTGAACGCCGTCGATCCCTCGATCAGGGCCACCGAAGCGACAAGTGTCTGGGACAGGATCAGGCTGTTCGAGCGTCCGAAAACGTCCAGACTGTTCGGATCCTGCGTCGTCTGGACCCCGACCGGCAGCGGCAGCGAACGCGGCTCGATCACCGTGTCAGAAACGCCGGCGACGACAACGAACAGGTTCTCATGGCCAGGCAGCGGGCGGTCGCCCTTGAGCGTGTTCTGGTTATACGGATCGAACCAGCGCTCGTTGACACCGACCGCCTCGATCACCCGCCAGCGGTCGGGAAGCGGCAGGTGGTCCGTCGGAAAGGCCTCGGGCGGCGGTGCGCGCACCGCGCCGGGATTGGCCTGGATGATGGCCTCGGGATAGTTTTCAACCCGCCCCGGACGGCGGCGGATCGGCGCGTCGGGGTCGACCTGCTGCGACGGTTCAACTTCCCGGGACGGCTGGGGGACGGCGGGCTGGATGACCAGCGGCAGGCCTTGCGCAGCGGCTTCGGATGCCGAGAGGCACCCCAGGCTCACAACGATCAGGGCGGGCCATGCCACCTTCATCACGGCGCACTGCAGACATTCTGTTGCGAGGAATCCAGGAAGGGCGCGAACGGACAGCTGACATAGCGCAGCCGGGTCGAGCCGCCGGGATGGGTGACGACGATCTGGTCTGACCGGATCGTGGTCGGCGCCTGGCTGATGCCGCCGATCCGCAGTGCGGCGTTCTGGAGGCCCAGGAAGGAGATCATGTCGTCCTGATCGATGCCGTCGCCGGACACGCCGATCGCCCCGATGAGCTGGGTCCCGCGATAGATGGGCACACCGCCCGGGAAGATCTGCAGGCCGTTCTGCAGCCGGTTCCGGCCGGGCGCTGCGTCAGGCAGGGCCGTGCAACGCGCGACGGTGTCCGGGCCCAGTCCGCTGACGAACCCTACGTGCTGGCCCAGGTTGGTCAGGACCAATGCCGTCTGCAGGCCCGTCGAGAAGGGGCTCCAGAGACCGATCGGGCGAGACAGCGGGCCATGGGTCGGACCGACCTCGCCGTCCGGGAAATAGGGCCGGGCCAGGTTGCCGACGGCGCGCACGCTGAACGCCGTCTGCCCCGTCAGGGCCGCGGGCATGGACAGGAAGGCGCGCGTGTCCCCGACAAAGGCCCTGACATCCGCCGACGGATCACCCGCCAGGTCGGACCCGGCCGCCGCGTTCGACAGGAAGCTGGCGGTGCGGGCCTTCTGCACGGCGACATCGATGCCGAACAGGGGCGCATCGGGCGACCGGACCAGCCCCAGCGTCACGCCATGCGTATCGACCACCGCTATCGAGACCTGGGCGCGGCTGTCCAGCGGACGGCGGATCTGCGCCCGCGCCCGGCTCATGATGGTGAAGGCCTCTTCCAGCACGACGCGCGTCTCGGCCGCGGTCAGCGGCGCGCCGACCGAGCCCACATCCGTGCCGCCCTGCACCGGATAGCGGGGGACGCCCGACCCATCGGTCAGGATGAAGGCGTCGACATTGTTGAACTCGCCCGTCGTCGCCTTGCGCACGCCCGAGGCCTCGGTCCCGTAGGCCTGACCGGCGATGGCGCCGGGGCCGGCGAAATAGCCGGGCACGGGGGTGAACGCCCCGGTCCCCACCGGCAGGCTCGAGAAGGCCGGCGCCGAGGCGGGGGTGCTCATCAGGGTCGCGGCGGCGGCGTCGCTGTAGCGCAGGGTCGTGCCGTCCACCGCCACGCGGTCGGCCTGGATGTCCACCGACGGAGCCAGTCCCGTTCCGGCGGCGAAAGCAATGTGCTCCTCGACGTCAGCATCGACATCCAGAACATTGGTATCAAAGCCATAATCGCCTTCGGCGATCACCCCGACGCCACCGACCAGAACCCCGTTCTTGTACAGCGGAAAGCCACCGGGATCGGCTGCGAGGCCCAGCGGCGACCGCTTGGGTCCGATCAGGGCCGACGGTCCGCCTCCCGCGACGAAGCGGCTGGAAATGTCCGAACAGGGCAGCTGGCTGAACTGCACCCCGAACAGCGGGCCGCTTTCCAGGCCGACGGTCGAGGGCGCGGGCGGGAAATGCTGCTGCACGATCATGCTGGCGGTGCGGCTGGAAAAGGCGTTGCCCCCGGACGAAAGGTAGGCCCCCGTGACCGCCTTGGCGATCGCCGCCGCCGCCGCCGGCGTGACCACGCCCTGCAGGTCGACATTGATCATCGTCCCCGACCGCAGGGTCACGGTCGCCGGCGCGCCGGTCATGGAATAGACCGCCAGCACATTGCCGACCCGGTCGGTCACGGCGATCACGGCCGGTCGGGAGCGCGCGCGGGCCTCGGCCACGGCGCGCGCCAGCACGCCTTCAACATCCGCCACCGACAGCGACTCGGCCGCAGGGACGGCGTACAGGGCGCCGCCGCTCCCGCCGCCGCCGCCGCCTCCGCCTCCGCCGCCGCCGCCGCCGCTGGACGACCCGCCGCCGCCGCAGCCGGCGAGCAGGACGCCGGCGACAGCCGCCAGAATGAGCCCCCTCGCCCGCCCCGTCATCGCGCCCGCCTCACGGCCGTCGCGACGCCGCCCATGGCGCGACGGAATTCCTGGGGCCGATAGCGGTTGGGATCGCGAACGGCGGCGTAGGCGCGGTCGATCTCGGGCCGCATCGCCCGCACCGCGCCCGCGTCGATCTCGCCCTGGGCGACCAGGGCGTTCAGCAGGGTATCGACGGCCATGACCGCCTGGGCCCCGCCGGAATAGTCGGTGTACCGCGGCGCCAGCGCCTCCCCCAGTACGTCCTCGAGGATGGCGAAGGTGTCGGCGCGGCTGAACGGGCTGGAGGCGAAACTCGCGGACAGCTGACCCGCCGTTCCGGCCAGCCGGCGAGCGGCCTCGACCGCTCCGGCGCGGTCGGAACCCAGGGCCTGGTGGAAGGCGCGTGAGTCGATCTGGAACCGCTGGGCCAGCGCTTCCGGCGCGGTCCGGGCGGCGGCCGCCAACATGATCATGTTCTCGTCGTTGAACGGCGGCATGCCCGCGGGGATCGGCCGCCCCGGATTGGCCTCCACCAGAAGCGGCGCGTTCGGCTCGTCCGAAATCGGCCGGTGGCAGCTGTGGCAGTCAAAGAAATAGAACTCGGGGAAGGCGCCGCTCCCGGCCCGGCCGGCATCGCCATAGACGGTCAGAATACGTTGCAGGGCGACGGCCTGGCCGATCGCCCACAGCCGCGCGGAGTCCATGGTCGCCTTGCGCTGCACATAGTCGGCATCGACGTCGTGGTGCTGCTGGAAGGCGGTGAACAGCTCCAGCTCGAAGGACAGGCGCGGATGGCCGGCGCTCATCATCTCGTGGGTCACGAACTGGTTCGGCCTGTCGCTGCCCCAGTGACAATCGAGGCAGACATTGGCCCGGACGACCGGATCCTCGAGCGGGGTCATGCCCTGCGCCACATTGGCGGCATGGCTGACGCCGACGGTGTAGTGGCTGGCGATCCAGCCGCCGGAGGGACCGTGACAGCCCTCGCAGCCGACGCCGTCGGACACCTGGAACCGGGCGCCCCGGGCCGCAGCGGGCTCGGCGTGGCATCCCAGACAGGCCGGGGCGTTCTGGGCAGGCCCCAGACCCAGCCGGCGGGTAATCGCCTGGGCGCGCGGATAGGTCAGGGTCCGCCAGGCGCGACTGTGCGATCCGCCGGGACCGGTGGGATCCTGCCAACTGACCAGCTCGTTCTGTCGCACGACGGCCCCGTCAGGCGCCTGACGGCCGTGGCAGGTCGAGCCGGCGCACGAGGCCACGCCCTCGTGGACGCCCGGCGACGACATCTGGCTTGCGGACGCCCGCGTCGGCAGGACCGCGCCAATCCCGACGCAGAGCGCCAGGAACAGGACAACGCTCGCCCAGACCGCAACCGGGCGGATACGACCCACGCTGATCGTCGTCGTTGTCAAAAGGCCCCCGCTTCCCCCGTCGGCCTTCTTGCGAAGGTTCGACCGAACAACGTTAGCACCAATCCTGACGGCCTGTCAGCCGACTCGCCCATCGCCTGAACCGGGGCATTCCCGCCGCCTCTGCGCCGCGTCATCTGCGGCCGACGATACCGGTCGCCCGGGTCCTTTGTTCTTGCACTGCAGCAAAATGTGGAACATTGTTCGCCTTACCCGGATGTGCCCACTCCGCACGGACCACGCAATGCTCAAGTCTATGAAATGCCTGCTGAAAGGGCATCTGTTCGTCGACAGCCGCAGTCAGCCTGGAACCCAGGTGTGTGTCCGCTGTCGTTTTCGCAAACCCTTCGAAACCCTCATGCCGCCGGCCGGGG